>NZ_JBHZTC010000015.1:0-101356 GCF_042879195.1 Kocuria nitroreducens
GAGATCCCCAACCGGGTGGAGAAGGCCGCCGGCACCATCCAGGACAAGCTCCACAAGGAATAACCCCACCGCACGCGGCGGGCCCGGGACGGCCGCGGCCGTCCCGGGCCCGTTCCGCGGGTCCTTCAGGCCCCGCTCAGTGGGCGCCCACCTCGCGGGCGTGCCGGGCCGCGGCCTCGGCTCCCTGCGTCCAGCGCTCCCCGTGACCGGGCAGCACGGTGCGCGCCCCGGTGGCGGCCACCGCGTCGAGGGACTCGAGGGCCACGGCGGAGTCGTTGGTCGCGGCCGCGGCGACGATCTGCGGACCGCGCCGGCCGGTGTAGGGGTCCAGCGTCACGAGCGCGTCCCCGCTGAGCACGGTGTCCCGGTCCGGCAGATCCAGGACGCAGTGCCCGTCCGTGTGGCCCGGAGTGTGCACCACCACGGGCCGACCCGGGACCGGGAGGGCCGCGCCGGCCTCGAGCGGGCGCAGGTCGCGCACGCCCTTGACCGCGAGGGCCCCGGCCGCCGCCATGCGGCCGAGCAGCGGCAGGGACCGCGGGTGGGTGAACGGGTAGACGAACCGGTTGCGCTCGGGCCGGTACCGGTACGGGTGCGCGGCCAGCCGTGCGTCGTCCGGGTGCCCGTACACGGGCAGCTGCCACTCCTCCTGCGCGCGGCGGGCGAAGCCCACGTGGTCGAAGTGCGCGTGCGTCAGCACGAGCGCCCTGACCTCGTCGGGGCGCCGCCCGCGCTCCTCGAGTCCCGCCAGCAGCATGGGCCACATGCTCGGCAGGCCGGCGTCCACGAGCGTGACGCCGTCCTCGTCCTCGATCAGGTAGCAGTTGACGTGGGCGTGGGCGATGCGGTGGACGCCGTCGGCCACTTCGGGGGTGAACATGGGTCTCCTCACTCGATCAGTGTGCTGATCATACCTGCCGGTCCCCGACACGGACCGGGAGATCCGCGGGCCGGTCGGACGCCCGGTACCGTGGGCCCCGAGGGCCGCCCCGGCCCGCGGATCCCCCGGTCCGCCCGGAGCAAACTCTGCACACCCCCGACCTGACCCCCCGAAAGGTCCCGCTGTGATCGACCACAGTCCCGATGCCCTGCCCTCCGTCGAGATCGCCGCCGTGCCCTTCCACCGGTTCCGCCGGCACCGGTGGGCCATGACGTTCGTCCCGGCCGACGGCGGCAGCCCCGTCCGCAGCACGTTCCCGGACTTCCGGGACGCCGTGGTCGCCGCCCGCGCCCTGGCGCTGGCCCGGCAGGCGGCCGTCAGCGCCTGAGACCGTCGGTTCCCGCGCCCGCCCGCAGCGCACGGCGTCGGCGACCACGCCACGTTCCCCCCGCCCGGCCACTCCGGGTCACTCGGCGAGCGCCTCCACGAGGATGTCGGCGACCGCCTGACTCGACTGGGGGTTCTGCCCGGTGATCAGGTTGGCATCGCGGATGACGTGGCTGGACCACGCGGGGCCGGTCTCCACGACGGCTCCCTTCTCCCGCAGGACCGTCTCCAGGAACCAGGGGGTGTTCTCCCCGGTACCGCCACCGATCTCCTCCTCGTTGGTGAAGGCGGTCAGTCTCCGGCCCGCGAAGAGGAACGTCCCGTCGTCCTGGGCGCTGAGCAGGGCGGCGGGGCCGTGGCAGAACGGGGCGATGAGCCGACCGGCCCGGTCCGAGGAGGACAGGATCCGGCCGAGCGAGGGGTCGTTGACGAGGTCCGCCATGGGGCCGTGGCCGCCGGGCAGGACCAGGGCGTCGTAGTCGTGCTCGTCGACGTCGGCCAGGGAACGGGGCGCGGCGATCTCTGCATCGATTTCCTCGAGGTAGGCGCGGAACTCGTCGGCCCGCTCCTGGCCTCCGGTCATGTCCGGGGTGAAGCTGGCCTCGTCGACGGTGGGCCGGCGCCCGCCGGGGGTGGCGATGTCGACCGTGTGCCCGGCCCGGCGCAGCGCCCGATGGGCGACGACGAGCTCCTCCGCCCAGAAGCCGGTGGGGTGCTCGGTGCCGTCCCGCATGGTGAGGGAGTCGGCCGCCGTGACGATCATCAGAACACGGGCCATGATGGGTAGCTCCTCGACTGTGGTGTCTGTCCGGGTGGTGTCTGTCCGGGTGACCGGGGCGGGTCAGTGCGCGGCGGTGAGCTCCTCGTACGTGGCGTCGTCGAGCTCGAGGTCCGCGGCGCCCATGTTCTCCTCCAGGTGCTCGAGGGAGGCGGTGCCGGGGATGGGCATGAGCACCGGGGAGTGCCGGAGCAGCCAGGCCAGGGCGACCTGGGCGGTGGTGGCGCCGAGCCGCTGGGCGGCCCGGTCGACGGGTCCGCCGGGGCGGGCCGGCTCTCCCGCGGAGATCGGGGCCCAGGGGATGAACCCGATGCCGTGCTCCGTGGCGTGGTCCAGGACGTCCTGGGAGGTGCGGTCGGTGACGTTGTAGCGGTTCTGCACCGTGGAGACGGTGAAGTGCCGCCCCGCGGTCACGAGCTGCTCGACCGTCACCTCCGACAGGCCCAGGGCCCGGACCTTGCCCTCCTGCTGGAGCTCCCGCAGGACGCCGAACTGCTCCTCGGCCGGGACGGCCGGGTCCACGCGGTGGAGCTGGAGCAGGTCGAGGGTGTCCACCCGGAGTTTGCGCAGGCTCAGTTCCGTCTGCTGGCGGAGGTACTCGGGCCGGCCCAGCGGGATCCACTTCCTCGGCCCGGTGCGGGCGAAGCCCACCTTGGTTGCGACGCGCACGCCCTCGGGGTACGGGTGCAGGGCCTCGGCGATGATCTGCTCGCTGACGTCGGGGCCGTAGGCGTCGGCGGTGTCGATGAAGTCGACGCCGAGCTCGACGGCCCGGCGCACCACGCGCAGGGCATTCGCCCGGTCGGCGGGCTCGCCCCACACTCCCTCGCCGACGATGCGCATGGCGCCGAAGCCGAGCCGGCGGACGGTGCCGAGGTCCCGGAGGTCGATGGTGCCGGGAACAGCTCGGGCGGTGGTCCGGGTGTTGTCCGTCATGCGTGCCGCAACGAGTCCGCCCGCGTGCTTATTCCGCCCGACTGCCCAGGAGGCGTCGCTATGCTGACCGGGATTCCGGCACGACCGAGGAGGTCTCCATGGACCAGCACGACGAGCAGCGCACCGATGTGGGCGCCGACCGGCACGACGGGCAGCGGAACGGCCGGCGCACGGTCGTGATCACCGGCGCGAGCGACGGCATCGGCGCCGCGGCCGCCCGGGAGCTGACGGCACGGGGCCACGACGTCGTCGTCGTCGGCCGTTCGGGGGAGAAGACGGCGGCGGTGGCCGGTCCGCTCGGGGTCCGGCACTTCACCGCGGACTTCGCGCGGCTCGACGACGTGCGCCGGCTCGCCCGGGAGCTGCAGGCGTCCGTCCCGCGGATCGACGTCCTGGTCAACAACGCCGGCGGGATCTTCGACCGCCGCGAGCTCACGCCCGACGGGCACGAGTTGACGTGGCAGGTCAACCACCTGGCGCCCTTCCTGCTGACCCACCTGCTGCTGGACAGGCTCCTGGCGGACGGTGCCGCGGTGCTCACCACGTCCAGCGTCGCGGCCCACCTCGGCCGCCTCTCCCCGGAGACCCTCGTCGACCACCGGCGCTGGTCCCCGCAGCGGGCCTACGGGGACACGAAGCTCGCCAACATCCTCTTCACCCGCGGTCTCGACCGCCGGTACGGGCCGCTCGGCCTGACGGCCGCGGCCTTCCACCCCGGGGGCGTCGCGACGAACTTCGCCTCGGGCACCACCACCGCCCTGCGTTTCCTGTACCGCACGCGCCTGGGCCGGCGGCTCATGATCACCCCGGAGCAGGGCGCGGAGACCCTGGTGTGGCTGGCCGACGGCGCCGCGGGCCGGGACTGGGGCTCCGGGGGCTACTACGAGAAGAAGAGACCGGCCCGCGCCCCGTCCCGCGCGGCCGACGACGCGCTCGCGGACACCCTGTGGCAGCGCAGCCCCGAACTCGTGGGGCTCACCCCGGGACACCGGGCCGGCTGAGCACCAGGGCGTCGACCTTCGCCCAGAGCTGCTCGACCGTCCCGTCGTTGACGAGGACGGCGGTGATCCAGCGCGGGTCGATGCCGGCCTCGGAGGGGTGCGGGTCGTCCGGGGCGTGCGCCCCGGGGCGCACCACGTGCACCACCCCGCCCCCGGCGGCCGTGATGGCCTCGGCCTCGACGTCGAAGCGCACGTCCGTGAACACGACCGGCCCGCCCAGCCGCCGGGCCGTCTCCAGACCGCGGTCCGCCCACACCGTCTCCCCGAAGACGGCTTTGCCCGCCTCGTTGCCCACCTTCTGCAGCAGCGTCCGGATCTCCCGGTGCACCGGCTCCCGCGCCTCGTCCTTGAGCAGGCCCCAGTCCCCGCCCGCCTCCGCCAGCACCGTGGCGAGCCGCAGGGGCCTGCCGTCCCGGACGCCCACGAGGGGGTCCAGCTCGGTGAGGAACAGCCGCAACGGGTCCGCGAAGGCCACCCGGGCGTAGCCGTGCGCGAGCACGAGTCGGTCGCCGCACGTGTCCTTGCCCGACTGCTTGCGCCCGTGCAACCCGATCAGCCGCGGACGGGGATCCGGTTCCTGCGGCATGACGGGGCCTCCTCCGGTCGTGCGCCGACGCGTTCCAGCGTACGGACCGGGGCGCGGGCGTGCACTCGGCGCGCATCCGGGAGGAATCGCACGACATGTCCTGAGTGCAGCCTCGCCTCGGCCACGGGCGCCTCCGGTGATGGAGGGGAACGGGAGCAGCGCGTGCGTCGGACACGCCGCTCCCTCGCCGCCGGAACTCGCACTCCCTGACGGCTCCCGGCGTCCGGGCGATCCGAGTCGCGATCTGGCCGAAAGGCCATGTGCGAACGGGAACGCGCTCGGTAGACTGAGCTGCGGGCCGGGTTGCCGCCCGGCCCGGGCACCCCCCACCCTCGGAAGGAACTGTCATGATCAGACTGGTCGGCGAGTTCGACGCGTTCTTCAACCCCAACTTCACGGCCATCCTCGGCATGTTCTTCGACCTGGTCCGCGCGGTGCTGCTCGGCGGCTGAGCCGCGGTCCACCCCGCACCGTCGGCGCCGCCGGAGCTCCTCCGGCGGCGCCGTGCGCGTTCCCGGAGGCTTCCGGCGGTCTGCGCGGACTGCTACGTTCTGGCACCAGGCGGATCGGCCGCCACCGCACCGCAGGACCCGAGGAGGCCTCCGTGAGCCGGCACCACCACCCCGGCGGCGCCACCGGCGTCGGCACTCGTGCCGTGGTGGTCCGCGGTGGCCCCGTCCTGCGCACCGAGCGGCACACCGTCGTCGACGAGACCGACCGGGCCGTCACGGTCGACGACGGCACCCGGTTCGCCAAGGCCACCGGACTGGTGTGGGACGCCGCGACCGCCGACCCCGCCGAGCTCGACGGCGCGCACGCCCCGACCCGGCTCGTCACCGAGGGCCACCCGGCGTTCGAGCAGCTGTGGGCCGACGCGGTGCTGAGCACCTTCACCGACTCCGACCACGCCGCCTACGTCGAGGGGCTGATCTCCTCGAACCGGCTGGCACGGCGCGGCGACGTGCACGCCCACTACGACGTGGCCGCCATCATCGACGAGCTCGCCGCCCTGCACCCCGACCTCGAGGCGATCCCCGAGGACCTGTTCTGGGCGGTCGTCGACCGGCACGGCCGCGAGGACGACCGGGACGTCACCTCCTGACGCCCTCCCCGGTCCGGGCCCCCGGGTCCCGGGCCAGCGCAGGCGCCCTCCGGAGCGGGCGCTCGGCACCGCTAGCCTGGAACCCATGGGCTGGCACATCGGCACCTCCGGGTGGAGCTACGACCACTGGGAGCACGTCCTCTATCCTCCGGGCACGGCTCCGGCGAGACGCCTGGAGCTCTACACCCGGGTCTTCTCCACCGTGGAGCTCAACGCCAGCTTCTACCGCTGGCCGCGGAGCAGCACCTTCGCCGGCTGGAACCGGCGCCTGCCGGATGGCTTCCGGATGACGGTGAAGGCACCCCGTGGACTGACGCACGCGAAGAAGCTCTACGCGCCCGAGACCTGGAGCCGGCGCATCGCCGAGTCCTGGCACGAGCTGCGGGACCGACGCGGGGTGCTGCTCGTCCAGCTCCCGCCGGCGCAGGCCCGCGACGACGTGCGCCTCGACTGGTTCCTGGCCGGTCTGCCCGACTGGCTGCCGGTCGCGGTGGAGTTCCGCCACGACAGCTGGGTGCACCCGGAGGTGTTCGAGCTGCTCCGGCGCCACCGCGCGGCGTACTGCGTGATGAGCGGGGCCGGGCTGCCCTGCGTCCTCGAGGCCACCGCCCCGTTCGTCTACGTCCGCTTCCACGGCCCCGACCACCACCACCTCTACGCGGGCTCCTACCCGGACACGGACCTGGCATGGTGGGCGGACCGGATCCGGGAGTGGCACCACGGCGGCCGCGAGGTCTACGCGTACTTCAACAACGACGGTGACGGCCACGCGGTGCGCAACGCCCTGACGCTGCGCCGGCTCCTCGAGGGCGGTTGAGCAGACGCCCGGGCCGGGTCCGGCACGCGGACGAGCACTGCCGGGCGGTGCCGGCGTCGTACACGGGCTCGCGAGGAGGCCGGGGCGCGGAGCGCCAGGATCCGGGCCTAGAATCGGGCCATCATCGTCGAGCAGCACAGGAGCCGGACATGGACCGCTACCCCGAGCCCGCGGACCGCAACGAGGCCTACGCGGAGACGAGCCAGGAGGGACTGGGCGTCCGCGACGAGAACTGGCTGACCGCCGCCACCGACGAGAACAACCGGCGTGCGGACACGCCGCCCGAGGACGCGCAGGACGACGTCCCGCCGCCGGAGGACCCGGAGGCCGGGACCGGACGCCCCGCGGACGACGAGCAGCCGCGTCGTCGGCGGAGCCCGGCACGACGTCGGAGGTGACGACGAGTGCGGACACCGCCCCCGCCGGTCAGCTCTCCGGGCTCCACTGCTCCCCGTCCGCCAGGGCGTTGAGCTCGTAGGCGGTTTTCCCGTCGAGAGACTCGCGGAGGATGTCCGCGTGCCCGGCGTGCCGGCCGTTCTCCTCGACCATGTGCAGCGCCACCCACCGGGCGGGCCAGCTGCCCAGGTCCTGCGGGAACCACGGGGCCTCCGGGACAGGGATGCGGGCCTCCGGGTCCGCGGTGCGCAGCCCGGCCTCGACGCGGTCGGCGAGCGCGTGCAGCGCGGCGCGCAGGGACTCGGCGGTGTCCTCCGGCAGCACGGCGTCCGGCAGGACGGCGCCGGCCGCGTAGCCGGCGCCGTCCAGCGGTTCCGCCGGAGTCCGTCCGGGATCCGTGAGCACGGCGAACGGACCGTTGCCGCCGATGAACAGGACGTGCCGGGCCAGTGCCCCCAGGCTCATGGCGCTCGCCGAGGGGGTGGCCCGGAGCTGATCGGCGTCGAGGCCCTGGAGGGTGGTGGCGACCTGGCGGATCTGCTGGCTCGCGAAGGTCGCCAGGGCGTCGCGCTCGTCGGTGACGGTGGGAGTGAGGAAGGGCATGGTGGGCTCCTGCGGTGTCGTGGGGCTCGGATCGGGGCGTGCAGGCCGGGTGGTTCAGCGGGTGTGGGCGTACAGGTCGCGCAGCAGGGCGAGCTCCGCGCCGTGGTGGATCAGCTCCCGGTTGATGTGCAGCACCAGGGCGAGCATCGGCAGGTCCGCGTAGGGGCCCTCCTGCGGGCCGCACGGGCGTGCCAGGTCCGCCGCCGAGAGCGAGTGCACCCCGGTCGTCCAGCGGGCGAACTCGCGATCGAGCTGAGCCAGCGCCCCCTCCGCGGTACCGGCGTACGCCCAGTTCTCGTAGGAGGCCTCCGGACCGGCGAAGTGCCCGTGGCTGCGCGCCGCGAGCACGCCGACGACGACGTGCGCCATCCGCCAGGCGATGGTCGTGAACGGCGCGGGCACCGGTTCGGGCAGGGCGAAGTCCACCACGAACTCCCCGCTGCCCGCCTGCATCGGGGTGCGCCGCTCCGTCCAGGGATGGACCGTCCACGCGGACCCTCCGGTCGGGTCGAAGAGGTACTCGTCGTCGGTCAGGCCGGTGAGGCGGGGTCGCAGCTGGTGGGTCCAGTGCCAGTGGATCTGGTCGGCGGCGCAGGCGGCGACGTCGAGGTCGGTCATGGCGGTTCCTTCCTGGTCAAGGATCTCGGGCGGAGTTCCCGGATCGGGTCCAGTGTCTGCCCCAGAGCGGACAGATCCTGTCCGCTGCTCGGTGAAGACTGGTGCCATGACGGATCCGACGCGCCGTGTGCTGCGACTGCTCTCCCTGCTGCAGTCCCGCCCGGTGTGGAGCGGGCCCGAGCTGGCGGCGGAGCTGGGCGTCACGGTGCGCTCCGTGCGCCGGGACGTCGACCGGCTCCGGGAGCTGGGCTATCCCGTGCCCGCCGGCCGGGGACCCGGCGGCGGCTACCGTCTGGGGCCGGGGCGCCGGCTCCCGCCCCTCCTGCTCCAGCCGGAGGAGGCGGTGGCCGCGGCCGTGGGGCTGCGGCTGGCGGCGGCCTCGGGGATCGACGGACTGGGAGAGGCCGCGCTGCGCACGCTCACGACGCTGGACCAGGTGATGCCACCGGGGCTGCGCGAGGAGGTCGCGGCTGTGGCCGGAGGGGTCGACGTCGTCGTCCCGGCCGGACCGGGCGTGGACGCGGACGTCCTGGTCCTGCTGACCCGGGCCGTGCGGGCACAACGGCTGGTGCGGCTGGACTACGAGACCCGGGACGGCCGGCGGGCCGGACGGCGGATCGAGCCGTACCGGGTGCTGTCGCTGGGCCGGCGCTGGTACCTGTTCGCCTGGGACCTGGACCGGGCGGACTGGCGCACGTTCCGGCTGGACCGGATCCACGCCGGGCGGGCCACCACGTTCCGGTTCGTCCCGCGCGCGGTGCCCGATGTCGAGGAGCACGTGCGCCGGTCGGTCACCGCGGGGGCCTACGAGCACGCCGTGCGGGTGCGCCTGCTGGTGCCACTGGACCGCGCCGAGGATGTCATCCCGCCGCAGGCCGCAAGACTCACGGCTGACGGCCCCGCCGCGTGCCTGCTCGAGGCCGGCGGAGACGACCTGTTCGAGATCGCCCTGCACCTGGTGCGCACGGGCTTCGAGCTGGAGGTCCTGGGCCCGCCCGAGTTCGCCGCGGTCCTGCGGGAAATGGGCCGGCGGATGCTGAGGGCGGGCTCGGCGAGCGAGTGAGCGCCAGGATCCTCCGGAACCAGGGCGCCCCCGCGGGTCGTCGGTGTCGTCCGCCGGGGGGCCAGGAACGCCGGTCAGGTGGCCGAGCCAGGCGCGGGAGTGCCCCGTCGGACGCGTCGTCCGCCGCGGTAAAGGCGCGGCCGCCACGCCGTCTGCCGCGACCACCCGCGAACCCACCTCGCCGGGAGGGCCTGCCCCGGGTGACGACCCGGGATGCGGCACGTACCGTAGAACCATGAACGATCTGGTGCTCTCCCTGACCGGCTCCGCAGCCGCCGGGGCGTTGACGCTCATCTGTCCGTCCGGCTGGTCCCCTCGGGTGCGCGCCGCCTACGTCGTGGTGCCGGGAGTTCTGGTGGTCGCCGCAGGGGCGTGGGCACTCTCCCGGAGCACGGGCGACGACGAGTCCGTCGACTCCGGCACCGAGCCCCGGTCCCCGACCGACGGGGTGCCCGTCTCCGCGCAGCGGTTGCCGGTGGCGGCGCGGGCGGCGTTGTTGCTGAGCCTCGGCGCGGCGACCTGCGGGATCCAGGCCGCCTCGCTGCGGATCGACGCGAGGCTCGAGCGCTGGTTGGTCGGACGCGGAGCGACCCATCCGCGCCGGTGGATGGCGGCGCCCGCGGTCCTCGCCTCGCTGGGCATGGACGCCGCAGGGGACCGCGTGAGCACTCTCGCCGGGGAGAACCACCGGCCTCCCTCGTGACGGGCCCCGCGCCCGCGACGCCCGTCGCGTTCCGCGCGGCCGCCGCGGCTGGAGGTCCACTCGTTCGGCACGGCGTTCCTCCTCCCGCCCGCTGCGCACAGGAGGGCGAGGCGACGGGGCGGCAGTCGCTCTTCGCCGCCACCTCCCCGCGCCGGCCCGGCCCCGTCCACGACGTCTCTGCTCCCGTGCGCCTGGATGTGTTGCGCGCCATCTCCCGAACAGCCGACGACACGCGCATTCTCCGCACCCCCAAGGCCCCTCGCCTCGTCCCCGGCGGCTGTTACGGTTCGACCAGCAGGCACCGGGCCAACCCGTCGCTCGCTGCCACCGACTCCACGAGGAGCACCCCCTGGCCGCTGAACCCGCCACCCATCCGTGCGCGTCGGGCGTCGTGCTGATCCACGGCGCGGACACCGAGCGGACGATCCGCGACCCCGATCCCGGGCTGCGCGACCAGCAGATCGACCACCAGTGGCGCGGGGACAGCGCGGGGACGCCCATCGAGACCTCGTGCGACGTCCCCGTTCCGGGCCGCACCCGGACCGGAGCCCGCGCCCGCCGCGCCGTCCGGTTCCGCGGCCGGCGCCGCCGGCCGACCCGCTGAGGCCAGGACACCGATCGATGGACGAACGGCGGAGACTGAACCAGGGCGGTGCGGTGTACGCCGGTGCCCGCGCGGTGGTCATCCCCGCGCGCACCGGAGCCACCGGTGAACCCATCACCCGCCGTGTGGTCGTGACAGCCGACCAGAAGAGCTTCACCCTGGACGACGGGCGGGTCTACGAGCGGCTCTCCGGGGCGCTCTGGTGCCAGCGCTACTCCTCGGACATCGGCACGCTGCTGGTCCGCCAGGCCTGCACTGAGGGCGCGACCCTCTTCGACAGCCTCTGGCGCTCCGCCGCGGACACATCGCCGCGCACCGCGGCCGAGATCGCCCACGCACAGGAACAGGCCGTCATCGAGGCGTTGCACGCCCAGCACCGGGTCCCGCCCTGGTCGAGGCCGGACTTCTACTACGACGTGGCTCGGGCGCGGGAGTCGTTGGCCTGTCTGTGTTCGGACCTCACCCGGATCCCCGACGAGAAGTTCTGGGCCGTGGTGGGGCACCACCGCCGCACCCCCGCCGAGATCGCCGGACTCAACCAGCAGGTCGGACCCGACTGCCTCACCGCCGAGCACGGCACCTGCCATCAGTGCCGGCCCGTGCACGTGTGGGCGTGGGTGGCCGAGCGCCGTTGGAGCCACCACGGTGGCGACCCGTCCGTGGTCTACGACGTGGAAGCGATCCTGGCCGTGCTCGAGCGCGTCGACCCCGGGTACCAGCATGCCCCGGGCCGGGTTCTCACCCGTGTCCTCGACGAGCACCACCGCTCGGGGCAGGAGGACACCGGATGAGAGGGACGCTGAGGGACTGCGCGCGGTCCCACCAGCAGCCGATCACGACCGTGACCCCGGCATGCTCGTCCTCGCCCTGCCCGACCCACCGCTGGAACCCGCTGCCCGGCGATGGCGGACGGTGCCCCACCCGGGCAGCCGAGGACGTGGCGGGGAGGTGGACCGTGGGAGCGCCGAACTGATCACGGCGCCGAGGCGCTGCCTGCTGGTGCACAGAAGCGGGGCCGCCTGGCCGCAGCAGTCGGACTGCATCGGCTGCGGCCGCCGGTGGGCCGCCTTCTCACGGCCCCACGGTGCGAGACACGTCGGGGGGCGTGCTCCCGCCGCACGCAGCGCCCCTGGTCGGCGCGCGTCGCCCGTGGCGGCCCCTGTTCCCAGCGGGGCCGCCACGGAGCCGTGGGTGTCTCGGGCACGCTGATCCCGGACCTCAACAGGCAGGCACCAGGTTCGAGCACGACCCCGACGCTCGTCAGTCCCAGCGTGGCGCCGATCGCCACGATGGCGATGGTCAGGGTGTCCTCCGGGTGCCCGGTCAGCAGAGCCTCGCGTCGCTGCCCGGCACGGTGCAACGGGTCGAGGCCATGGCAGGCCCGCCGCGCTGGAGTGATCGCCCCCATCCGAGGGCCCGGCACATAGGATCGGACCGGGGTTCGCGATCTCGGTGATCCCTGCTCGGCCACAGACCCATCGACGACAGGACATCCTATGCGGCGACCCGTTCTTGCTCTGCTGGCTCTCTCGTCCCTGGCCCTGACCGGCTGCGGGCCCACCGCTGACGACATCCGGGCCATGGTGGACGGCAAGACCACCTACGACGACGCGCTGGCACTGCGCGAAGACGTCGTCGACGCCGGTGTGGAGTGCCCGGGCACGGATCAGCTGCGAGCCCCGGCCGATACGGCCACCACGTTCCTCGACTGCGCCGACGGCGTCATGGCGATGGCGGTCGCGGGATCCGAAGAGAGCATGGAGGAGCTCCTGGGTCTCCTCCGCAGCGAGGAGAACGCCTCCATCCTGCACGCGGCCAACTGGGTCGTCATCTCGAGGAACGAGGCGCCGCTTCAACAGCTGCAGGACGAGCTCGGCGGACAGATCACCGTGAACCCCTGAGCGGCCACGGTTCCGAGGCCTGTCCGCACACCTCTGCGCCCGACCGCTGCCCCGGAAGCACTGTCGACACCACTTCTCAGGCCGCGAGGAGTCCGGGCGGGCTGGTGTTCTCGGCCTGCTCGCGCTGGGTCAGCTCAGCACGCCGCCTCCGCATCTCCAGCAGAGCCTCCCCGGTGCTCTGCTGGTGTGCCGCGCCGTGCTCGTAACGCCGCACCGCCTCCCCCGCCACCCCGACGGCACCGAGGGCGAAGAGCATCGCCACGGATGCCCCGGGTGCCACTTCTGCCCACAGGTCGATGACCATGCCGATCAAGGTCACCACCATCAGCACCACACCACTGCCCGCCACCACGTCGCCAAGTCTTGTGTTCACGAATGCACCTCCTGTGATGAGACTAGACCTTTGTCCAGTCGTTCCCATGCATTTCCTGTGACGTGTCATTGATGACGGCCGGAAAAGGGCCTGGAGCCCGCACGGGTGCCGGAACCGTTCCCGCGCCTGAGATCGCTACCGTGAACCCCGAGGCGGCTCCCGGGGCGTCCGGACGATGTCTGCCTCCTGACGGGAGGTAATGTCGGAACTGTCGATCTGTGCCCCCCGGCTGACCCCCTTTCAGGTCGGGGTGTGGCCGGATCGTCGGTGTCCTCACCGCTGGTGGGGACCCACGCGGGCCCTGTCATCCCCCCATGAGCAGGGCCCGTCGTTCTCCCACCGCCCCGGTCGCGGTGAGGTCCTCGAGGCCGCTGGTGGCTGCGCTGAGTGCCTGGCCGTCACAGGTGGTGCTCCGCCCCCCGGTGGTTCAGGCCCCCGGCGGTTCAGGCCCGCCCCCGCGCGGATGGTGGAGCCGTTGCCGCACGAGTTCACGACGAGGCAGGACGCCGCAGCCCGCAGATCCTTCGAGCAGGCCTCCGCCCCTGGCGCGATCGTCGAGGTCGCCTCCCCGGCCAGGCCACAGGACACCTGCGGGCAAGCAGCCGAAGCTGTCTGCGTCGCCACCTGCTTCCTCCCTGCAGATCGTCAGACCCTGCACCCGTGACGACGAGCGCCCCGGTGCTCCACGGCGGAGCCCGGGGCATCGGTCGGTGCGCTAGTCCCCTCCGAGCTGCTCCGCCATGCCTGCCAGGTCGTAGTACCGGTACTCCTCGGCGATCTCGCTGTCCGCACCGAATCGGCTGAAGACGCCCATCGGAACCGTCACCGGGCGACCCGCCGGGGGGATCGGACCGGAGGGCGTGGGCATCGGTCCTGTCTGGGTCCCGGTGATCAGCACGCGGGTCGCGACCGTGTTCCCGTCCACGAACACCTCTTGGAGCTCGGCGGCGGTATCCGGCATCGCCTCCAGGAACGCGGCGACGTCGTGCTGGACGGCTCCCCGTCCCCGCAGGGGTTCTAGTGACACCGGATCCGCGACCACGGCGTCCTGGGCGTAGCAGGAAGCGACCTTCTCGGCGTCACGGGCGTTGTACGCCGCGTTCCACTCCTTGATCAGCCGCCGGTACGTCTCCTCGCCCTCGCCAGAGGTGCTGGCGGCGTCTTGTGCTTGCGTGCTCATCGACGGCTCCTGTCTCCGGGCCCCGGCTCGGTCCGAGGTCTCCTTCGACGGTAGGAGCCCCGGAAAGCAGCACCAAGGGAGCACCCGGAATCGTCGTCGGATCGTCGCTTCCGCGTCATGGAGGCGACGTCATGGTCTCCAGGGTGTGAGGACGCCCCGGCGGAGATCGGGGCTTTCGTCGCGATGGTGCCGCTGCCCGACGCTGCGCTGGTCGTAACTCCGGGGCGGCGGCCACTGCACCTCGGCCGGCGGCTCGGCCGGCGGCTCGGCCGGCGGGGCGGGCTCGTGGGTGGTCGCGCCGGCCGGCGTGACGGCGAACAGCAGTGCCGCTGCCGCGGCGGCGGCACTGCGGTGGGTGGTGTTCATGACCCGGTGCCGAGAACGGGCCGGACGCTGTCCACGGCGGGTGCTGCGGACAGGATGGAGCCGCGTCCACGGGATCAGTGTCCACACACCCACGGAGCACCGGTGCGGGGGCCCGAGGTTGGCACCGAGATCGTGACGAACGCACCGGATGAGCCGTCACAAACGCACCCCAGTAGGTGCGACAGCTCACGCGTCGGTGTCCCACGACGGAGTCGAGGGCTACCTGCGTCCGGGAGGTTCAGGCGAGACCGAACTGGCGAAACATGGCGCCGGAGTCGAAGTATCGCCGTTCCAGGACGATCCTGCCGTCATCGCCGAATGTGCTCACGAGCACCATGGCGATGTCGAGCGTGTTGCCAGACGGGGGCACGGTGCCGTCAGGCGTCGCCAGCGGACCCGTGTGCGTGCCCCGCAGGACGACCTCCAGCGCAGTCGTGTCGCCGTCGGTGATCACACCGATCATGTCGACGTGCGCGTCGGGAACTGCGGTGAGGAGGCCGACCTCGTTCTGGTGGATGGCCTCCCGGCCGGCCAGGGCTACGGGGAACGTCGGGGCTTCCAACCGGGCGTCGTCGGCGTAGAAGTCGGCGAACCGCGCCGCGTCGTGGTCATTGAAGGCCGCCACCCGCTCCTCGGCCACTTGTCGGCGAGGTGTTGTCGCCCCTGCCCCCGCAGCGTCCATGATCGATGCTCCCCCACCCCTGGTGCCCGGCCTTCGGTCGTGCAACGACCCTAGCCACGAGTGTCCGGGGCGCTCAAGGGAACGGTTCGGATCGTTGCCCCATGACACCTCGAGTCGAGCGCTACGACCCCGGAGCCCCTCCGGAAGGGTTCGACACACATCGCGTCACCGGCTCCGGATCACTATCATGATCAGCATCATCACGGGCCGGCGCCGAGCTTGCTCCGCATGGGACTGCAGGAGGACAGCAAACATGTCTGATCAAGCGCGGGACTTTGCGCGGGAAGTGGAACACCTCACCCCGGACGGCCAATGGAGAATCACCGTCAAGGCGTTCGAGCACACCAGTGGCTGGTACGAAGCGGGCGGAGATGCGAAAACCTACAAGCGCATCGGCCCCTCCAGCGATGACTACGAGCAGCAGGATGTTGACCGTATCGAGCTCCAGGTGACATTCGGCGGACCCAGCAAGCACGACGACTCCCACTGGAGTCTGGAGACTGTCACCAAGACCAAGAAGCACCACAACGAGGACGAAGTCGTACGCAGGAGACTGAATTCGGACCCGACGGGCAAAGCACCGGACGGTACGAAGTTCTGGATTCGCGGCGTCCTCGCGCGGGCCGTCATGTATGTGGACGGCTACGACCCCGTGGAAACCGTGACGGCTTTCGATGGCGAGTACAACGACGTCTTCGACTCAGGCGTCGCCCGTACCTGAGTCCCCGAGGACCGCCGGCGGTCTCACCGATCAGGGAGAGCCCACTGGCGACGACGAGCACTCCCCGGTGCTCCATCGTGGACATCAACCCGGCGCGCTCGGCAGCTGCGGTGAGGAGCCGCTCGTCATGCTCCGACCGAGCCGACATCAGCTCCTCGGACACGTTCTCGTGCACCGGTCACGGACCACGCACAGCACCGCCGTCGAGGTGGCGCGGAAGCTCGCCCCGGAGCTGGAGCTGCCGGCTGCACCGTCCTTCGAGTGGGTGCCCTGGGAAGGACCTGTCAGGGGCCGGCGATAGCGTGGGGCCCATGAGGAATCCCCCAGCCTCTTCTGCGGACCTGCAGGGCCCGACCACCTCCACCGCTCGGTTCGAGACCGCCCGGCGCAACTTTCAGCGCGCCCGCCTGGAGCTCACTGTCGCGGCCCTGGAGGACCTGGTGCTCCGGGTCCGCACCCGGCACCCGGAAGCCGCTGCCCTGCTGCTCATCTGTGACGACGTCGAGGACGCGCTCTACCTGGCTGAGATCACCGACGGCGCCGGGAACGTCCTGGGTTCCGGTGGGCCTCTGCTGGATGATCGCACCACCGCCCAGATGCTCGGCAACCTCTGTCCGCCGGACCTGGCGTCCCTGCCCGGGGTGACACACGACCGGGTCGCGATGACCTTCGCGGTGGAGATCGACGCGATGGACTGACTCGGCCTCGTCGCACATCCGGGTGCAGCGGCGTCAGCCCTGACACCTGCGGCCATACTCCTCCTGACGAGTCTGTCTGCCATTGCCACCGTGGAAGGACGGTCCTACGTGGAGTCCACGGCGATGCTCCGGTGTGCTCCTGTTTCCGCGACCGTGTCGATCCGTTGAGCCCTGAGAGGTCCCCCACGGATGGCCTCCGGCTGGTCGGCATCCGCACGTCAGTCCTCCGGACCAGTCCACTGGCGCCGGGGGCACATGGCCCCGGGACGGGCCCGGGCCTCGACAGGGTTCAGGAGAACGCGGACATGAGTGCTGCGAAGAGATGGCTGGTCGACGCTCCGGTCGGGTCTGGGTCTCGACGAGGTGTCGGCGCATCAGCTGTTGGGCCTGGCCGGACAGGTCCGAGCGGCCTGTGGAGACCGCGTCGATGAGCTGCCCACGGTCGAGCCGGCACCGGCGGTCCCGGCCCCGGCGGATCCCGAGCCGGTGACGACCTCGCCGGTGGCGGTGGCGGTCAATTCCGGTCTGGACCTGGACACCGCCGTGCGCGCGGACTCCCCTGCAGCACCTGGTTGCGGACATCTGGCGCCGTTGTCCGGCCTGGCGATGGCCTCCCCCGGTGGCGCAGCTGTCCGGACGCGTTGTTCACGGAGAAGCCGAGCCTCATCCCCTGCTGAGGGACGACGGCGGCCCCAGGCCGGCTGAAGCAGCTGCAGCTCATCGGGAACGAGCATTCCAGAAGGCAGGCTCAGCTGTCGGAGTCGTGGGCGCCGGTCACGCCGTCCACCAGCTGCATCCGTTCTTCAGCGGTCAGGGCCGTACTGATGGACTGCACGACGATCGCGTCGCTGCGCTCCACGCCGACGTCGTTCGTCGTGCTCACCCGGTCCTCTGCTTCGCGCGGGGAGTCGAACGTACGCTGGTGCGTCTGGTCATCGACAACCCCGGCGGCTTCGAGAAGGAGGACGCGGCACGGGTCATCGCCTCCTACGGGTGCCCCGAGCGGAAGAAGCAGGTGCACGTCGCCTTCCTCAAGCCCGGTTGGCCGGCCGAGGGTCACGCCGACCGTCGCGACGATTGCTCTCGAGGGCCGCACCGCTGCCGGCCGCCGAGACGGTCATGGTGGGGTGCCGCTGAGCCCATGCTTGTGCACAGAAGTGGGGCTGTCCGGTCGCTGGCGGGCCGGATAGGCTGATGCTGTCGGTGAGCCGCCTGCGAGCGACCCGACACAGCGCGAGACCCGTCGGGGGGCGTGGTCTCGCTGCACGCAGCGCCCCTGTCGGCGCGCGTCGCCCGTGGCGGCCCCGATGTGTTGGCGGGGTCGCCACGGAGCCGACCGGTCCAGCGGCTCGCTGCCCGTTCGACGTCCCGAGGATCATCGCGATCAGCGCGGCCCGCCCCCGCTCTCGGTGACCACCAGTGCGCGCAGCAGGTCGAGCAGGGTCCGCCGCGCCTCGGGCGAGAGGTCGTCGACGCCGTCGGGCAGCTCGTCGGCCTGCGGTGTGGGCGGCTCGCCCCACCATGACGGATTCGATCGGGGCGTGTGCTCCGAAGGCACGGACGGGCTGTGGAACGCCACGGCATCGGCCTGCGGCTTCGCGGGGAAGCGGTGGGATCCGTTCCGCGTGGGGACGGTCGCGATGGCCTCCGGGTGCTGAGCCGGCATTGCGTCCCGGCGCTGTACGGCGCGGTGGAAGGGTCGAGCTCGCCGTTCTCGACGAATACGGGGGTCGTCGTGGCGCCGCCGGGGTGGGCGACGGTGAGCGCGGCAACGGTCTGCTCGGGACCAAGGGGGGCGCGGAGTGCTCCTCATGGTCGGGCTGACTGGTGCGGGCACCAGGTGTGCGGACCGCTCCCTCGCCACGAGCCCTGCCGGACGCCCCTGGTCGGCACGTAGGATTGAAGCAGGTGCCTGCCCGAGCACCGACGCGCTTGAACCTCAGCCCTGCTCGATCCCCGACGACCGGAGCCGCTCGTGCGCCGCGCTGCCACCGCCCTGATCTCCCTCTCCGTGCTGGCCCTGACCGGCTGCGGGCCCACCACCGATGACATCCGCGCGATGGTGAACGGCCCAGCCGAGGCCTACGACGACGCCTTGGCGCTGCGCGAAGACGTCGTGGACGCCGGCGTGGAGTGCCCGGGCACGGATCAGCTGTCCGCGCCGGACGATCCGGAGACCACTTTCCTGGACTGCAACAACGGCCTGATGGGGATGGCCGTCGCAGGATCCCCAGAGAGCATGCAGGGCTTCCTGAGCACCCTTGGCGGCAGGGGAAGGATCCCGTTCCTGTACGCGGAGAACTGGGTCATTCTCTCCCCGGACGAGACTCAGCTGCAGCAGCTGCGGATCGAGCTCGGCGGGGAGCTCAGCCCGAGCCCTTGATCCTGCACGGTTCCGGACGGGAGCCCGCACACATGAGCGACGGGGCAGGACGCGACGGCACCCGAGACGCCCGTGGAGCGCTGGAGGACGTCCGGTGCCACTGGACCTTCCTGGCGACGGGGGAGCCCCGCCGCGGGTCGCCGGATCGACTGGGCTGCGGCGCATGCCTGCACGTCCGGGGGCTGCGATCGGCACGGACCCGCCACGGGGCATCCTCTGCTGAGATGCCGGTCGTGCGGGTTCGAGACCCTCCGGGACGTCGGGGGGGGGGGGCAGAGAAAGGCGGCCGGCCGGTGCCCTCGCGGAGTTCCCCTTCTGCGAGGGCACCGTCGTGGCCCCCGCACCGAGAACGCGAACCGGTCCACCCCCACAGAGAAGGGCGGTCCGGCGCCGTGACGGGGCCCGCCCCGCTCACCGTCGGCGGCATCGACCCGGCGCCGAGGACGGCGGACATCGATTCCGAGGGCCTGAAGGCGGCGGTGACCCAGGTGGTGGGTGAGCACCAGGGCGAGCCGGCCCATGACCGCAACGCCGGGGACAGAGTGTCGCGCATGTCGCGTCGCCGACCGTGGGCCGTCTCGCTACTGTGAAGCAACGATGACCTCCTCCACGCACCGGACCACCGCGGCACTGCGCCACCCTTCCCGCACCGGCGACGACCGACACGAGCGGAGCCGGCCGGAGTGGTGCCGTCGCCAGTGTCCCGGTGGTTCGAGCCCCGAACCGGCGGACGCACTCGGTGCCCCGGATCTGCTCGGCGGACCGCGCACGTGAGCTTCATGGACACCACTGCCGAACAGGCCCACGACCGCCGCCAGATGCTGCTGCTGGCGTCCGTCGCCGCGCTGACGCTGCAGGCGTGCCTGGGCCTGATCGCCTACCCGGCCGCACCCGTCTCCATGGAGACAGGTCTCTCGCTGGGATCTCCCTTCACACCGGCGCTCACCGCCGGGGCCGCCCTGCACTACCTGCACCCGACGCTGTCGACGTCCCACAAGGTCATCGGGGCGCTCCTCATCGGCGTGCTGCTGAGTGCCGGCATCGGCGGGCTGGACTCCATCGAGCACGCTCAGGACATGTCGATGGTGGCACTGCGCGTGCTCGGCCGAGGAGCGGGCATGCTGGCCACCGGCCTCTTCTGGATGGCGATGTTCGCCGGGACACGAATGGCCGGCAGACGCGAGGAGTGACAGACCCTCACCGGAGCTCCTCCGCACGCGTGGGAGCCATGGGCATCTCGGTGCCCACCTGCTCCTCCAGCGGATCCAGGCCGGTCCGCACCGACGCGCCAGGGCCATCGCGCGGCGGCGACGTGTCGATGAGGTCCCTGCGCCCGCGACCTGTCATGTCCTCGCGCAGGCGCACGGTAGCCTTCGCGGACAAGGTGACGTGGCGGTGAGATCACAGAGACTTCGGCGTGCCGATCCGCTTGCCGTTGCGGATCCGCTTCCACGCTCAGCGGATACGGATCTTCGAGCGGCCGAGAGGACGGCGTGGATGCTCCACCGCGTCCTGGCCGCTGCGTCCGGTCCGTTGCACCGCACAGCGATGTCGGCGGAGGCGACCTCGTCGACCGGGCGGCCCAGCGGAAGGAGTTGCCGTTGGCGTCGAGGGATTCCTGGAGCATCACGGCTTCCGGTTGCTCGTCGCAGGTACGGGAGCTCTGCGTGCCGGTGTCCTGGTCGCGCCACGGCACCGCCCAGGTCGACGTCCCGTCCGTGCACGGACGAGTACTGATGCTCGCCATGGCGACGAGACCAGCCCCGCCGTCAACAGGACTCGTTCTCCTGTCGACGACGGGGCTGCCGTGTCCGGCCTGACCGGGCCGTTCTCTGTGCGCGAGGGGGGACTTGAACCCCCACCCTCTAATACGAGGACTAGCACCTCAAGCTAGCGCGTCTGCCTATTCCGCCACCCGCGCGAGTGGATCCAGTCGGAACGTCGTGCCGTTTCCGGCCGCTCTCCCTGAACGCAACAGAGAACAAGTTACCACATGCGCGCCCACTGTTCACATCGGTGAGGCTGCCGGGGAAGTCGACAGGGCGCCACCGAGAAAATCGATGAAAACTCGTGGGTAGGTGCGCTCGCGACTTCCACCGCGCCCCCGCATGCGGTTCAATAAGTCTTGAGCCTGTCCCGGATTGTCCAGCTGACCTGGGACGACGCTCGCTCGAGAGCCGCGTCTGAGCCGCCGGGGTGCCCCCGTCCCCGCCGTCGACGCAGGCTTTCGGGGTGGCCGGGGACCCCCCTCACCTGTGCCGGCGGCGGCCGCTGCCGCCCCGTGCTCCCACGGGCCCTCGGTGGCCGCCGCCTCTCCCGTGCGGCCCCGGCGTCCACCTACCTGGACCGCCCGGGCTGCGCGGGACTCACAGCACGGAGCGGTAGACCTCCACGGTCCGCTCGGCGATCGACTCCCACGCGAAGTGCTCCTCGGCGCGGCGCCGGCCGGCGGCGCCCATCTCCCGGGCGCGCACCGGGTCGGCGACGACCTCGGTCAGCGCGGCCGCGAAATCGGCCACGAACTTCTCGGGATCGATCGGCGTGCCGGTGCCGTCCTGCGCCTGGTCGATCTCGACCAGCCGGCCGGTCTCGCCGTCGACGACGACCTCGGGGATGCCGCCCGTGGCGGAGGCGACCACCGCGGTGCCGCAGGCCATGGCCTCGAGGTTGACGATCCCGAGCGGCTCGTAGACGGACGGGCAGGCGAAGGCCGTGGCGCCGGAGAGGATCTGGACGATCTCGCGGCGCGGCAGCATCTTCTCGATGAGCACCACCCCGGACCGGGTGGCCCTGAGGTCGTCGATCAGCGCGTTGACCTCGGCACCGAGTTCCGGGGTGTCGGCGGCGCCGGCGCACAGCACGAGCTGCACGTCCTCGGGCAGCCGGGACGCGGCGCGCAGCAGGAACGGCACGCCCTTCTGCCGGGTGACGCGGCCCACGAACGCCACGGAGGGCTTGGCGAGGTCGATGCCGTAGGACTCGAGCACGTCGGTGCCCTCGTCGCGCACCCACTGGCTGACGTCGATGCCGTTGTGCACCGTCCGGACCCGGTCGGGGTCGACGTCCGGATAGGACCGGAGGATGTCCTGGCGCATCCCGTCGGAGACGGCGATGATCGCCGCGGCCGCCTCGTAGGCGGTCTTCTCCACGAAGGAGGAGACCGCGTAGCCGCCTCCGAGCTGCTCGGCCTTCCACGGGCGCAGGGGCTCGAGGGAGTGCGCGGAGAGCACGTGCGGAATGCCGTGCATCAGCGACGCGAGGTGCCCGCCCATGTTGGCGTACCAGGTGTGGGAGTGCACCACGTCGGCGCCGGCGATGTCGCCGACCATGGCGAGGTCCACGCCCAGGGTCTGGATCGCGGCGTTGGCGTCGGACAGTTCGGCGGGGACGGGGTAGGCCTGGACGTCCACGCCGTTGACGCGTGGTTCGCGCGGAGCGCCGAAGCACCGCACCCTCAGGTCGACCAGCGGGGCCAGGACCCGCGAGAGCTCGGACACGTGGACTCCGGCGCCGCCGTAGATCTCGGGCGGGAATTCCTTGGACAAGATATCTACTCGCACGGTTCCGAGCGTACTGCAGGATCGCGCCACCGCCACGAGAAATCTGCCGCCGGGAGCCGGAGTCGCTGCTCCCGGTGACATATCTGGACTCCTGTGCCGTCGGTCACTCTCCTTCGCGGGTGTTAAGACACAATGAAGGCGCCTGTCGAGTGGTTCCGCACCGCGAGGCGGAGTTGTCGCGCCCGATTGCCGAAGAAGTCAGAGAGGTTCCCATGCCCCACCGTAAGAAGGTTCTCGCGATCGTCCTGGCCGGAGGCGAGGGCAAGCGCCTGATGCCCCTCACCGAGGACCGCGCCAAGCCCGCGGTGCCCTTCGCGGGCGGCTACCGGCTGATCGACTTCGCGTTGTCCAACATCGTGAACTCGGGCTATCTCCAGGTCGTGGTGCTCACGCAGTACAAGTCCCACTCCCTGGACCAGCACGTCACCCAGACCTGGCGGCTGTCCGCCCAGCTGGGCAACTACGTGGTCACCGTCCCGGCGCAGCAGCGTCGCGGCAAGGAGTGGTTCCTGGGCTCCGCCAACGCCATCTTCCAGTCGATGAACCTCATCGAGGACGAGAAGCCGGACATCGTCGTGGTGGTCGGTGCGGACCACGTGTACCGGATGGACTTCTCGGCGATGGTGGACTTCCACATCGAGTCGGGGGCCCGCGCCACTGTGGCGGGCGTGCGCCAGCCGATGGAGATGGTGACCTCCTTCGGTGTGATCGAAACGGACCCGGAGGACGTCACGAGGATCACCCGCTTCGTGGAGAAGCCGCAGAGCACGGCACCCCTGCCCGACGACCCGAACGCGTTCTTCGCCTCGATGGGCAACTACGTGTTCGACACCGACGCGCTCGTCGAGGCCCTGCGCGCCGACGAGGCGAAGGAGGACACGAGCCACGACATGGGCGGGGACATCATGCCGTGGTTTGCCGACCGCGGCGAGGCGGCCGTCTACGACTTCACGAACAACGACGTCCCGGGCTCCACGGATCGTGACCGTCAGTACTGGCGCGACGTCGGCACCCTGGACTCGTACTACGACTCGCACATGGACCTGATCCGTCCGCTTCCCGTCTTCAACCTGTACAACTACGCCTGGCCGCTCTACACCAACGAGATGCAGGCCCCGCCGGCGAAGCTCGTGCGCGGTCCGCACGGGGAGGGCGGGATCGCGACGGACTCGATCCTCTCGCGCGGGGCCCTGGTGACCGGCGGACGCGTGACCGAGTCGGTCCTCTCCCCCAAGGTGCTGGTCCACAACGACGCCACCGTCAACCAGTCGATCCTGATGCCCAACGTCCAGATCGGCGAGGGGGCCGTGGTCGACCGGTGCATCATCGACAAGAACGTGGTGGTGCCCCCGGGCACGAAGGTCGGCGTGGACGCGGAGCGGGACCGGGCCCGGGGCCTGACGGTGACGCCCTCGGGGCTGACGGTCGCCCCGAAGAACTACCGGTTCGAGAGCTAGGCCGCCCACCGTCACGGCGGGGCCGCCCACCCGAGGACGGTGGGCGGCCCCGCCGTGGTCATGCGGTCTGCGTGACCTCGACCTGGACCTGCAGCCCGGAGGTGCCTCCGCCGCCGGTGACCATGCCCTTCAGCGGTGTGACGTCGGTGTAGTCCCGGCCGCGGGCCACGGTGACGTGGAAGTCGGTGAGCCGCGTGTGGTTGGTGGGGTCGTAGGCGTACCAGCGGTCGTTCCACCACTCCACCCACGCGTGGGACTCCCCCGGCACGGTCGCGCCGATGCCCGCCTCGTAGTCCGGGTGCAGGTAGCCGGAGACGTAGCGGGCGGGGATCCCGATGTGCCGCAGCATGCCGATCCCGACGTGGGCGAGGTCCTGGCACACACCCTTGGCCTCCCGCCAGGCCGCCTCCGCGTCCGTGTGGACCCCGGTGACCCCGGGCACGTACTGCATGTGCGAGGCGATGCCCTGGAAGATCGCGGCGGCGGCCGCGGCCGGGTCGGCCGCCTCCTTGCGGATCTCCTCGGCGACCTTCTCCAGCTCGGGCCCCAGCCGGGAGAGCGAGGTCTGGGGCACGAAGTCGGAGACCGCGTCGAGGACCTCGGGGGTCGCCAGCTCGTCCCAGCTCAGCCCGTCCGCGACCTCGTCGCCGGGCCGCCGGTGCACTTCCACCGTGGCCGAGGAGCGGACCTTCAGGTGCCGGTGCCGGCCCTGGATGTCGAAGGCCGCGACCCGGGTGCCCCAGTAGTCCCGGTAGTTGCTGACCGTGGCGGTCCCCGGGCTCAGCGTCAGCTCCGCCTCGAGCACGATCTGCTCGTCGTCGGAGAGGGGCGTCATGCGGGCCTCGTTGTAGGACTTCGAGACGTTGTCGTTGTAGTCGTAGCGGGTGACGTGGTCGATCTTGAGCCGGGTCACAGCATGCCTCCGAACCAGGACGCCTCGACGGCGTGCGAGAAGTACTTGGTGCTCACGGCCTCCGACGCTTTCGCGCACGCGGCCTGGACGTTGTTCAGGTGCTCGGGCAGCACCGCGATGAGGTCCTCCGCGTGGTGGAACTCCAGGGCCGTGCGCGCCTCGCCGATGATGCGGCGGGCGTCGTCCTTGAACCCGACCCGCTGCAGACCGGGCTCCAGGCCCACGAGGATCTCCTCCGCCGTGGTGAGCGCGTGCAGGATCGAGCGCGGGAAGAGCCGGTCCAGGAGCAGGAACTCGGTCGCCGACTCGTCGCTGAACGTGCCGTACCGGGTGCGCAGGAAGGCCTCGTACCCGCCGGCGCAGTGCAGGATCGACACCCACGACATGCCGGACGTGGACATCGACCGGGTCCACAGCAGCCGGGACGTCATGTCCGCCCGCTCGATCGCCGCGCCCAGGGACAAGAACATCCAGGACTCGTCGTGGGACATGGTCATCTGGGTCTGCCCGCGCACGGTCGCCATCCGTTCGATGGTCCAGTGGCAGACCCGGAAGGTGCCGACGACGTCGCGGCGGTGCTGGCCCAGACCGTAGTAGGTCGAGTTGAGCGACTCCCACATGGCCGAGGACACGGTCTCCCGGGCGCGGCGGGCGTTCTCGCGGGCGGCGTGCAGAGAGCCCGAGATGGAGGTCAGGCAGTCCTTGTTCCACGCGAGCTCGTGGATCATCGACCGGACGCTGTAGTCGCCGTCGCCGGGCTCCACGCCCATCACCGCCATGATGCGGCGCACCTCGGCCTCCTGCTCGCCCACGGGCAGCTGGGTGATGCGCTCCAGGTGGACGTCGAGGATCCGCGCCACCCCGTCGGCCCGCTCGACGTAGCGGCCGATCCAGAACAGTGACTCGGCAATGCGGCTCAGCATGTGGGCCCCTCTCCGGTGCGGGTCGTCGCGGTGGTGGCCGCGGTGGTCTTCGCCGTGGTCGTCTCGGCCGTGTCCGCGGTGGCGGGTGCCGCGGCGGACACCACCCCCGGGCCGGACACGACCTGTTGCTGCTGCTGTTGCTGGCCGCTGTCGCCCTCGTCCTGCCAGGACGCCGAGACCGGCCACGTGTGCACCGAGGAGTCGACGTCCGGGGGCGGGGCCTGGCCGGGGTCGAGGTCCTGGGTCTGCGGCTGGCCGAGCACCCACGTGTCCTTCGATCCGCCGCCCTGCGAGGAGTTCACGATCAGCGAGCCCTTCTGCATGGCCACGCGGGTCAACCCGCCGGGCAGCACGTAGACCTCGTCGCCGCTGTTCACCGCGAAGGGCCGCAGGTCCACGTGGCGGGGGCTGAACTCGCCGTCCGTGAACGTCGGCACGGTGGACAGCTGCAGCACCGGCTGGGCGATCCACCCGCGCGGATCGGCGAGCACCTTCGCCCGCAGCTCCTGGAGCTCCGCCTCGGTGGCCTGGGGACCGATGACCAGGCCCTTGCCGCCGGACCCGTCCACGGGCTTGACCACCAGCTCGTCCAGGTGCTCCAGGACCCAGGCGCGGGCCTCGTCCTCCTCCAGCCGGTAGGTGTCCACGTTGGGCAGCACCGGTTCCTCGTCCAGGTAGTACCGGATGAGGTCGGGGACGTAGGAGTAGGTGAGCTTGTCGTCGGCCACGCCGTTGCCGATCGCGTTGGCGATGGTCACGTTCCCAGCCCGGGCCGCGTTGACCAGCCCGGAGCAGCCGAGCACGGAGTCGGAGCGGAAGTGCAGGGGGTCGATGAACTCGTCGTCGATCCGCTTGTAGATCACGTCCACGCGCTGCTCGCCGTCCGTGGTGCGCATGTAGACCTTGTCGCCGCGGACCACGAGGTCGCGGCCCTCCACGAGCTCCACGCCCATGAGCCCGGCGAGCAGGGTGTGCTCGAAGTAGGCGGAGTTGAACACGCCCGGGGTGAGGACGACCACCGTGGGGTCCTCGGCCGCCTCCGGGGCCGTGGCCCGCAGCGCCTTGTAGAGGTGCCGGGGATAAGCCTCCACGGCGCGGATCGGCTGCGACATGAAGGCTTCCGGCAGGCCCTTGGTCATGGCCCGCCGGTTCTCGATCACGTAGGACACCCCCGAGGGCACGCGCACGTTGTCCTCGAGGACCCGGAACACGCCCTGCCGGTCCCGGACCACGTCGATGCCCGCGACGTGGATCCGGACGCCGCCCGCGGGCCGGAAGCCCCACACCGAGCGGTGGAAGTGGGCGGAGGAGGTGATCAGCGCCTTCGGCACGATCCCCTCGGCCACGACCCGCTGCTCCCCGTAGACGTCGTCCAGGAAGCACTCCAGGGCCCGGACCCGCTGCTTCACGCCGCGCTCGATCACGTCCCACTCGCCGGCGGTGATCACCCGGGGCACGATGTCGAGCGGGAAGGGGCGCTCCTCCCCCGCGAAGTCGAAGGTCACGCCCCGGTCGAGGAAGGATCGGGCCATGGAGTCGGCACGGGTGTTGACGTCGCTGAGCGACAGGTCGTCCAGGACCCCGCCGATGCGGTCGTAGCCGGGGCGGACCTGCCGGTCGGCCGTGTACATCTCGTCGTAGGCCGCCGCCACGGCCATGTCGGCGGCGTAGTTCTCGAACAGGTCGGACATGTCGGGCGATCACAGGCCTTTCGGGGTCGGGGCGGGCAGTACGTGCAGTATGGACGGGCCGTATTTCGCAGCGGTAACCCGGTGGCCGAGGCTCCTCCCGATTGTGTCACGCACCCTGCGCCCGGCGGCGGGAGGACGTGCCCCTACGATGGGAGGGCGTGTCCGCCACCGGGACACGGCGGACCCGACGGAAGGACACCATGGACGTCCCGGACCCCCAGCGCCGCGTCACGGTGGTCGTGGCCACCCGCAACCGCCGGGAGGAGCTCGTGGCGCACCTCGGCCGGCACGAGGGGCCCGTCGTCGTCGTGGACAATGCCTCCACGGACGGCTCCGCCGAGGCGGTGCGCGCCGCCCACCCCCACGTGCGGGTGGTGGAGCTGCCCCGCAACACCGGGGCCGTGGCCCGGACCGTCGGCGTCCGGCTCGCCAGGACCCCCTACGTGGCCTTCGCCGACGACGACTCGTGGTGGGCCCCCGGGGCGCTCGCCCGCGCCGCGGCCGTCTTCGACGCCCACCCCCGGCTGGGCCTGATCGCCGGGTCCATCGCCGTGGGCCCCGAGGAGCGCCCGGACCCGCTCAACGCTGTGCTGGCCGCGTCCCCGCTGGGCATCCCGACCGGGTGCCCCGGCCCGGCGCTGCTCGGCTTCGTGGCCTGCGGGGCGGTCGTGCGCCGCGCCGCGTTCCTGGCGGCCGGCGGCTTCGACGACGTCGTGCGCTTTCCCGGTGAGGAGGAACGCCTCGCCCTCGACCTGTTCGACGCCGGGTGGCGGCTGTCCTACGTGCCGGAGGTCCGCGCCCACCACCACCCCTCGCCGCGACGGGGCACGGACGAGCGCCGGCAGGCCGAGCTGGTCCGCAGCCACCTGCTCACCGCGGTCATGCGCCGGCCCCTGCGCGTCGTGGCGCACGAGCTGGGGGGAGCCCTGCGCGGTGGCCGCGCGGGGCGCCGCGGACTGCTCCGCGCCCTCCCCCGCGTCCCGGCGGCGCTCCGGGCCCGGCGCCGGGTGTCCCCGACCACGGAGGCCGCGCTCGCGCTGCTGCACGGCTCCGACCCCACCGCCACCGATCCGACCGCAGTGCAGGAGAACCCGTGACCGAGACCGCCGCCGCCCCCACGTCCGCCACCGGCCCCGACGAGCGCGTGGCGGTCGTGATGATCACCTACAACCGCCGGGACGAGGCCCTGCTGGCCCTGACCCGGCTGCGGGAGCTCCCGGAACGACCGCATGTGGTGGTCGTCGACAACGGCTCCGCGGACGGCACCGCGGACGCGATCCGCGAGCGTCACCCCTGGGCGGAGCTCGTGGCGAGTCCCGTCAACCTCGGTGCCGTGGGCCGCAACGTCGCGCTGGAGCGCGTGGACGCACCGTTCGTGGCCTTCTGCGACGACGACACCTGGTGGGAGCCCGGATCGCTGCGCCGGGCGGCCGACGCGCTGGAGGCCCACCCGCGGCTGGGCGTGGTCACCGGCCGGATCCTCGTGGAGCCCGGATCCCGGGAGGACCCGATCAACGCGGAGCTGCTGCACTCGCCCGTCGAGGGCCCCGAGTGGATGCCCGGGCCTGCGCTGGGCAGCTTCCTGGCGGGGGCGTCCGTGGTCCGCCGGACCGCGTTCCGCGAGGTGGGCGGGTTCAGCGAGCGGCTGTGGCTCGGCGGCGAGGAGGAGCTGCTGGCGGCGGACCTCGCGACCGCGGGCTGGGAGCTCGTGCACCTGCCCGAGGTCGTGGTCCACCACCAGGCCTCCACGGTCCGCGACCCGCACCTGCGGCGGCGCCACGGACTGCGCAACACGCTGTGGTTCATCTGGTTGCGCCGCCCGCTGCGCGCGGCCCTGCGCCGGACCCGCGACGTGGTCGGCGCCGCCCCGCAGGACGGGGTGACGGCCCTGGCCCTGCTCGACGCCCTGCGCGGGGCGCCGTGGGTGCTGCGCGAGCGGCGGCCCCTGCCCGAGCGCGTCGAGCGGCGGTTCCTGGCGCTGGAGGAGTCGCAGCGCAGCAGCGCCGCGCGCCGCTACGTCAGCTGAGCGCCCGCCCCGGCCGAGCCGCTGACCGGCGCTGTCCGGGGCGGGCCGGTCAGCTGGCGCGCACCGAGGCCTGCGGGAGGCCTGCCCCCTCCCGGAACCACTCGACCGTGCGCTCCAGCCCCTCCGTCCACGGGACCTCCGGGGTCCAGCCGAGGACCTCGGTCGCGAGCGTGGTGTCCGGACGGCGCACCATGGGGTCGTCGACAGGACGCTCGACGAACTCCAGCCCCGACGAGGACCCGGTCGCGGCGATGACGTCGCGGGCGATCTGCAGCACGGACAGCTCGTGCGGGTTGCCGATGTTCATGGGCCCGCTGTGCCCGCTGTCGGCCAGGGCCAGGATGCCGCGGACCAGGTCGGAGACGTAGCAGACGGAGCGCGTCTGGGCGCCGTCCCCGGCCACGGTGAGGGGCTCCCGGGCCAGGGCCTGGCGGATGAACGTGGGGATCGCGCGACCGTCGAAGGGGCGCATCCGGGGGCCGAAGGTGTTGAAGATCCGCACGATCGCCGTGTCCACCCCGTGCTCGGCGCGGTAGGCGACCGTGAGGGCCTCGGCGAAGCGCTTGGCCTCGTCGTAGACCCCCCGCGGACCCACCGGGTTGACGTGGCCCCAGTAGCTCTCGGGCTGCGGGTGGATCTGCGGGTCGCCGTACACCTCGGAGGTGGAGGCCAGCACGAACCGCGCGCCCTTGTCCTTGGCCAGTCCCAGGGCGTGGTGGGTGCCGATCGAGCCGACCTTCAGGGTGTGGATGGGCAGCTTCAGGTAGTCGATCGGGGACGCCGGGGACGCGAAGTGCAGGACGAGGTCCACGTCCCCGGGCACGTGCACGTAGTCGGTGACGTCGCACTGGACGAGCCGGAAGCCGGGGTCGCCCACGAGATGCTCGATGTTGGCCGCCGAGCCGGTGAGGAAGTTGTCGAGGCACACGACCTCCACCTCCCGGCGGCGCAGCTCGGTGCAGAGGTGGCTGCCGAGGAAGCCCGTCCCGCCGGTCACGACGGCGCGGCGGATCGGACGGGCTGCGCCCGCAGGGGTGGTCGCGTCTGTCGCAGGGTTCACGGTGCTCCTCGGGTTCGAAGGACGGGGCGGAGGTCAGGGAGTCGAAGATCGGGGGCCAAAGGGCGGGCCTCGGCGGACCGGGGCGGGTCCCGGGGGGTCAGGTGCGGGAGGCGCCCAGCTGGGACCTGGCCGCGGTCAGGACCTCCGCCGGGGTGACGGCGGCCAGCCGCTCGTCGAGCCGGTCCGCGTGCGGGTCGCCCCACGCCTGCGCGGTGGGGTCGCCGTGCCACAGCACGGTGTGCAGGTCGGGGTCCACGGCGGGCCCCCATAAGGCGGGCGGTGTGGGGCCGAAGAGCACCACGGAGCGCACGGTCAGGGCGGTGGCCACGTGGGCCACGCCGGTGTCGGCGCTGAGCACCACGGCGGCCGCGCCGACGGTGCATGTCAGGCCGTCCAGGTCCAGGGTCCCGCACCGGTTCTCCGCGGCGTCGATCCCCGCCACCACGGCGGCGGCGAGACCGGCCTCGGCCGGAGAGCCGGTGACCACGATCCGGTGCCCGTCCGAGGCCAGGTCCGCGGCGACCTGCCGCCAGCGATCGGCGGGCCAGCGCCGGGCGCCCGAGGCGGCGCCCGGGTGGATCACCACGGGCGCGTCCTCGGGCGCGGGGCGGTGGTCGCGCAGGCGCAGGTCCTCGGGGCCGCACGGCCCCCCGGCCTCGGCGACCAGGCGGCACCAGCGATGCACCTCGTGCTCGTCGGGCCGCCACGGTGGGCCGTCGTGGCCGGCCTCCGGGGCGGCAAAGCCGACGAGCCGCTCGGGGCGGGAGGCGAGGAGCAGATCGTGGCTGAGCGGCCCGCGCCCGTGCAGGTTCACGGCCACGTGGCCACCGGGGACCGGCGGCAGGGGCACGAGCCCGGGGACCGGGAGCACGCCGTCGACGACGCCGAGCCCGGCCAGCCAGGCGCCCACGCCCGCCGGAGCGGCGAGCACGGTCCGGCGGCCGGGCAGCATCCGGCGCACGCCCCGCAGGGGGGCCACGGCCGTCAGGGCGTCCCCGAGTCCGAGCGCCCGCAGCACGAGCACGTCCCCGGGGCCGATCGACGCGGGGTCCACGGCCCACCGGCCCGGCACGGTCCCGGCCGCGGTGTTCGTCCCGAGGTCGGTGGCGGGCTCAGCGCTCACGGCCGGCCTTCTGCAGGAGCGCGGTGGTGGAGCGCCCCGACAGGTAGGGCAGCACGGTGACGCGGCCTCCCCAGCCCCGGACGTCGACGGCCTCGGGCAGCTGCTCGGGCGTGTAGTCCCCGCCCTTGACCCACACGTCGGGGCGGAGCAGGTTGAGGGCCGCGCGCGGGTCGTCCTCGTCGAAGAGGACGACCGCGTCGACGCTGCGCAGGGCGCCCAGCACGCGGGCGCGGTCCGACTCGCCGACCACGGGGCGGCCCGGGCCCTTGAGCCGGCGCACGGAGTCGTCCGAGTTCAGGAGCACGACGAGGGCGTCGCCGAGCCGGCGCGCGGCGTCGAGGGAGGCGATGTGCCCGGCGTGCAGGACGTCGAAGCAGCCGCCCGTGGCCACCACGGACCCGCCGCGGCCGCGCACCTCGGCCAGCAGGTCCTGCACCTCCCGGGGCAGCCGCTCGGCGCCGGGGTGCGGGACGGGCCGGCCCCGGGCTGCCGCGGCGCGGCGGCTGCGGTAGGTGGCCGCCCCGCCGGCGGCGACCCACTGGCCCGCGGCCTCGACCGCGGTCTCGACGGCCGCCGTCACGTGGGTGCCGCCGCCGAGGGCGAGGGCCGCCGCGGAGGCGAACCGGTCCCCCGCCCCGCAGGGGTCGGTGTTCTGCACGGGCGCCGCGGGCACCAGCTCGGTGCCGGTGGCCGTGGTCAGGTACGCCCCGTCCGCGCCGGCGGTGACAGCCACGGCGCGGGCGCCCCAGTGCCGGCGCAGGGCGCCCGCGAGGTCCCGGGGGGACCCGGGCGCGGCGCCCTCGAGGGCGGCCGCCGCCTCGGCGGCGTTCGGGGTGACGAGCGTGCACCTGGGCACCGGGGCGCCGCCGCGCGGATGGGGATCCCACACGACCACGCCGGTGCGGGCGTGCTCCTCCAGGGCCGTGCGCACGGCGGGGTCGCGCGTGACGCCTCCCCCGTAGTCGGAGACCAGGACGGCGTCCGCCCCGGCCAGGACGGCGGCCACGTGTGCGGCGGTGACGCCGACCGGGGTGCCGGGCCCGCCCTCGTCCACGCGCACGAGGGTCTGCCCCGAGCTGCGGATCCGCGTCTTGGTGCGCGTCCCTCCGTCGTGTCCCAGCCGCTCCAGCCCGACCTCGCCGAGCGCGCCGGCCAGCTCCCGCCCGGCGGCGTCGTCCGCGACCGGCGCCAGGAGGGTCACGGTGGCCGTCGCCGGGACGGCGCCGACGAACGGCGGCTCGGCGCACAGCAGGGCGGCGAGGCCGGCCCCGCCGGGGCTGGCGAACACGCCGTCGACGTCGACCACGGGGACCGGGGCGTCGGGGCTCAGCCGGGTCGAGGTGCCGGAGACGTCCCGGTCCAGCAGGGCGTCGCCCACCACGACGATGCGCGGGGCGCTCACGCGGCCCCCGCCCGGACGGCCGTCCACGCCGGCGTCCCGGTCCCGGCGGGCTCCGCGGACCCGGCGGCCGGCGCCAGACGGGAGTCGACGGCGGCGCAGACGGCGTGCAGCAGCATGAGGTGGACCTCCTGGATCACCGAGGTGCTGGGCGCGGCGACGGTCAGGAACTCGTCCGCCCGCTCGGTCAGCGGATTGGGGCCGGGGCCGGTGAGCGCCCAGACGTGCAGGCCCCGCTCCCGCGCCCGCTCGGCCGCGGCCAGGACGTTGGGGCTGCGCCCGCTGGTGGACAGCACGACGAGCACGTCGCCGGCCCGCCCGTGGGCCTGGACCTGGCGGGCGAACACCTCCTCCACGCCGTAGTCGTTGACGATGGCGGTCAGGCTCGAGGTCTCCGCGGACAGGCACACGGCGGACAGCGGCTGCCGGTCGTCGACGAAGCGGCCGACGAGCTCCGCGGTGAAGTGCTGGGCCTCCGCGGCGCTGCCGCCGTTGCCCACCGCGAGCACGCGCCCGCCGTCCGTGAGCATCCCGGCCAGGCGGGCGCCCCACCGGTCCACCACGTCGGCGTGCTGGGCGGCGTCGCGGGCGGCGACGGCCAGCTCGTCCAGGTGGGCGCCGAGCCAGCGCTCGGTCTGGCCGAGCCGTGGCGGGTGCTCCCGGCGGTGCCGGGCGACGACGCGGGCGTAGGAGCGCTCGGTCTCCTGGGCCACCTGCCGCCAGCCGAAGAGCCGCTCCACGCGCCGGCGCCCGGCGCGGCCCATGCGGGCCGCCAGCTCGGGGTCCGCCAGCAGGGTGCGCAGCGCGGCCGCGGTCCCGGCGACGTCCCGAGGGGGGACGTGCAGGCCGGTCACGCCGTCCTCGATGCTGTCGAGCAGGCCGCCGACGGCGCTGCCCACCACGGGGCGGGCGCAGGCCATCGCCTCGAGCGGGACCATGCCGAACGGCTCGTACCAGGGGGTGCAGGCCACGACGTCCGCCGTGGCGAGCAGCGCGGCGGCGGCGTCGTGGTCCACCCGGCCGAGGAGCTCCACGCGCTCCGCCACCCCGAGCTCCCGGGCCAGCGCCCGCAGCCGCAGGGCCTCGGGGTCGCGGTCCAGCTCGGCGCGGTCGGGACCGCCGGCCACGACGAGCTCCGCGTCGGGCAGCTCGGCGAGGGCGCGCACGACCACGTCCACGCCCTTGCGCTCCACGAGCCGGCCGAGCGCCACGATCCGGGGCCGCCGGCCGCCGGCTTGCCGGGGCGCGGGGACGAAGGCGTCGAGGTCCACGCCGCACGGGACCACGTCGATCCGGGAGGGGTCCCCGCCGAGGGCCAGGAGCTCGGCCTGCTCGTCCCGGCAGGTGGCCAGGACGAGGTCGGCCGCCGCGACGATCTCATTCTCGGCCGCGAGCCGGCCCGCGGGACTGGTGTCGGCCGCGCCCTGGTGGCGGCGCTTGACGGCGCCGAGCGCGTGGAAGGTCTGCACCACCGGGATCTGCATGGTCTCCGCCGCGCGGCGCGCCGCGATCCCGGACATCCAGAAGTGGGCGTGCACGAGGTCGGGCACGCCGCGGCGGGCCCAGTCGCGGGCGAGCCAGCGGCCGAACTCGTCCATGTACGGGGAGAGGTCGTCCTTGGGCAGGGGGCTCGGGGGCCCCACGGGGACGTGGACCACGCGGGCCCCGGGGGCGAGCTCCACCTCGTCGGGCAGGCCCGCGGCGTCGCGGCGCGTGTACACGACGACGTCGTGGCCCAGCCGGGCGAGCTCCTCCGCGAGGGAGGCCACGTAGACGTTCTGCCCCCCGGCGTCGACCCCGCCGAGCGCGGCCAGCGGGCTGGCGTGCTCGGAGACCATTGCGATTCTCATGCTGTCACCTTCTCCAGGATGCGGTCCCACTCCGCGAGGAAGCGGTCCGCACCGTAGTGTCTCAGGGCGTGCGCGCGGGCGGCGGCGCCCGCGGCGGTCGCCGCGTCGGGGTCGTGCAGCCAGTGCCGGGCCCGGGCCGCGAGGGCCTCCGGATCGTTGGAGAGCAGCCCCGCCCCGGGCGGCACCGCCCGCGGCGCCTCGGTGGTCGAGAGCCCGAGCACCGGCATCCCGATGGTCATGGCCTCCAGCAGCGCGAGCCCCAGGCTCGTCCACCGGTAGGGGTGGAAGTAGGCCCGGTGCTCGCCGAGCGCCGCGTGCAGCTTCTCCTGAGGATAGTTCTCGTGCAACCGCCCGGCCATGTGGGGCGCGTGCTGCGCGAGGCGGTCCATGCCCATCCCGTAGACGTCCACGGGCAGCTCCTCGGCCAGCGCCGTCAGCAGGTCGGTGCCCGCGATCCGCCCGCGCCGGACGGGCTCGTTGACCACGGCGGCCAGGCTTGCGGTGCGCCCGGTGTAGAGCGGGCCGGGGTCCAGGATGCCGTGCTCCACGACGTCGGTGGGCGCGTCCCCGTTGTCCCACATGATCCGGTTGAAGTGCGTCACGTGGACCACGGGGATGTCGGAGCGTTCGGCCAGGGGGTGGCGGGTGGCCACGGCTGGCCCCCGCGGCGTGTCGTGCTCCACGTAGACCGCCGGCACGTCGGTCCCTGCCCGGCGCCCGGTCCACCGCTCCAGCAGCTCCAGCTCGTGGGGGCGCTGCAGGAGCACCACGTCGAACGCGGCGTCGGCGAGCTCCTCGGGCGTGCGCTCCTCGGCGGCGGCCGGCCAGTCCCAGGTGTCGGCCCTGCCGCGCCCGTCGGGGCCGCGGTCGGCGACGACGGGCAGCAGATAGGTATGGGGGCCGTGCACGAACGTTGTCGTCCACGACCCGTGGACGTGCCAGGTCAGGATGCGCACCCGGGTCCTCCTTCCGGTTCGGGAACAGTGGCGGAAGCCCCCGGGACGCCGTCCGTCAGCTCCTCGACGGCCGCGAGCACGGCGGCCGGGGACACGGAGGACAGGCACGGGTGGCCGGGGACGGGGCAGTCACGGGCGCGGGAGCCGCGGCAGTCCGCACCCTGGTCCCCGAGCAGCACGACAGGCACGCCGTAGGGCACCCACCGCTCGGGGGGCACCACCGGGGAGAAGAGGGACACCACCGGGGTGCCCACGGCCGCGGCGAGGTGCGCGGGGCCGGTGTTGCCCACGACGACGCACGCGGCGGCGTCCAGCACAGCGGCGAGGCCCGGCAGGTCGGTGCGGCCGGCGAGGTCCAGCACCGGGCCGCGGGGTGCGGCGGCCCGGGCTGCCGCGCAGGCGGCGGCGGTGAGCTCGCGCTCCCCCGGTCCGCCCGTGAGGACGACCGTGCGCCCGGCCACGGCGAGACCCGCGGCGAGGGCCCCGGCGTGCTCGGCGGTGAGCCCGCGGGACGGGACGGAGGCGCCGGGGTGCAGCACCACGAATCCGTCCGGCAGCGCGGACAGCTCGCCCGGCGGCTCCGGGAGCGGGCGGCGGACGGCCAGGCGCAGGTCGTCGGACGTGGGCTCGGGGGCCCCGGCCGCGACGGCGAGCTCCATCCCCGCCTCGACCTCGTGGCCGCCGCCGGGCGGGTCCGCGCGGCGGTGCCGGACGTCCAGCAGCGACCCGGGGTAGTCCGCGCTCGTCGCGACGACACGGTCGATGCCCGCGAGCCGGGCCAGCAGCGCCATGGGCAGGGAGCTCTGGTGGAAGGACGTGAAGACCACGGCGAGGTCGTAGCCCCGGGCGGCGAGGTCCTCCACGAGGGCCGCGGTCGCCTCCCGGTCCACGGGCGGGGGCCGGAAGCCCGACCACGGGGCCGAGTACTCGAGGACCTCGGCCACGTCCGGCATCAGCCGGGCGGCGGCGGCTCCGGACGGGGAGGCCAGCAGGTCCACCGGGTTCCCCAGCCGGGCCAGGGCGCGGACCGCGGGCCCGGTCAGCAGGACGTCCCCGTCCGAGTCGAGGCGGACGGCGAGGGTGCGGCCCACGCTCAGCCCCGGGCCCCGGCCGCCGCGGCCGGTGCCGGGAAGCCGTCGGGGCCGTCCTCCGTCCCCTCGACGGCGGCGGGCGCCAGCACGGAGGCGACCGCCTCCCGCAGGGTCCGGGCCACGGCCGGGGCGGCCGCCACCTCCTCCTCGCGGGTCACCGGGGTGGGGACCAGGACGCTGCGCGCGCCGGCGGCCTGTGCGGCCTCGACGTCAGCGCCGATGTCGCCGATCAGCACGCACTCGGACGGGTCCGCGCCCAGCTCCACGGCGGCCGCCAGCACCATCCCGGGCCGGGGCTTGCGGCACGCGCAGTCCTGCTCCGGGGCGTGCGGGCACAGCTGCCAGGTGTCGAAGGGGCCGAGCAGCTCGCTGACGCGGGCGTTGACGGCGTCGACCTGCTCGCGGGTCAGCAGACCGCGGCCGATGCCGGACTGGTTGGACACCACGCCCACCCGCAGTCCGGCCGCGCGCACGGCGTCGACCGCCTCACGGGCTCCGGGGACGAGTTCGACCGCGTCCGGGTCGCCGTTGTAGGGCACGTCGTGGACCAGGGTGTCGTCCCGGTCGAAGAGCACGGCGCGCGCGGGGACGGGCCACGGCCCGGTCTCCCGGTGATGCCACCAGCCCCGGGCCTTGTGCCGCACGGCGGCCACGGGGATGGTGACGCTGGTGCGGAGCATGCGGCTGAGCTCGGCCAGGAACTCGGGGTCGCCCGGGCGGGGGCCCGGGCCGACGCGCAGCAGCACGAACCGCCCGGTCAGCCAGCCCCACGCCGCGGCACCGGCACCGGCCGCGGCCAGGGCGGAGCGCCGGGTGGACCGGTGGCCCAGGGCCGTGGCGGTGAGCGCCGCTCCGGCGCCCGCTCCCGCGGTGCCCAGGGCGGCGACCGTCGCGACGTGCCACCGGAAGCTGCCGGGAGGGGCCTCGGCCGCACGGCGCCAGTCGGGCCCGTGCAGGCGGCGCATCAGGGCGTCGTCGGCGTTGCCGGCCTGCACGCGCAGGCTCACGAGGTCGTCGGCGGGACGCACGGGGTGCGTGATCCGGCGCTGCCCGCGCACCAGCTGCCACCCGGCCCTGCGCACGCGCAGCGCGAGGTCCGCGTCCTCCCGGTAGGCCCGGGGGAAGCGCTCGTCGAAGCCGGAGACGTCCTCGAGCGCGGCCGTGCGGTAGGCCATGTCCGCGGTCGCCCAGTCGGCGTCCTGGAGGGACGCGGTGTTGCGCTCCCAGTCGGTGGGCCGGCGGTAGCCCGGGAGGGGGACGTCGATCCGGCCCTGCGTCGCGCCGATCTCGGGCCCGCACGCGGCGAGGTCCTCGGCCAGGCGCTGGGCCCAGCCGGCCGGCAGCTCCACGTCGTCGTCGAGGAAGGCGATCCACTCCGCCCCCGAGCGGCGGGCGGCCCGCCAGCCCCGGTTTCGCGCGGCGGCCGGGCCCCGGCCGTAGCCGCGGACGGTGCGCACGGTCCACGCCACGGTGTCGGGCACGCTCAGCCGCAGCGGCTCCACGTCCCCGCGCCGGTCGTCGACCACGACGACCTCGAGCGGTCCGGGGTGGTCCGCGTCGACGTCCTGGGCGGAGAGGGTGTCCACCAGCCACTGGAGGGTCGGCCGCCCCACCGAGGGGACCACGACGGCGTAGGTCGCGGGCGCGGCGGTCACTTGGCCTCCTGGAAGAGGCAGGCGCGGCGGACGAGGTGCGGGCCGAGCACGAGCGCGGCCACCGGGGCCGAGCCGAAGAGCTCGAGGGCGTCGCGGGGGTCGTCGACCATGGGCCGGCCGGCGGTGTTGAGAGAGGTGTTGACGACGACGGGCACGCCCGTGCGCTCGTCGAAGGCCCGCAGCAGCGCCGCGATCCCGGCGTTGTCCTCCTCGGCGACCGTCTGGATCCGGGCGGTGCCGTCCACGTGGGTGACCGTGGGGATCCGCTCCCGCCACTCGGGGGCCACGTCGTGCACGAAGAGCATGAAGGGGCTGGGCATCGGCCCGCCGCTGAAGATGTCCGCGGCGCGCTCCTCGAGCACCATGGGCGCCACGGGCCGGAACTGCTCGCGGCCCTTGACGTCGTTGAGCCGCTCGAGGTTGTCGGGGTGCATGGGATTCGCCAGGAGGGAGCGGCGGCCCAGCGCCCGGGGGCCGAACTCGCTGCGGCCGTCGAACCAGGCGATCACGCCGTTGTCCGCGAGGATGTCGGCGACCTCTCCGGCGAGGTCGTCCGGGGTGGTGAAGGGCACCTGCGCGGTGCTCAGCCACTGCGCGAGCTCCTCGCCCGACCAGCTGCGCCCGAGGGCCGCGGTGGGCTGGGGGTCGCCGAGGTCCCCGGCCTCCTGGGCCAGGTGGAGGGCCGCGCCGAGGGCGGTCCCGGAGTCCCCCGAGGCGGGCTGGACCCAGACCTCCTCGAACGGCGTCTCGCGCCAGATCCGGGAGTTGGCCACGCAGTTCAGAGCGGTGCCACCGGCCATCGTCAGGACCCGGTCACCGGTCTGCTCGTGCAGCCAGGTGGCGAGGTCCACCAGGACCTCCTCGACCACGGCCTGGACCGAGGCGGCGAGGTCGGCGTGGTCGCCGCCCCAGGTGCCGTCGTCGATCCGGCGGGGCGCGAAGCGGGTCCAGTCGGGCGCCTGGGCGCGGAAGCCGCCGTCGCCCGTGGCGCGGACGATCTCGCGCAGCTCTGGCAGGAAGCGGGCCTCGCCGTAGGAGGCCAGGGCCATGACCTTGAACTCGTCGCTCGAGCGCAGGAAGCCCAGGTGGTCGGTCAGGGACTCGTAGAGCAGGCCGAGGGACTCGGGCAGGGTCTGGCGGTGCAGGATCTCCAGCTCGCCGTCCCGGTAGCGGCCAGCCAGGTGCGAGTGCGCCTCGCCGCGGCCGTCCACCACCAGGACGCTGCTCGTGCGGGTGGGGGCGGCGAGGCCGGCGGAGGCGGCGTGGGCCACGTGGTGCTCCACGAAGCGGACCTTTCCGCGGTCCAGGCCGGGGAGGGCCTCGGCGAGGAATCCGGCGGCCCGCCGGGCGTAGTCCACGCGCACCGGGTCGTACGGGTCGTCCCGCATCTCGGCGGCGATGGCCGGGTCGAAGGAGTAGCCCACGGCGTCCAGGTCCGCGGGCGTCAGCCCGGCCTCGGCGAGGCACCAGCGCATCGCCTGCTCGGGCAGCTCCCACGCCGAGAACGGCACGGGACGCTTGCCGTGCTTGCGGCGGGAGAAGCGCTCCTCCTCCGCCGCGGCCACCACTCTGCCGTCCACGACGAGAGCCGCCGCGGGGTCGTGAAAGATCGCGTTGATGCCCAGGTAGTTCATGGATCGGAGTATGGCACAAAATGATCAGGCGGCTGATCTAGGGGCCGTGTCAGCCCCGGTGCCGCACGGTCTCCGCCGCCTCGAGCAGCTCGGGGCCGAGCTCCCGGTCGAACTCGCGGTCGGCGTCCCGCCCCGGCTCCCCGGACAGGTCGCCGAGGAGCTCCCCGACGAGCTCGTCGAGCTGCTCGAAGCCGCTCGGGGCCATCGCCGCCCGGTCCGCGGCAGCCCTGCGCCCGGCCGGGGACAGACACCACCGCAGCTGCTCGTCGAGCCGTCCGGGGTCGAGCTCGTCCGCGCCGACCACGGCCGGCCAGTCCCAGGCGCGCGCCTGGGCCGTGACCTTCCCGCCGCCCGCGACGGGGTCCACGGCGAGCGCCGGCACCCCGGCCCGCAGCGCCAGGACCAAACCGTGCATGCGCATGGTCACCACGGTGTCGAGGCGGGCGAGGACGGACCCCGCCTGGGCCGCGGTGGCGGGCAGGCGCCAGTCCCGCGGGTCCAGCCGGGTGTCCAGCGGCAGCCGGGCGGCGTCGAGCCGGGCCAGCCACTCCTCCAGTCCGGCTCCGACGTCGTCGTGCCGGCGGCGGGCTCCGTACTCGTGCTGCCCGGAGGTGAGGTAGACGCCCAGTACGGGCACGAGCTGGGGAACGGCCCGTGCGGCGAGGTCCCGGCGGGCGTCGGCACCGGGACGGTCGCGGGCGATCACGCGGTGGAACCCGGCGGTCACCGGGTCCGCGGGGTCCAGGACGCTGACTCCCACCGCGATCCGGCGGCAGTGGGCGAACTGCTCGTGCAGCGCGGCGATCGACCGTCCGGTCGCGGGCCCGCACACGAACAGCAGGTGGGTGTAGCGCGCCGGCTCGACGTCGTCGAGCCGCAGCCCGCCGGGTGGGCACATGACCGCGCTCCAGGCGACGTCGTGCGGGACGCCCGCCGTGCCGAGGGCGTCGGCGACGGCGTCCATGGCGAGGACGTCACCTGCCGTGGCCTCGCCGTGCAGGACGCTGGACCAACCGACCACGAGTGTGCGCATGGCGTCGACGCTACCGGTCGGGGCGGAGCCCACGGCCGCTCGGCGGGCGCACTGTGGGCACTGTCACGTCCGGTAACGACTCGGCACGACGACTGGTGACCCGGGACACAGAGGTCTACGCTCGATGGCACGGGTCGATCAGCCGGCCGTGACGTCCTGTCGTGGAAGGACTCCCTCCATGGACCATCCCCTGTCCGTCGTCGTGCAGATCGAGCTGGACACCCGGTGCGTGCACCCGGTGGTCACCGGCGACCTCACCGAGCGCAGCCGGCGGACCCTGACCCCGCTCGGCGACCGCGCCCTGTTCCCGGGCGCGTCCGTCGCCGTGGACCCCAAGGGCGCCCAGCACGTGGACCCGGGCGGCCCGGACCGGCTGCGGTGGTCCCTCGACCACGGCCCCGCGCCGGAGCCGGGAGGCGCCGTGCAGGTCCTCACCCGGCCGGTGCCGTTCGGCCTCCCGGAGGCGGTCCGCCCGGCGGCCCGTCCGCACGCACCGGCACCCGCGCCCCGGAACAGCGCCGAGCGGGGCGGGGTGGCGGCATGAGCGGCCTCGACGTCGTCCCGTCCTCGGCGGACGCCGGTGCCGGGGATACCGCAGGCTGCGACACGTGCCTGACCCCGGACTGCGACTTCCCCGGGGACCTCTCCGCGCTGCCCCTCGTGGAGCTGCAGGTCCTGCACAGCAGGATCGTGTGCCAGCTCGAGCACGAGTACCTGGTGAACGCCGACGGCCCCCACCCCGTCACCCAGGACCGCCACGAGGAGCTCGTGGCCGCCCTCGAGGCCCGCCGGGAGGCGGCCCCCGGAGTCTGACCCTGTTCCCTCAGGCGACCGGCCGGGCGGCCCTGTCGCGGGGCCGTCCGGCGGCGAGCCGCTGGGCGAAGAGCACGACGATCAGCGCCACGTCCACGACGTCCCCGCCGTAGTACATGAGCTGCGCACCGGTGCGGGCGTCCGACGCCCCGACCCCGTCCGGGGGGTGCCCGTACAGGTGCTTGGCGAGCGCCGAGTGGGCCGCCAGGAAGCCGACCAGCACCGCCGCGCGCAGCGGGAACGAGCCCCGGTGCGGGTTCGGGTCCACCCCGGCCACCGCCGCGGTGAAGACGCAGCCCGCCAGCAGCACGTGGAGGTGCACGGCCGCGTGCATGAGCACCGAGGCGTGCATGAGGCCGTACAGCCCGGTCGTGTAGAGCAGCCACAGGCTGCCGCCGTTGAGCGCCCCGGCCACCACCGGGTGGGTCACGGCCCGGGCGGGCGCGGTGCGCAGGAGACCGGACACGGCCCGGGCGCGGGCCACGGGCAGCGCGCGCAGCGCCAGCGTCACGGGGGCTGCGAGCACCAGCAGCAGCGGGGCGGCCATCCCCAGCAGCAGGTGCCCGGCCATGTGGGCGGTGAAGCTAGCGCGGGCGGCCTCCGCCAGGGGACCGACCAACGCCGCACCGGCGCACAGCAGCCCCGCGTACCACAGCACCGTGCGGTGCACCGGCCACGGGCCGCGGTGCCGCGCCGCCCACAGGCCCGCGGCCCAGCCGGTGGCGCCCAGGCCGAGCAGGACGAGCACGGTCCCGTCGAAGAGGGCCCAGCCGGTGGCGGCGTGGTGGTGCGTCATCGCCCCGGGCGGACGCGGCGGGTCCGGCGCAGCAGCACGAGTCCCGCCGCGAGCGCGAGCAGGGCCGTGCCGATCCACGTGGCGTCGTAGACCAGCAGGTCCACGTCGTAGCGGATCTGGTGGATCCTGAGCACCTTGTGCAGGACCACGCCGTCGAAGAGCTGGAACGCGCCGAGACCCGCGAGCAGGCCCCCGCTCCAGCGGCGCCAGGACATGGCGCCCCGGCGCCGGATGTCGGCGAGCAGGAAGAGGGAGCCCACGGTGACGAACCAGCCGAAGGCGTGGAAGAGCCCGTCCGAGGCGAGGGCGACGCCGGTGGTGGACAGGTCGTAGAAGTGGTGCCAGTGCAGGATCAGGTGGAAGACGGCGAGGTCCACCACGGAGGCGGCGATGCCCGCCCCCAGCAGTGCGCCGGCGAGCAGGGTCCGGCGGTCCTGGTCGGCCATGGTGTCCTCCTGGTGCGGACGGGCGGGGTCGCGGTCCAGCCTACGGTGGCGCCGCCGGCTGTCCAGGGCCCGGTTGTCCGCGCCCCGGCGGGCGGACCGGCCCGGGTGGTTCAATGGCACGGTGCGCAACGACAACCTGACCCGCCGCGAGACCGCCGACCGTTCCGAGCTCGTCGCCGTAGAGAGCTACGACGTCCTGCTGGACCTGTCCGCCGCACCGGACGCGGAGGCGGACTCGTTCCGGTCCGTGACCACGGTGCGCTTCGGCGCCGAGGAGGGCGCCCAGACGTTCCTGGACTTCATCGGGCACTCCGTGGAGTCGGTGACGGTCAACGGCCGGGAGCTGGACCCGGACGACGTCGTCGAGGGCGCACGGATCCGCCTGCCCTCCCTCGGGGCGACCAACGAGGTGTCGGTGGCCGGGCGGGGGTTGTACTCCCGCTCCGGGGAGGGCATGCACCGGTTCGTGGACCCGGCCGACGGCCGGGTCTACCTGTACACGCAGTACGAGCCGGCGGACGCCCGCCGGGTCTTCGCGAACTTCGAGCAGCCGGACCTCAAGGCGTCCTTCCGGTTCACGGTGCTGGCGCCGGACGGCTGGCAGGCCTCCTCCAACGGGGTGCGCATGGCGGTGTCCCCTGCCCCGGAGGCCGAGCGGGCCGGGGCGGTGCGCCACGAGTTCGCCCCCACGGAGCGGATCTCCACGTACATCACCACGGTGCTGGCGGGCCCGTACCACCGGGTGGCGGGCGAGTGGCGGCACTCCTTCGAGGACGGCAGCCGCATGTCCGTGCCGCTGGCCCTGTACTGCCGCGCCTCGCTGGCGGAGCACCTGGACGCGGGCACCGGCGCCCGGGAGCTGTTCGACCTCACCCGGCAGGGCCTGACGTTCTTCACCGAGCTGTTCGGCTATCCCTACCCGTTCGGCAAGTACGAGCAGGCGTTCGTGCCCGAGTACAACCTGGGCGCCATGGAGAACCCCGGGCTGGTGACCTTCACCGAGGAGTACCTGTTCCCGGACGGGGCCACCCGCGCCCAGTACCAGGGGCGGGCCAACACCCTTATGCACGAGATGTCCCACATGTGGTTCGGGGACCTCGTCACCATGACGTGGTGGGACGACCTGTGGCTCAAGGAGTCCTTCGCGGAGTTCATGGGGGCGCACGCGTCCGTGCAGGCCACGGACTTCGAGGAGGCGTGGATCGCGTTCGCGGACCGCCGGAAGGCCTGGGCCTACCGGCAGGACCAGCTGCCCACCACGCACCCGGTGGTCGCCGACGTCCAGGACCTCGAGGCCGCCCGGCAGAACTTCGACGGCATCACCTACGCCAAGGGCGCCGCGGTGCTCAAGCAGCTCGTGGCGTTCGTGGGCTACGGCCCGTTCGTCGACGCGTGCCGCGCCTACTTCCGTCGCCACGCCTACGGGTCGACCACCCTGGAGGACTTCCTGGCCGTGCTGGAGGAGGCCTCCGGGCGGGACGTCCGCGGCTGGGCGGAGTCCTGGCTGGGCACCTCCGGCGTCGCCTCCCTGGCCCTGGACCTCGCCCGGGACCACGACGGCACCGTGACCTTCGCGGCGCTGCTCCAGGACCCCGGCTCCGGGGTGCTGCGCCCGCACCGGCTGCTGCTCGGCGGCTACGAGCGCGGGCCAGGGGACCTCCTGGTGCGCACCGGCACGGTCAGCGTGGACCTTCCCGCCGAGTCCTCCGTGGAGGTCCCCGAGCTCGTGGGCTCGACCGCGCCCCTGCTGGTGGTCAACGACGAGGACCTCACCTACGCCAAGACCCGCCTGGACCCGCTCTCGCTCACCACGGCCCTGAGCTCGCTGTCCTCCGTGGAGGACGACATGGCCCGCGCCCAGCTGTGGTCGGGACTGTGGAACGCAACCCGGGACGCCGAGCTCGACCCCGGGGACTGGGTGGGCGCCGTCCTGGACCACGGTTTCGCGGAGCCCCGGACCGGGATGCTCTCCACCGCCGTGGACCACGCCGTGGAGGCCGTCGAGCGGTTCACCCCGACGGCCCGTCGGGAGCGGCTGCGGGGACGGCTGCTCGACGCGGCCGTCCGGGAACTGCGCCGCTCCGACCCCGGCAGCGACCGGCAGCTGGCCCTCGCCCGGCTCACCGCCCGCACGGCCCGCCGCGACGGGAGCCACGCCGGCTGGCTGCGCGACCTCCTCGGCGGGCGGGACGCGCTGCCCGGGCTGCGGCTGGGCTCGGAGCTGCGCTGGGCGCTGTGGACGGCGCTGGCGGCCACCGGCCACGGCGAGGACTCCGGGCTGGACGACGCCCTGGAGCGGGAGCGCGCCGCGGACCGGACCCGCACCGGGCAGGTCGGGTGGGCCCGCACCCGCGCCGCCCGCCCGCTCTCCCGGGCCAAGGCCGAGGCGTGGGAGGCGATCACCGGTGACTTGCTGTCCAACGACCTGCTGAGCGCCACGGTCGCCGGCTTCCAACTGGGCCCGGCGGAGCTGGTGGAGCCGTACCGCGAGCCGTACTTCGCCATGCTGGAGGAGGTGTGGGCGCGCCGCTCGATCGGGATGGCCACCCGCATCGCGCAGGGGCTGTATCCCGCCGGCGCCGACCTCGAGCCGGGCCACGACCCCGAGCACCACCCGGTGCTCGCCCGCACGGAGCTGTGGCTGAGCAACCACGCCGGGGCGCCCGCCGCGCTGCGCCGGATCCTGGTCGAGGAGCGGGACCACCTGCTGCGGGCGCTGCGGGCGCAGGCGGCAGCACGCCCCTGAGCGCCCGCCCGCACGCCGAGTCCCCGGACCGTGACGTTCCCCCGGTGCGCACCGGGGGGATCGTCACCGTCCGGGGACCGGATGACGGCGGGCAGCCGGACGTGCTGCGGTCGGGGCCGGCGCGGCGTCAGGTGGCGGTGCGCCCCGAGCGGCGCAGCACGCGGTCGACGGCGCGCTGGGCGTCCTCGTTGGACTTGAACACCCGCCGGTCGAGGCTCTGCCCGAGCGACATCGACGAGTTGCCCAGCTGCAGCAGGTTCACCTTGGAGTCGTTGCGGTGCTCGCGGCGCGGCTGGGGCGCCTGCGGACCGGTCCGGGCGTCATAGGCCATGGTGGATCCTTTCCGTGACAGCTCCAGTGTAGGAGGCCGCCGCCCCAGTGAACAGAGCGCCGCCGGTCATCGGCCGTGCCGCCGCGCCCGGGACGTGTACCCGCCCCGGTCCACGGACCGCCGCACCCACCAGGTGCGCGCCACGAGCACGAGGGACAGCACGTGCAGCAGCACGAGCACCGACCAGTACGCCGCGGCAGCCTCCGGGGTGAGGGGGACCGAGGCCGCGCCGGCGAGCATCAGCATGACCATGGCCTCCAGGTTCAGCGCGTAGCGCAGGGGCCGCATGACGCGCACCGAGATGTCGTGCTCCGGCTGCCGGCTGATCCAGGAGAGCAGCACCGCCACCACGGACATCACGATCGACGCCGCTGCGGAAGGCACCTGCCAGCCCGGTCCCAGGACGTGCTCCCGCACGCTCGACACGAGCCCCAGGAGCAGCAGGACCGCCGTGATGACGCTGACCGCCACGGAGGCGAACGCCGTGATCCCCTGCCGCGCCGGCAGGATCACCATCTCGCAGAAGGCGTCGTCGAAACGGGACGTGGGCCGCAGCGCCAGGTGACCGCGCACCGCCCCGGGCCACTGCCGCACGGTGCGGTCCTCGGCGAGCACCCGGTCCACGGCCCGGTGCGACCCCCCCTGTCCCCCGGGGCGGCCGCCCTCGTGCGAGAGGACCGTGAACTCGTGCAGCCGGACCTCCGCGGGCACCGTCAGCTCCAGGTGGAAGCTGCGGCAGGACGCGAGGTCGTGCAGGCCGACCCGCCCCACCCAGGGCATCCAGCAGTGCCGCAGCCGGTCCCGGGCGCGCGGCCTCCGGCCGGCGGCGTACTGCTCGTCCATCGAGTACTTGAGCACCAGCCGGCGTCCGGCGAACTCCGCGGGCAGTGCGAAGGTCAGCAGGAAGCCGCGGGCCAGCTGGTCGGCCACCGTGGTGAACAGGGCGAGGTCGGCGTCCCAGTGCTCGGCGTCCTCCGCCGGCAGCCGCCCCCGGTCGACGAGCTCCTGCACGACCGTGCGCAGGTGCTCGCAGTAGGCCCAGAACCCGTCGAGGGCGTCCTCCACGAGCAGCTCGGGGGCGTGCACGACGGCCGGGACGTGGTCGTCCGCCAGGACCGCTGCCTCGGCCGGCGGCAGCTGCTCCGGGATCAGTCCGCGCAGGAGCAGCTCGGCGAGCGCTCCGTTGTCCTCCGTGCTGAGGACCGGGACGGGGTCGCCCTGGCAGACCGCGTCGAAGTTGCGCAGGGGCTGCTTGGCCTGGATGGTCACGGGCACCAGCAGCCGGCCGGCGTCGTCGGCCGGCCACGGGGCGCGCGCGGCGAGGTCGACGTCGAGGGAGACCTTGCGGCGGGTGACGCCGTCGGGACTCATGAGCACGGACTCCACGCGGCGGTGGATCCAGTCGGCGGGGCTGAGGAACAGCGTGCGCAGCACGTCGACGTCCACCGCCGGGCGGTCGGGCTCGGGCGGGAGGACAGGTCCCTGGGGCATCCGCGCGCCTCCTCTACGGATCCCGGTCCGGCTCTCGTCCCGGGGCGGCCACCGGGGCCCGCCCGGTGTCCTGATCGGTCATCATTGCACCAGTCAGCGCGGACACCGTACGGGTCCGGCGATGAACCGGGCCTCCCGGGAATCGTGAGAAGCTATTGACGACTTGATGCCCCAGCTCCATCGAGGGAGACCATGACCGACTACGCGCTCAACGACCGCGGCTCTCTGGAGATCGTCACGGAGAACTTCTACGACACCGAGATCATGCGGGTGTTCGGCGGTCTGTCCTTCGGCAAGCTGCGCACCTGGACGGGCAACGCGGCGCTCGTCCCGGAACCGGACAACCCGTTCGACCCCCACACCGTCTCGGTGCGGATCGGGCCCAACAAGATCGGTCACCTCGCCCAGCAGGACGCGCAGCGGTACTGGCCCTATCTCGCGCGGGTCATCGCGTCCGGCTACACCCCGGTGGCGCCGCTGAAGCTCGAGGCCACGGTCCTGCGCCAGGACGGGCAGGCGGAGGTCGACGCCTCGGCGCGGCTGTCGATCGCCGCCCCGGACCTGCTGTTCCCGCTCAACACGCCCCCGGCGCAGGCCGCGGTGCTGCCGCAGGGCCCGTCGATCAAGGTCCTGGACGAGCAGGAGTTCGCCGAGTACCTGCACAGCGTCATCCCCCCGTCCGGCGAGGGCCGCGTCATGCTGACCCTGGAGACCAACAAGGTCCGCAACCACCACGGGCAGACCCTGGACATCGTCGACGTGCTCTACGAGCGCCGTCAGGTGGGCCGGCTCTCCACCCAGATGTCCGAGCAGTTCATCCCGATCATCGACCACGCCTTCCAGCGGGAGAAGCTCACCGCGGTGTGGGGCACCATCCGGGGCTCGGCCTTCGAGGTCTCGATGACGCTCCAGGCCGCTCGTCCGGAGGACATCCCCGCGGAGTGGTTCGAGCAGCTGCCCAACGACGTCCCCGAGCTGCTGCCGCCCGGCGGCAGCCACGCCGTCCCGGACGCCTACGTCCCGGCCGAGGCCGACCGCTCGCGCAACGCGAAGAAGTGGCGGAAGGGCCTGGCCGTGTCCGCCGCGGGCGGCGCCGAGCGCGATCCGCACGACGACGACGACGTGTCCGCCCAGCGGTCCTCCGCCGGCCCGGGGACCGGTGTGCTCGGCCGGGTGCACGTGGCCGTGTGGGTGCTGCTGGCCATGACCGTGCTGCTGGGCGGGGTGGGCGTGCTGTTCCTGGGCATCGAGCCGCTGGTGAGCGCGCTGTGCTTCATCGTGGCGGTCGCGACCGGGTTCATGTCCTTCTACCTGGCCCGGATGAGCACCGGAGTGGCCCGCCGATGATCAGCCGCCGGGAACGCTTCCTCCAGATCCTCGAGGTCCTCTCGAAGCACGGCTTCGGCTTCGCCCTCGGCGGCATCAAGGAGGAGTGGCGCGCCCCCCTGGCCCGGGTCCGGCTCATCGACCCGAACAAGCTCTACAGCCAGCCCGTCCACCTGCGGCAGGCCCTCGAGGAGCTCGGTCCCACGTTCGTGAAGCTCGGCCAGGTGGTCTCGACCCGGCCGGACCTGCTGCCGCCGCGGTACGTGCAGGAGCTGACGCGGCTGCAGGACAACTCGCCACCGGTGCCGCCGGAGCGGATCCGGGCGATGATCGAGTCGGAGCCCGACTCTGCGGCTGAGGACATCCTCGCCGAGATCGACCCGGTGCCCCTCGCCACCGGCTCGATCGGCCAGGCGCACGCGGCCGTCTACAAGGGCGTGGACGTCATCGTGAAGGTGCGCCGTCCCGGCGTCGTCGAGGAGGTCAACCGCGACCTCGAGATCCTCTCGGAGCTGGCCAAGCTGATGTCCACCTACTGGCCGGCGGTGCAGCACTTCGACCTCGAGGGCCTCGCGGACGAGTTCGCCCAGTCCCTGCGGGACGAGCTGGACTACCTCACGGAGGGCCGCAACGCCCAGCGGATGGCCGAGAACTTCAGGGGCGACCCCCGGGTGCACGTCCCGGAGATCTTCTGGGAGGCCTCGACCTCCCGGATCCTCACGATGGAGCGGATCCGGGGCATCAAGATCAACGACTACCCCGCGCTCGAGAACGCCGGGCTCGACCGGCACCTGCTGGCCGTGGACTCGACCGAGGCCATCTGCCGGATGATCTTCGAGCACGGCTTCTTCCACGCGGACCCGCACCCCGGCAACCTCTTCGTGGAGACCGGCGGGCGGATCGGGATCATCGACTTCGGGATGATGGGCACCCTCACCGACGAGTTCCGGGACCACCTCGTGACCCTGATGCTCGGCGTGGTGCAGGAGAACCCGCGGCGGGTCGCCGCGGGGCTGCTCGGGCTGACCTCGCAGGAGCAGGACGTCAACAAGAAGGAGCTCGAGCGGGACGTGGCGTTCCTGCTGCGCCGCTACTCGAACAAGCCCCTGCACGAGGTGCGGGTGGGTCACCTGATGGGCGACCTCATCGGGATGCTGCGCCGCTACCGGATGCACCTGCCGCGCGAGTCCGCCCTGTTCCTGCGGATGCTCGTCACGGCGGAGTCCGTGGGCACCGGCCTGGACCCGGAGTTCGACCTCGTCACGGTCCTCACCCCGTACGCGCAGCGGTTCGTGCTGCACCGGCTCTCCCCCGAGATCCTCGCCAAGCGGATGCGCGACATCCTGCAGGACGCGGTGCAGATGGGGGTCGAGGCCCCCGAGTACCTCCGGCGGCTCATCGTGGTCCTGGAGCGCGGCGGCTTCGACGTCCACCTGCGCGCCGACGAGATCGAGCCGCTGCTCCGGCGCGGCGAGAAGATCGGCCACCAGGTGGTGGCCGGCGCGGTGATCGCCGCGTCCATCAACGGCATGGCCCACATCCTCGCGTCCGACCCGGAGCGGTGGCGGAAGTTCCACACCCCCCTCATCGCCGGCGGTGCGACCACCGTGGGCACCCTCACCGGCTACCTCGTACTCTCCACCAACGTGCCCAAGGTCCGGCGCCTGGCCAACACCATCCGGGTCCGCCGCCGGTTCTGAGCCGCCCGCGGCGACGTCCCGGCCGCGTGCCCGGGCGGCCCGGGGCCGCCCGGGCTCAGTCGCCGGCCGGCGGCATCTCGAGGTGCACGACCTTCACCTGGGTCATCTCGTCGAGGAGCTCGGGCCCGTAGCCGAAGCCCGCGCCGGACGCCCGGCGCGGCTGCGCCGCACCGCCCGGGGCGCCCCCGAAGACGTTGTTGACCTTCAGCGTGCCCACCGGCAGCTCAGCCACGGCGCGCTGGGCGTGGGCGATCCGCCCGGTGAGCACGGTCGCGGCCAGCCCGTACCGGTCGGCCGCGGCCAGCCGCAGCCCCTCGTCGAAGCTGTCGACGACCTGGACCGGGGCCACCGGCCCGAACGTCTCCTCGGTCATCACGGTCATCCCGGGGGTGCACCCGCGCAGCACGGTGGCCGGGTAGAACGCGCCGGGGCCCTCGGGGACCTGCGCGCCCTCGACCACGACCGCCCCGTGGGCGACGCTGTCGGCGACCTGGCGGTGGACCTCCTCGCGCATCCGCTCGTCGACCAGCGGGGCGAGCGTGCCGTCGGTGTTGCGCCGGCGCGCCTCCTCGGCGAGCGCCGTGAGGAAGGGCTCGGCGACGCCGCGGTGGACGTAGATCCGCTCGACCGCCACGCAGATCTGGCCCGAGTTGGCGAACGCGCCGAGGGCGGCCTGCCCGGCGGCCCACCCGGGGTCCACGTCGTCGTCGACCACCAGGGCGTCGTTGCCGCCGTTCTCCCGGATGACGTGTGCGCCGGTGCCGACCGCGGCACGGGCGATGGCCTCCCCGGTGGCGGTGGCGCCGACGTGGGCGAGGACGTCGACGTCGGGCAGGGCCGTGAGCAGCTCCCCCACGGCGGCGGCGCCGGTGACGGTGGTGAGCACACCGGCGGGGAGGGCTTCGGCAAGGATCTCCCCGAGGCGGGCCCCGACGTGCGGGCAGCGTTCGCTGGGCTTGTGCACCACGGTGTTGCCGGTGACGACCGCGGCGCCGAGCAGACCCGCGGCCACGGCCACGGGGTCGTTCCACGGCGTGAGGGCGACGACGACGCCGCGCGGCTCCGCGACGGTGTAGTCGGCCGCCAGCACGCTGCCCCGCAGGCTGTGGCCCCGGTGCACCGGGCCGAGCTCCGCGTACTGGTGGAGCGTGCCGACCCCGGCCATGACCCCGCCCAGGGACTCCTCGACGGGCTTGCCGGTCTCGCGGGCGTTGAGCTCGGCGAGCTCCTGGGCGTGCTCGGCGAGACGGTCGGCGGCGGCCCGCAGGGCCTTGCCGCGCTCCTCGGGGGCGGTCCGCGCCCAGTCGCGGGCGGCGCCGCGGGCGGTCGCGACCGCGGCACGCACATCTTCCTCCGTGGCGGCGGCCACGGTGCCGACTGTGGAGCCGTCCCGGGGATCCTGCACGGTGAGCTCGGTCGTCGGGGCGGTGGCGGGTGCTGCGGTGGTCATGGAACTCCTTCTCCGTTCGGGCGGGCGTCCACCGGACGTGCGGGTGCGGACACCCCGGGGACCGTCCTGATGAGCATACTGATGAACGGGCCGGGACCGGTTACGGTAGCAGTGACCAGGCCGCCGCACCCGCGGGGCCTGCCCTGAGTTCCGACCAGGAGCAGCACGCCCGCCCGCGGCACCGGCCGCGGGCGCGGCCGTGTCCAGCAGAGAGGAAGTTGCATGAGTTTCCAGTCCACCAACCCCGGCCGGGTGCTGATCACCGGCGGTGCCTCCGGGCTCGGCGCCGCCGTGGCGGAGGCGGTCCGCGACAGCGGCGGCACCCCCATCGTCCTGGACCGGGATATCAGCACGCTCACGGGCGTCACCGCCTTCGAGGTGGACGTGGCGGACACCGCTGCGGTCACCGAGACGGTGCGCCGGGCGGCGGAGGCCGCCGGCGGCCTGGACGCGGTCGTCACCGCCGCCGGCATCGACCGCTGCGGCCGGCTCGAGGACGTGGCGAGCACCGAGTGGGAGAAGGTCGTGCAGGTCAACCTGTTCGGCACCGTGTCCACGGTGCGTGCGGCGCTGCCCGCGCTGCGGGAGTCGCGGGGCCGGGTCGTCACGGTGGCCTCCACCCTGGCCCTGAAGGGCGTCTCGGACGCGACGGCGTACTGCGCGTCCAAGTTCGGGGTGCTGGGCTTCAGCCAGGCTCTCGCCGCGGAGCTCAAGGGCGAGGTCGGCGTCACCCAGCTCATTCCCGGCGGCATGAAGACGCACTTCTTCGACGACCGGGACGAGCAGTACAAGCCCCAGGACGACTCCCAGCTCAACGATCCGGAGAACGTCGCGAACGCCGTCCTGTTCGCCCTCGCCCAGCCCCGCGGGTGCGAGATCCGCGAGCTGTTCGTCGCCCACGCCGAGGAGGGCTCCTGGCCCTGATCGGCACACGGCCCCAGGACCGGCCGGGCCGGACGGTGGAAGCACCGTCGGGCCCGGCCGTCGCCGCTGGTGAGAGGGTCGTTGTCCCCACAACGGGGTACGCCGCGCAACGGACCGGTACGATGCGTGCGCATCTAGAATGGGAAGCACTCCCCGACCCAGCAGAAAGGCCCGACGTCAGCGTGGACTCTCCCCTCGACACGACGGTGGCACGCGAGCCGATCACGGTGCGCTGCCTCGACGACCACGGACGGCCCGTGAGCCTCTCGGCGCGCACGCTCGGCCGGGGCTCCACCGACCTGCAGGACCTGCTGCGCCGGGCCTACGCCGCCGTCCGGGGGGACTGCCCCTCCGAGACCGTCACCATCTCCTTCATGGAGGACTGCGAGGGCAGGCTGCAGCTGGAGTACCTGGTGGTGGACCGCACGCGCCCGAGCCGCTGGCGCAGGACCCGTGACCGGTGCCGCGCGGTGGGCATCCAGGCGGCGCTGAGCGAGGCGACCATCGTCGTCACCCTCGCGGTTGAGGCCGTCGGGGTGGTTGCGGCCGCGTCCACGGCCCACTGGTCGGAGGGCGACACCCCCGACTTCGTCAACGTGGTCCTCGACGGCGCGCGCACCGTCCGGCTCCCCGGCGCCGTCCGCGACATGCTCCGCGACGAGACCGCGCTGGAGCTGCTGCGGGGAACGCTGGGCATGTTCCTCGACGACGACGTCGAACAGCTCATCATCGGCAAGGACCGCGAGCTGCCGGGCCGCTACCAGGAGACCGTGGTGACCCGCTCGCCCGCCCTCGTGCGCTTCCTCGAGGGCGCGCCCCTGGCCTCCTGGGCCGGTGGGGGGCCGGAGCGGTCCTGACCGGGCCGGCCGGCCCGTCGCCGGTCCGCTGTCCTTCCGGCACCGGGCGCCGCCCTGCCGGCGGGGCCGCGCGGCGCGACGAATGTCGGAGGCGGCGGCCATGATGGTCCCCACCGAGCACCCGAACAGGGAGGAGCGCGACGTGGGACTGATGGCGCCGTTGCAGGACAGGCTGCGCACGACGTTCGCCGGGCAGGCGGACCGCGTGCCGGAGTGGGAACTGGCGCTGGCCGAGGGCGAGGACGCCGGGTTCTTCCGGCCCGGTTCGGCGGTGTGGGCCGTGCACGGCTCGATGGCGACCATCCCCGCGGGCGTGCGCGCCCTGCTCACCCAGGCCCTGCACCCGGGAGCGCTGGCAGGTGTCGTCGAGCACTCCGACTACCGGAGCGACCCGCTGGGACGCCTGGCCGGGACCATCCGGTGGATCTTCACCGTCACCTACGGGGACACCACCGCCGCGCACCGGGCCTCGGCGCACGTCCGCGGGATCCACGACAGCGTGCGCGGCACCTACACCGGGGCCGACGGCGTGCGGCGCCCGTACTGCGCGAACGACCCCGACCTCGCCGAGTGGGTCCACCTCGCGTTCACGGACGCCTTCCTGCGCTGCCACCAGCGGTGGGGCGGGCCGATCCCGGGCGGGCCCGACGCCTACGTGCGGGAGTGGGCCGTGGCCGGCCGGCTGATGGGCGTCGAGCGGCCGCCGCGCTCCGAGGCCGAGCTGGACGAGCGCCTCCGGGCCTTCGGCCCCCGCCTCGCCGGGGGCCACCGGGTGGACGACGTCGTGGCGTTCCTGCGCCGTCCGCCCCTGGACCCGGTGCTGCTGCCGGGCTACCGGGCCCTGTTCGCCGCCGTCGTGGACTCGCTGCCCGAGGACCGGCTGGACCTGCTCGATCTCGAGCGTCCGCGGCTGGGCCCCGTGCCGCTGCCCGTGCGGGGCGCCGCCGGGCTCACCCTCGCGGTCGTCGGCAGGGCCCTCGGGGAGACCGGGCCCAGCGAGGCGGCCGCACGCCGCCGCCTCGCGCGTCTCGGTCTGCTCCCAGAGCCCACCGAGCTCAGGCCGACGCCTCCTCGGAGCCCGCGCGGCCGGTGAGGTGGTCGTAGGCCTCCGCGGCGGCCGAGGCCACGCCGTGCCAGGTCCGTCCCGGCACCACCCGGCGTCGGCCCTCGCCGCCCAGGCACCGGCGGACGGCGGGGCACTCGAGCATCATCCGCAGGACCGTGGCGAGGGTCTCGGGCTCCTCCGGCGGGGTGAGCATCCCGGTGATGCCGTCGGCCACCGTCTCGGCGAGCACGGGCAGCCGGGAGGCGACCACGGGGGTCCCGGTCGCCAGGGCCTCCACGGACTCGGTCGGGACCGTGGCCCGGGTGACCGGTCGGTCCTTGCGGGCGACCACGAACACGTCGAACGCCTGGTGGTACTGCACCACCTGCTCGTCCGGGACCCGTCCCGCGAAGCGGACCCGGCCGCGCAGGCCGAGCTCCGCCGCCAGCCCCTCGAGCTCCCGTCCCGCCGGGCCGTCTCCCACGACCACCACGAGCAGTTCCGGCACGTCCGCGCTCACGAGGGCGGCGGCGCGCAGGAGGTCGTCGAGGCCCTCGTGCTCCACCAGGTCCGCGACCGCACCCACCACCCGGGCCGTCTCCGGCAGCCCCAGCACCCGGCGCGCCTCCCGCAGGGGGCGGGGATCCGCCAGGTAGGGACCGTCCACGGCGGGGGGCGCCACGCGGACCGGCACCGGACCGGCCGGCAGGGTCCGCGTCAGCGCCCGCACCCGCTCGCCCATGGCACGGCTCGTGGTCACGACGTCGGCCGCGTCGGCCAGGACCTCGGCCTCGCGGTCGCAGTCGAGCCGGTGGCGCTCGCTCGCGGCGGCCTCGGCGGGCCGGGCGGCCGCCCACCGGTCCGCCGGCAGCTCACGCACCTCGTAGACCCACGGGATCCCCAGGGCCTCCGCCACCGCACGGGTCACGAGGGCGTTGCCGGGCCGGCTCGTGGTGTGCAGCACCGCGGGCCGCGCGCGCAGCGCCAGCCCGAGCAGGGTCTGCGCCTCCTGCTGCAGCCGTGCCGTGGGGAGGAGCGCACGGCGGGCGGGCAGGATCCGGTGGTAGGCGACGCCGTCGAGGACCTCTGCGGCCACCCCGTGCGCCCTGCCGTCGACGGGCAGGGGACCGGGGCGCGTCACGGCGGTCACGGTCCAGCCCTGGGCCACGGTCGCGGAGAGCAGGGAGTGGTTGCGCGGGGCGCGGCGGTCCCGGGCGCGCGGCGGGGTCTCGGCGAGCACGTGCAGCACGGACGAGGGCTCCGGGCGATAGCCCACCACCGGGGTCAGGGCGGGCCGCCAGCCGGAGAGCAGCCGCAGCTCGTCCTCGTAGTGGAGCAGCCGGCGCCGCTCCCCCGGCGTGGCGCGGCCGGCGGCCACGGCGCGCCGCAGTTCGCCCACGGCCTCCGAGATCCGCCCGACGTGGCGGTTCCGGCGGGCCCTCGTGCCGGCGACGTCCTTCGTGCCGGGCGGCACGTGCGCCAGGAGCCGGTCGGCCTCGGCCACGAGGCCCGCGGACAGGGCGGCCTCGGCGAGGCGGCGGGCCGCGCCCGGCGCGGGGCGCCCGCGGTGGGCACGGCGGAGCCGGCTCTCGAGCTGCCTCTCCGCGCGGACGTCCGCGCCCAGCGTACGGGACACGGCGGCGCCGGCCTCGGGCCAGGGCCTGCCCAGCAGGGCGCGTACGGCGGGTCGCGCCGCGCCGGTGGGGAGGACCCGGACCGCGGGCAGCCAGAAGGCCTCGGGCTCGTCGTCCGGACTGAAGGGGCGGGGGGTGTGCGGCATGGCCTTCTCGCGGGGGTCAAGAGGGGCCGTCCCGGTCGATCACGGGGCGTGCTGCGGGCGGGGGGAAGATGCACCTCGCCGGGTCGAGAGCCGGCGGGGAACTACTGATCGTCAGGGCTCAGCGTAGCAAGACATCGGCCCGGTTCGTCCGCGGCGACTGCCGTGCCGATCCCCGCCGTCGTCCCGAGGTCGGCCAGGACGGCGGACGGGCCGTCCGGGGACAGGGGGCGGCCGCGTCCGGGGGCCGTGGACATCCGCAGTTCCTCCGCCGAGGAACCGGCCAGGTCGGGGGCCGACCGGCGAACCACCTCGGCCACCCGGCCGACCGGGGGCCGACGGGGTCGTCGCCGTCCGGACCCTCGGCGGGACGCCGCCGAGCTCGAGCGCAGAGGCGAAGGACAACCCGGACGGGTCAGGGCACCCGGGCGATCCACTCCGGGGTCGCGAACTTCGTGGCCACCAGCTCGCGGGCGGCGGTGAGCTCGGCGTCGCGGACGGCGCCCGCCACGGCCCCGTAGCGTGCCGCGAAGACCTCCATGAGCGTGTCCACGACGTCGGCACGGGCCATGCCGGTCTGCCGGCGCAGCGGGTCCACGCGCTTCTTGGCCGAGCGGTGCCCCTTGTCCGAGAGCTTCTCCTTGCCGATCCGCAGGACTTCGGTCATCTTCTCGGCGTCGATGTCGTAGCTCATGGTCACGTGGTGGACCATGCCGCCGCCCGCGAATCGCTTCTGCGCGGCTCCGCCGATCTTGCCGTGCTCGGTGGCGATGTCGTTGAGGGGGACGTAGAACGCCTCCAGGCCCATCTCCTGCAACGCCTGCACGACCCACCGGTCGAGGAACGGATAGGACTCCGAGAAGCTGAGGCCGTCCACCAGCGACTGCGGCAGGTACAGCGAGTAGGTGATGCAGTTGCCCGCCTCCATGAACATGGCCCCGCCCCCGGAGACGCGGCGCACCACGGAGACACCGTGCCGCCGGGCGCCCTCCGCGTCCACCTCGTTGCGCAGGGACTGGAAGGACCCGATGACCACGGACGGCTCCTCCCAGTCCCACAGCCGCAGGGCCGGCGGGCGCCGGCCCGCGCCCACCTCGCGGGCGAGGACCTCGTCGAGCGCCAGGTTCTCCAGGGTGGGCCGGACCGTGGGCGGGATGACCTCCCACGCGTGGTCCTCCCACGTCGTGGCGTGGGCCAGGGCCCGGCGGACCGCGGTGGCGACCGCCTGCGGGGAGAAGCCGAACAGCACCGCGTCGTGCGCGAGGGCCGCCTCGACGGCCCCGACGATCTCCTGAGGGGAGGTGTGCTCGCTGAGCCCGGTCAGCGCCGCGTTGATGTCCTCGAGGGCCTCGTCGGGCTCGAGGAAGAAGTCCCCGTTGACGGAGACGTCGGCCAGCCGCCCGTCGACCACGCGCAGGTCCGCGACCACGAGCTTGCCGCCCAGCACCTTGAACTCCCCGTGCCGCCGCTCCTGCGCCATCCGCGTCCTCCCGTCGTCCGTGCTGGTGGTCCCGGGTCAGCCTACGCCGGGGCCCGGGGGCACGGCGCAGGCCCGGACCGGTGCGGTCCGGGCCTGCGGGCGAGCGTGCGGGACCCCGCGAGCGGGACGAACGTCAGCTGCTGGACTTGCCGAAGTTCTTGAAGCGGGCGTTGAAGCGCTCCACGCGACCGGCGGAGTCCATGATGCGCTGCTTGCCGGTGTAGAACGGGTGGGACTCCGAGGAGATCTCGACCTCGATGATCGGGTACTCGTTGCCGTCCTCCCACGTCTCGGTCTTCTTCGAGGTGGCGGTGGAACGGGTCAGGATCGTCTTGCCGGAGGCCAGGTCGCGGAAGAGGACCAGGTGGTAGTCCGGGTGGATGTCAGTCTTCATGGGGTTCGAACCTTTTCGTCGGTGCCTGGATTCTGCCAGTCACGGTTTCGCTCGGTGGGCGGTGCGCCGTCGTCGTCCGTCCGCGCGGTCCCGGAAGGGCTTGGGCATCGGGCACCAGCCGTCCAGCGTACCGGATCGCCGGTGGAAATTCACGTGCCGTCCCGTCGGACGGGGGCCCGGTGGGGGCCGGGCCCCTCGCCCGCGCTCACGTCGCCGCTGGGGTCACCACCGGTGGGCGACGTCGACGACGAGCCGTGATCCCTTGCCCGGCCCCTCGAGCACGAACACCCGGAACGGCAGCCGGGCGCGCACGCCGAGGCCGACCGAGGTCCTGGCCTCGAAGCTGCCGCCCCAGGCGACCTGCCGGAAGGTGCGGTAGCCGTGGACGTCCACCAGTGCCCCGGGGTCGTCGAACTCGTAGGTGGCCCGACCCTTCCCGTCGTACGCGGGGGCGTTGACCGAGATCACCAGGTCGGTCCCGTGCAGGGGGATGGGGTCGCCGGAGCCGATGCCCTCGAAACCCTTGTATCGGACGTCGTAGCCCCGCACCTTGCCGTCGAGGTCGATCACCAGCCGGTCGAAGCAGCGGTGCTGCCCCGCCCGGACGTCGGTGACGTGGGGGTAGCGGGGCGTGGTGGCCTCACCACTGCGGGCCTTCGCCGTGGAGCCCCACGTGATGCCGCAGTACGGCGTCGCGGCGGTGGCGCTGCTGGGCGCGATCAGCCCCAGCCCCATGGCCAGCACGAGTGCTGCCAGCCATGAGATCAACTTCTTCATGATGCACCTTCTCGATGACCCCTCGCGCCCCCGTCGGGCTCGAGCGGGTGCTCCCATGATCCGCCTTCTCGAAAGCTAAGTCTCCCGGTGAGAGCGAAGTGGAGCAGCAATCGTTATGGGCCGGGCCGACACCGCCGAGGTCCTGCCGCCGTGGCCGTCACGGCGCGCGGGCCGGCCGCCCCGCGCGCCGGCCGGAGCGCTCAGCCGCGGTCGGGCCGCGTCTCCCAGAAGGCTACGGCCGAGGCGGCGGCGACGTTGAGGGAGTCCACGCCGTGGGACATCGGGATCCGGACGGTGAGATCCGCATGGTGGACGGTCGCGGCGCTCAGCCCGTCGCCCTCGGTGCCGAGGACCAGGGCGAGTCGCTCGTCCTGGCGGGCGGACAGCTCCCGGAGGCTGATCGCGTCCTCGCTCAGGGCGAGCGCCGCCGTGGTGAAACCCGCGTCCTTGATCCGCTGCAGGTCGGCGGTCCAGTGCTGCAGCCGGGTCCACGGGACCTGGAACACGGTGCCCATGGAGACCCGGATGGACCGCCGGTACAGGGGGTCGGCGCAGCGCGGGGTGACAAGCACGGCGTCGACGTCGAGCGCGGCGGCCGAGCGGAAGATCGCCCCCACGTTGGTGTGGTCGACGATGTCCTCCAGGACCGCCACCCGGTGCGACGACGCCAGGAGCTGCTCCAGCTCCACCGGCTCCGGGCGCTGCATGGCCGCCAGGGCGCCGCGGTGCAGGTGGAAGCCGGTGATCTGCGTCAGGACGTCGTCCTCGCCCACGTAGAGGGGGACGTCCGGGTGCTCCGCCAGGACGTCGGCGAGGTCCTCGAGCCACTTCTCGGCCATGAAGAAGGAGCGGGGCTCGTGCCCGGCCGCGAGCGCCCGGCGGAGGACCTTGGACGACTCGGCGATGTACATGCCGCGCTCGGGCTCGAGCTTGCGGCGGAGCCTGACGTCGGTCAGGCGGGCGTAGTCGGCCACACGGGGGTCGTCGGCGCCGTCGAGGCGGATCGGGCGGGGGGTGTCGGTCACGGGGTCTCTTCGTGGTCGGGGTCGTCGCAGAGGAAGGTCGTCGCAGAGCGAGGCCGCCCCGATCGTAGCGGGTGCCAGGAGCCTCCGGTGTCAGAGCAGCCGGGACACCAGGTTGACGAGGGCCACGACGCCCAGCACCACGATCACGGTGCGCAGCACGACCGGTGAGAGCCGGCGGCCGATCTTGGCTCCGGCCCAGGAGCCCACGGTGGAGCTGACGGCGATGAGGAGCACCACCCACCAGTTGATGCGGTCGAGGGCGAACAGGACGTAGGAGGCGGCGGCCACGATGTTGACCAGGGCCACGAGCACCACCTTCACGGCGTTCGCGGCCTGCAGGGAGGCGAGCAGGAACACACCGAGAATGCCCAGCAGGAGCACCCCCTGGGCGGCCACGAAGTAGCCGCCGTAGACGCCGGCCAGGAGGACCAGGGCGTACAGGGACACGGGCTGCGGGGCGCGGTCCGGGTCCAGGGGCCGCGGAGTCTGCCCGCGGGCCCGCGCCGCCGCGGCGGCGGCCTCGGCCTGCTCGTCCTTGCGGCGGCGCACCAGCGCCTGGAGCCGCGGCTGGAAGATCACGAACAGGAGGGCGACGACGATCAGTGCCGGCGCGGCGTAGCCGAACACGCTCTCGGGCAGGTGCAGTAGCAGGGCCGCTCCGAGGACGCCGCCGGCCACCGAGAACGGGATGAGCTTCAGGAGGGTCCGCTCGACGCCCTTGAGCTCGTGGCGGTAGTGCCAGGCGCCGGTGAGGTTGCCGGCGATCAGGCCCATGGCGTTGGACATCGAGGCGGTCACCGGTGGCACGCCCATCGTGACCAGCACGGGGAACGTCACGAGGGTGCCGGAGCCCACGATCGTGTTGATCAGCCCCGCCCACACCCCCGCCAGGAGGATGAGTCCCACCTGCCAGCCTTCGAACGGCAGGGTGGCCGCGAGGTCGGCGACGGCGTCCAGGGCGTTCTGCACGGACACGGACGCCGGGTCAGGACCGGGCGAACGCTGCGTAGCGGTTGCCGACCTTCACCAGCTTGAGGGGCAGGCCGAAGGTCACGGAGAGGTTCTTCTGCGTCATGACCTGCTCGACGGGCCCCGAGGCGACGACCCGGCCCTCGCGCAGCAGCAGCGCGTGGGTGAAGGCGTCGGGCACCTCCTCCAGGTGGTGGGTGACCATGACGACGGTCGGCGCGGTCTCGTCCCGGGCCAGCTCGTCCAGCCGCGCCACCAGGTCCTCGCGGCCGCCCACGTCGAGCCCGGCCGCCGGTTCGTCCAGCAGCAGCAGCTCGGGATCGGTCATCAGTGCCCGGGCGACGAGCACACGCTTGCGCTCCCCCTCGGACAGGGTCCCGAAGCGGCGCCCGGCCAGGTGGCCGATGCCCCACGCGTCCAGGAGCTCCCGCGCCTGGGCCTCGTCGGCGTCGTCGTAGTTCTCGATCCACCGTCCGGTCACGCCGTAGGCGGCCGTGACCACGCAGTTGCGCACCGTCTCCGCCTCGGGGATCTGGGCGGCGAGCACCGTGGAGCTCAGGCCGATCCGGGGACGCAGCTCGAAGACGTCCACCGCGCCGAGGATCTCGTCGAGGATGTCCACCATCCCGCGGGTGGGGTGCAGCCGGGCCGCGGCGACGGACAGCAGCGTGGTCTTGCCGGCGCCGTTGGGGCCGAGCACCACCCATCGCTCGCCCTCGTTGACGACCCAGTCCACCGACTCCAGCAGGGTCTTCTGCCCGCGGACCACGCTGACGTCCACCATCTCCACCACAGCACTCATACGGGCCACTGTAGGGCACCGGGCCGCGGCGGTCCCCGCGGCGGTGCCCGGCACCGGACGGGTGCGACCGTGGGCACGGATACACTGGCCGCATGACCACCGACCTCGCCGTGATCGCGTTTGCCCAGAATCCGGACCCGGAGGCCCGTGAGCGCATCCTCGCCCTGGTGCAGGACGCCGGCGCCGAGGTCGAGCGCTTCTCCACCGTGCGGGTGACCGGCCCCGGCTCCGCCGGCCCGGACTCGGAGGTCCCCGGCTACAACGCCTTCACCGCGCTCGTGCACGGCACCGACGCGACCGCCCTGCTGGCCGCCCTGCGCCCCGACCCGCTGACCCAGATGCTGCCGGGCGTGGACGTCAACGTGATCCCGACCACCCTGTTCGACCCGAGGCACAAGAAGCTGCTCGTCATGGACGTCGACTCCACCCTCATCCAGCAGGAGGTCGTCGACATGCTCGCCGCCCACGCGGGACGCGAGGCCGAGGTCGCCGCCGTGACGGAGGCGGCCATGCGCGGGGAGCTGGACTTCGCCCAGTCCCTGCACGCACGGGTCGAGGCCCTCGCGGGGCTGCCCGCGTCCGTGATCGACGAGGTCCGGGCCGCCGTGCGGCTCTCCCCCGGCGCGGACGTGCTCGTCAAGGCCTTCCTCAGGGAGGGGCACGCCGTGGCGGCGGTCTCCGGGGGCTTCCTGGGGATCCTCACCCCGCTCGCCGAGCAGCTGCGGCTCACCCGGCACGCCGCCAACACCCTCGAGGTCGTCGACGGGAGGCTCACCGGCAGGGTGCTCGGCGAGGTCGTGGACTGCACCGTCAAGGAGCGGTGCCTGCGGACCTGGGCCGAGGAACTGGGCGTCGCCGCCGAGGACGTCATCGCCGTGGGCGACGGCGCCAACGACATCGACATGCTCACGGCCGCCGGGCTCGGCGTGGCCTACAACGCCAAGCCCGCCCCGCGCGCGGCCGCCGACGCCCAGATCAACCTGCCGAACCTGGATGCGGTCCGCTTCTTCGCCGAGCTCTGACCGCCTGCCCCCGCCGGCGCCGCCCCGGTCGGACGCCCCTGGGGTGCCACCTGGCCGTAGAGTGGGCTGCACCACGCGAAAGGGTCGAGCACGAGACCACGCCCGGCCACGAGGAGAGACAGTGACGGCACCCGGTGCGCCCCGGCAGCGCCCCGGCTTCCTGGTCCGGATGATGCTGCTGCACCTGACGGTGGTCGCGGCCGTCGTCCTCCTCTGCGGCGGGGTCTACGCCTGGCTGACCTACGAGCGGCTGGGCCGCGACGCCGAGCAGCGGGCGCTGTCCATCGCCCGGTCCGTGGCCGCCGACGACGACGTCCGCGCGGGCGTGGCGGAACTGGTCGGGGCCGGTCCCGGGGAGCTCGACCCGGACGTGCTGTCCCGGGGCGCCCTGCAGCTCGCTGCCGAGGACGTCCGCGGCCGCACGGGGTCCCTGTTCGTGGTGATCACCGATGACGCCGGTCTCCGGCTCTCCCACCCCAACCCCGAGCAGCTGGGCCGGCCCGTCAGCACGGATCCCACCGAGGCTCTGGCCGGACAGGAGGTCACGAGCCAGGAGCGCGGCACGCTCGGGCACTCCGCCCGCGCGAAGGTCCCCGTGTACGCCCCCGGAACGGACGCCGCCGTGGTGGGCGCGGTGAGCGTGGGGATCTCCCGCGCGGACGTGCTCGCCACGCTGGAGGAGGACATCACCCCCGTGGCGGCCACCGCCGTCGGCGCCCTGGGTCTCGGCGCGGCCGCCTCCGCGGCGATCGCCCGCCGCCTCAAGCGACTCACCCTCGGGCTGGAGCCGGAGGAGATCGTCGGGCTCGCCCAGGACCAGGAGGCCGTGCTGCGCGGGGTCGACGAAGGCGTGATCGGCGTCTCGCCCGAGCACCGCATCACGGTGGTCAACGCCGAGGCGGGACGCCTGCTGGGCGTGGCGGAGCCCTCCCGGCTCGTGGGGACCCCCCTCGCCGAGGCCGGCCTGCCGGCGTCCTTCCCAGCCCTGCTCGCCGCGGCGACGCCCGCGTCCCCGGCCGTAGAGCAGGTCGTCGGCCGGTACGTGCTCATCGTCTCCGCCCGCGCCGTCCGCCCGGCCCGACCGGGACTGCCGCCCCTGGGCTGGGTGGTGCTGATCCGGGACCGCACCGAGCTGCAGTCCCTGACCCGGCAGCTCGACGCCGTCGGCGCCCTCAGCACCGCCCTGCGCGCCCAGCGCCACGAGTTCGCCAACCGCCTGCACACCATCTCGGGGCTGCTCGCGATCGGCGACGCCGAGGAGGCCCGCCGATACGTCTCCGAAGTGACCGAGACCGGGCCCCTGACCTACCCGGCCGAACGGGCCGAACTGCTGCGGGACCCCTACCTGCAGGCGTTCCTGGGAGCCAAGAGCGTCGAGGCCGCCGAGCGCGGCGTGAGCCTGCGCGTCGGTGCGGACACCCTGGTCCGCGGCCGGATCACGGACCCGCAGGACGTCACCACCGTGATCGGCAGCCTCGTGGACAACGCCGTCCGTGCCGCCGTCCAGGGCGTTGCGCAGGACCGGTGGATCGAGGTCGAGCTGCTCGACGACTGGACCGGCGGGGAGGGCACCCTGCACCTCGTCGTGGCCGACTCCGGCGATGGGCTCCCCGTGGAGGACCCCGAGCCGATCTTCGCCCAGGGCTGGTCCACCGCCGGACCGTCCACCGCCGTCCTCGGCGGATCCGGGAACGGCCTCGGAACGCCGTACGACGCGCTGCCCGACGTCCACGGCCAGGGCTTCGGCCTGTCCCTGAGCCGTGAGCTGGCACGCCGGCGCGGCGGGGACGTGTGGGTCGCCGACCCCGGACGCCCCGGCGGGCCGGGAGCGGTCTTCTGCGCGCGACTGCCCGGTACCGTGGTCCGCGATCCCGGACCCAGGGCCGACGTCCGCGACGACCGGTCCGCCGACAGAGCAGGAGGTGCAGGATGAGCGACGACCTGGTGGTCCTCGTGGTGGACGACGACTTCCACGTGGGACGGCTGCACGCCGGCTTCGTGCACGCCGTGCCGGGCTTCACGGCGCTGACCCCCGTGGGCACCGCCGAGCAGGCGATGCGCACCGTCCACGCCCACCAGCCCGACCTCGTGCTGCTGGACGTCTATCTGCCCGACGCGCTCGGACTGGACCTGCTGCGCGTCCTCGACGTGGACGTCATCATGCTCACCGCGGCGGCCGACCCGGCCTCCGTGCGGACCGCCGTCCGCCGCGGCGCGCTCGCCTACCTCATCAAGCCGTTCCCCAACGAGCGGCTGGCGCAGACCCTGCGGGCCTACGCCCGGTACCGCCGGCTCCTCGCCGACCGGGACGCGCTGACGCAGGAGACCGTGGACCGCGCACTGCACGCCCTGCACCCGGGCGAGGCCGCGTCCTCCGGCGAGCGCACCCGGTCCGCGACGGAGGCCTCGGTCCTGGCGGCACTGGAGGCCGGGGTGGCCCTGTCGGCCGCGGAGATCGCCCGCAAGGTCGGTGTCTCCCGGGCCACGGCCCAGCGCTACCTCTCCGCACTGGCCGAGGACGGATCGGTCGAGATCCAGCTGCGCTACGGGAGCACCGGGCGCCCCGAGCACCGCTACGGGCCGGCCGCACCCTGACGCCAAGTTCATGCTCAGGAGCGGTCCCTAGACTGCTCGCCATGGCCAGCAGGGTACGACCGGAACCACAGGACCACTGTGTCTCGTGGCCGGACGAGATCTGCGGCGACCCGGTGGCGGAGCGGGCGAGGCTCTTCGCCCTGAACCTGAGGGCGGCCGTGGGGTCCCGGACGCTGCGCGAGCTCGGGGCGCTCACCGGTGTCGACCACACCGCGCTGTCCCGGATCCTGGACGGACACGTCTGGCCGGACGGGTACACGATCGCCCGTCTGGAGGTCCGTCTGGGGACCAGCCTGTGGCCCCCCTTCGAGGAGTGACCCGCCAGGCCCCGGTCGGCGGCGTCCTCCGGCGCCGGACGGTCCGGGCGTCGTGTCGTCCCCATGGCCACAACGCTCTCCGAGTGGATGACCCCGCAGCGGGCGGGCGAGGCGCTGCAGGGCTTCGTCGCCGAACGCGTCACGGCGCTGCAGCTGCTGCGGACGGCGCTGACCGAGCACGGCGGCACCGCAGCCACCCTGCTGGACGGCACGCTGGACGCGGTCGCGCCGGTGTGGGATCGGATCGCCTGCCGCTGCGCCGAGCTCGGCGTCGCCCGCGAGACGCTGGAGAAGGACCCGACCCGCGACTCCTGGCCCAGCTAGGCCCGGCACGGCAGGCTCGTGGACCCGCACCCGCCGCCCGGACGCTGGCGCTGTCCGACGGGTTCGTGAGCTACCTCGCCGAGGTGATTGTCGCAGCGGTGCCCGGCGCCCGCTGGCGGATCAGGGAGCACCGCATCAGCGACCACCCGCTGCTCAACTACCCGGTGCTCGCCACGGACCACCACCAGATCTTCCTCCCGGCCCTGCCGCTCTGCAGCGCCTACCAGTCCGCTCACGGCCGCGACCCGATGGACGGTGCGGAGATGCTCGCCCACGCCCGGCGGACGATCTCCGCGCTGGGCGGCGACGGTCCGGAGTCGTCCGCGGGGCCGATGGTGAGCGTGGTCGCCGAGCTGGACTGCTTCGACGTGGGGCTGCGCGCGGACATCGTGGACCGGCACCCCGCCCTGGTGGAGCGGCTGGTCACCGAGCTCGTCGACCGGGGCGGAGTCGTGTCGGTCCACCGGTACGGGCCGACCGCGCTGGTGGTCGACGTCCCCGGCCGGGACGAGATGCGGCTCAAGCTGTGGATGACGCTGTGGCTCCGGCGGCACCTGCCCGGGTGGGCACCCGAGCCGGTCGCCGCCCCCCGGCGCCAGCCCGGACGGGGCGGGCCGGGGCGGTCAGGGGCGGGCGAGGTCCAGCCAGTAGGTGTCGCGCTCCTCGTCGTGGCGCAGCAGCCCCTCCAGCGGTCCGTCGTAGGCGTCCAGGGCGCGGCCCACGAGCTCGCGCACGTCCCGTGCGGCGACGGTGACGGTGCCGCCGAGCTCGTCGTCGGCCGTCTCGCGCACCACGACGACCCGGTCGGGTTCGCCCCAGACGTACTCGCCGTCGGCGTCGCGCAGGGCGTCGACGAAGAACTCCCGGTCGCCGTCGCGGGTGAGCACGTCCAGCCGTACCGCCTCGGGGTGCCGGTGGGTCAGCTCGGCCGCCACCAGGCGCAGCAGCTTCCGGGCGTAGCTGCGCCGGGCACGCTCGAGCGCCTCCTCGGCGGCCTGGAGCGCGTGGTCGGGGGTCCGGGCGGTGGTGGTCATCGACGAGTAGCTTATGTGTGCGCACGCACCGGTGCTGGGGGCCACCTTCGTGTCGCCGCGGGACGCTCGCCCGAACGCCCCGCCCGGAGGGCAGAGCGGCGCCGGCCGGCACGCCGGCAGCAGGACGAGCGGCACCGGAAGCACCGGCGGCGGGGACACGAGCGGCATCGGGCAGAATGACGCCATGATCGACGCCCACCTGCACGTGGTCGACCCGCGGTTCCCGCTGGTGCCGAACCAGGGGTACGTGCCGCCGCGGTTCACGGTCGAGGACTACCGACGGCGGGTCCGGGGGCTGGGCGTGGTGGGCGGGGCGGTGGTGAGCGGCTCCTTCCAGGGCCACGACCAGGGCTACCTGCGCGCGGCGCTGGCGGAGCTCGGCCCGGGTTTCGTCGGTGTGACCCAGCTGCCGCCCACCGTCGCCGACGAGCAGGTGCGCGAGCTGCACGGGGCCGGGGTGCGGGCGGTGCGCTTCACCCTCCGCCGCGGCGCGGACGCGGACCCTGCCGGGATCGAGCGGCTCGCCCGGCGGGTGCACGACCTCGCCGGGTGGCACGCCGAGTTCTACCTGGACGCCGCCGCGCTGGAGCACCTCGCCCCCGTGCTGCGGCGGCTGCCGAGGGCCGTCGTCGACCATCTCGGCATGAGCGCGGCCGGCCTGCCACGGCTGCTCGAGCTCGTCGGGCACGGCGTGAGGGCCAAGGCCACGGGGTTCGGCCGCGTCGACCTCGACGTGCGGGACGCGCTACGCCGGATCCACGCCGTGAACCCGACCGCGCTGCTGTTCGGCACCGATCTGCCGAGCACCCGGGCGGAGCGCCCGTTCCGGAGCGCGGACGTCGCCCTGGTCGCCGAGGCCCTGGGCACCGACGCCGCGGCGGCCGTGCTGCACGACAACGCGGAGGCCTGGTACGGGCTGCCGCGCCCGGCCGCCGCGCCCTGACCGGCCCGGCCCCCGCCCGGGTCCTGGACCGCGCCGGTGTCAGCGGGGCGCCGTCGGGACGATGTTGTGATTGCCGCGGAACATGTTCTCCGGGTCGAAGCGGTTCTTGAGCTCGACCAGCCGCTCGTGCTTGTCGCGCCCGTAGGCCTGTCGCGCGGCCGCCACCGGGTCGCCGCCGGTCTCCGCCCCAAGGAAGTTGACGTACCGGCCCTGCTCCGCGAAGGGTTCCAGGGCCGCGTGCACCGTCCGGGCGTACGCCGCGAGCCGGACGTCGTCGGCCGGGTCGCGCCAGAACCCGAAGATGTTCAGCCAGAACCGGGCAGCGCGGCTGGGCCAGGCCGTGGCGTCCTCGGGCACCCGGCCGAAGGCGCCCCGGAGGTAGTGCAGGTTGATGCCGCTGCCGACCCAGGTGATCTCGGAGGCCACGGCCACGAGCACGGAGACGACCTCCTCGTCCAGGCGGCTGAACGCCACGTTCTTCCAGTAGCCCCGGGAACCGGCCGGGAAGACCGGGTCCTTCGCGGTCTGCCACACGGTCCAGGGCGCCGGGCCCACGGTCTCGAGGTCGGGCGGCGCCGCCGCGCGCAACCGGCCGACGAGCTCGAGCCCGGCTCCGTGCTGCGGCGAGGCCCAGGCGAGCCCGACGGTCATGAGCACCTCGGTCCCGAGCCCGTACTCCGGTGGGAGGACCACGAAGGACACGATGGTGTTCATCTCGTCCGGGAGCTCCCGCGCCCAAGCCTCGAAGGCCGCGAGCGCGTGCTCCCACCGCGGGCGGCGGTAGACCAGGCCGCCCACCAGGACGGGGGATGCCAGCGGGTGGGCCCGGTAGCTGAAAGAGGTGACCACGCCGAAGTTCCCGCCTCCGCCGCGCAGTCCCCAGAAGAGTTCGGGGTGCTCCGCCTCGTCGGCGTGCAGGTGCTCCCCCGCGGCGGTCACCACCTCCGCGGAGACCAGGTTGTCGATGGTCAGGCCGTGGGTGCGGGTCAGCCATCCGATGCCGCCGCCGAGGGTGAGCCCGGCGACGCCGGTGCCGCCGACCACCCCGAGCGGAACGGCGAGGCCGTGCGGGGCCGTCGCCCGGTCCACGTGGGCGAGGGTGGCCCCCGGCTGGGCGGTCACGAGGCGCGACGCCGGGTCGAGGGCGACGCCGGTCAGACCGCCGAGGTCCAGGACGAGGCCGTCCGCGACCGTGCTGTGACCGGCGATGCTGTGCCCGCCGCCGCGCACGGCGAGCGGCACGCCCGTGCTGCGGGCGGTCGCCAGGACGAGGTCGACGTCGGCCACGGAGCCGGCACGGACGAGGGCGCGCGGGCGGACGTCGACCATGCCGTTCCAGACCCGCCGTGCGTCGTCGTAGTCGGGCTCGTGCGGGCCGATCAGGGCGCCGGTGAGGCGTTCCGCGAGGTCGTGGAGGGCCCGATCGGTCGCACGGTCACCGGTGACGGGACGGTGGATGCTCATGGCGAGGTCCTGCGACGAGGGGCGCTCGGGCCCCGGTGGAGCGGCCGAGCGGCCGCCGAGGGCGTGGCAGGAAGTGTAGTCCCCGGCCCCCGGCCCGACAACGGAGGGAGGCTACTCCGGCCACACCTGCCGGTCCGGGCCCTGCAGGACGTAGCGCAGCTCCACGGCGCCGCCCTCGAAGTGGGTGGTGCGCTGGAGCCGCAGGTCGCGCGCCGCCGCGGTCGGCAGGACGGGATGCCCACCGCCCAGGACGATCGGCATGTAGGTCAGCCACAGCTCGTCGAGCAGACCGGCGTCCGCGAACTGGGCCGCGAGCTGCCCGCCGCCCACCACCCACAGGTTCCGCCCGCCCGCGGACGCCACCAGGGCCTCGGCGTGCAGCGTGGCGGGACCGCTGACGAACTGCGGGTTCGCCCCCTCCGGACGCGGCAGCTCGCGGTGGGTGAACACCCACACCGGCAGGTCGCCGTAGGCCCAGTCCCCCTGGTCGAGGACGAACTCGTACGTGCTCGCGCCCATCGCGAGCGCCCCGACGTCGGCCAGGAAGGCGTCGTAGTGCTCCTGGTACGCCTCGAAGCCGTACTGCAGCAACCAGTCGAGGTGGTTCTCCCGGTCGGCGATGTACCCGTCGGCGCTGGCCGCCACGTAGTACTGCGTTCTGCTCATGCGCACCAGGTTACGCACCCGGCCGGCGGCTTCCCAGGGGTGCTTCCCCCGCCCCCCGGACGGCGTCATGATGGGGGCATCGACCGATCGACGCGGAGGCCCGGCCATGCCCATGCTGCTCAATCCCTACTTCTCCTTCCGGGACACCGCCGAGGAGGCGATGACGTTCTACCGATCCGTGTTCGGCGGGGAGCTGTCGATCAGCCGGTTCAGCGAGTACGGGGCCAGCGACGACCCCGCGGAGCAGGACAAGGTGATGCACTCGATGCTCACCACGGCCACCGGCATGGTGCTGATGGCCTCCGACACCCCGAACAGCATGGACCTCGCCGTCGGGGACAACGTCTCGGTCTCCGTGAGCGGCGACGACGAGGCCCTGATGCGCGGCTGGTGGGAGGAGCTGGGGGCGGGCGGGACCGTCACGATGCCGCTCGAGGAGGCGCCCTGGGGCGGACTGTTCGGGATGTGCACCGACCGGTTCGGCATCCACTGGATGCTCAGCGTCGGCGACGCCGCCTCCTGAGGCGCCCCGCGCCACCCGATCCGAGGCGGGGCGTCCCCTGCGGATCGCACACCCGCGTCTTCGACGACGCGTGCGTGCGGCAACCTCCTCCGGAGCGAGCACCCGAACCCCGGGTGAGGGCCGCCCGACGGGCCGCAGGAGGCAGCCGTCGGCATCGTGCGGTGGCGCGTCCCCCACTCGCTCGACGGCTTCCCGGTGCGGGCGGTGCCCGGGCACGCCGAGGACCCTCCGCCCGGGGTCAGTCCCGGGCCCGGAGCTGCTCGGCGAGCGGCCGGTAGTGCCCGGACATCGCGGGGTGGTAGTCCCGCGCGAAGTCGGCGGCGTCCGGGTCCCCGCCGGTCTCGGCGGCGACGAACCGGTCCAGGTAGTACTCCCAGCCGGGCCCGACCGACTCCACCTCGTCGGGATCGGGATATCGGTGGGTGAGCTGCAGGACCGTCGTCCCGCCGTAGTCCTCGACGTCGAGGTCCACGCGCCAGGCGTCGGCGGCCGTGCCCAGCGTGAGCGCCAGGTGCCGCGGCGGATCGCACCGACGGATCAGCAGGGGCTCGGGCTGGTCCCAGTCCTCGGCGGTCATCAGCAGCTCGACGCGCCCGGAGGCCGGGTCCCCGCTCCACGTCCCGTACCACCGGCCGAGCCGGTCCGAGTCCGTCAGCGCCGCCCAGACCTCCTCGGCCGAGGTGCGGAGGGTGCGGGTGAGGACGAGGTGACCGCTGGGGTCGAGACGTCCTGTGGGCCGTGGGGTCATGGTGGCTCCTCGCTCGGCTCCGCGCCGCGCGGAGGTGCTCCTGGCCGAGGCGCGGACGGCCCCGCACCGTGTGGTCCATCATTAGCACCCGCGGCGCACGGGCGACGTCACATTGCGGACGTTTTCTCGTCTCCTCGGGCACGGACCGGCGCCGTGGAGCTCACGCTCGCGCCCGCACGCCGCTCCCCCGGCCCTCCTCCAGCACCACGGCGCCGACGAACCCGTGGGCGGCCACGGCCCCGCGCACCCGCTCCAGCAGGGCGGCCCGGCGGTCCGGGCGCGGACCGGGTCCGTACGCGACGAGCAGGGTGCCGCCCGGGACCAGCGCGTGCCGCAGCACGGCCAGTTCCGTGTCCGCGGAGGTCGTCCAGAAGAGGTTGACGTCCACGCCGAACGCGACGTCGAAGGACCCGGCCGCGACGTCGAGGTCGGCGAGCGCGACCTGCCGCACCGTGAGCACCCCGGCGTCCACGGCTGCGCGGTTGCGGTCCACGGCCCGGGCCACGGCGGCGGCCGAACGGTCGATCGCCAGCACCGGCCCGCAGGGGAGCCGGCCGAGGACGAGCTGCGCCGCCGCGCCGCCACCGCAGCCGAACTCCAGCACCCGGGAGGCCGGGCGGAGGTCGAGCTGCTCCACGGCCCACCGGTTGCGCTCCGGCACCGGACGCCGTGCCACGGTCACCGCGAGCTGACCGTGGCGAACTTGCGCAGGCACAGCGGCACGAAGACCACGAGCAGCAGCAGGCTGCCGGCCACCACGGTCAGGACCGGGTGCTGCATGGGCCACACGTCCGGCACGGGGGCGGACCCGGTGTTGCCGAACAGCTGGCGGGCGGCCTGCACGAGCGCGGAGACGGGATTCCAGTTGGCGAAGGCCTCGAGCGGGCCCGGGAGGTTCTGGGACTGCACGAACGCATTGGAGATGAACGTCAGCGGGAACAGGATGATGAACGAGGCGTTATTGACGGTCTCGGGGCTGCGCACGCTCATGCCCACGAGCGCCATGACCCAGCTGAACGCGTAGCTGAACAGCAGCAGCAGGGCGATCCCGGCGAGGAAGGACCCGAACGACGTGGTGAACCGCCACCCGACCACGAAACCCGTGCCGATCATGATGACCATGGACACGGCGTTGAGCACCAGGTCGCTGTTGGTGCGCCCGATCAGCACGGCCGACGGACTCATCGGCAGGGTCCGGAACCGGTCCACGATCCCCTCCTTGAGGTCCTGGGCCATGCCGGCCCCGGAGAACGTGGAGCCGAAGAGCACGGTCTGCCCGAAGATCCCTGCCATCAGGTACTGGGTGTAGTCGGTGCCCTCCACGCGGATCGACCCGGCGTAGACCTGGCTGAACAGCAGGACGAACATGACGGGCTGGAGCACGGCGAACACGAGCATGTCCGGTGAGCGCCGCAGCTTGATGAGGTTGCGCTGGGTGACCGTCCAGCCGTCGGCGGCCCAGGTGCTGAGGGTGGCGCCGGGACTGGCCGATCCGGGCAGGGCGCGGGTGCTCATCGGTGCTGCCCTCCTCCGGTCGCGGTCACGGCGTTGCCGGGAGCCTCGTCGCCGGTGCCGGCGGCGTGGGCGGTGGTGTGCCCGGTGAGCGAGAGGAACACGTCGTCGAGGGTGGGGCGGCGCATCCCGGCGTCGTGCAGGCCCACGCCCTGGGCGTCGAGGTCCGCGAGGATGCGCTGGAGGGCCTGCGGGCCCTCCCGGACCGGGACCTGGAGCTCTCGCCCCTGCTCGTCGAGCGTGGGGGCGCCCTCCCCGTGCCGGGCGAGCACGTCTGAGGCCCGCGCGGCGTCGGTCCCGTCCTGCAGCACGACGACGACCCGGTGCCCGCCGAGGCGTGTCTTCAGCTCGTCGGGAGTGCCCGCCGCGATGACGCTGCCGTCGTCGATCACGGAGATCTCGTCGGCGAGCTGGTCGGCCTCCTCCAGGTACTGGGTGGTGAGCAGCACCGTGGTGCCGTCCTGGACGAGCGAGCGGATCACGTCCCACAGTCCGATGCGGCTGCGCGGGTCCAGGCCGGTGGTCGGCTCGTCCAGGAACAGGACGCGGGGCCGGATGACCAGCGCCCCGGCGAGATCGAGGCGGCGCCGCATGCCGCCCGAGTACCCCTTCACCGGGCGGTCCCCGGCCTCCTCGAGGTCGAACAGCTCCAGCAGCTCTGCGGCCCGGCGGCGGGCGGCCGCCCCGCCCAGGTGGTAGAGCCGGCCGACCATGCGCAGGTTCTCGGTGCCGGTGAGGTTCTCGTCGACCGCGGCGTACTGGCCCGAGGCACCGATCATCCGCCGGATCCGGGCGGGCTCGGCGACCACGTCGACCCCGTCGATCCGCGCCGTTCCGGCGTCCGGGGCGATGAGGGTGGTGAGCACCTTCACCACGGTGGTCTTGCCCGCCCCGTTCGGGCCCAGCAGGCCCTTGACGATCCCCTCCGGCACGGACAGGTCGAGGCCGGCCAGGGCGTGGACCGTGCGCGAGCGGGACCGGTAGGTCTTGGTCAGCCCGTCGACCTCGATGAGTGGACCCGTCATGGTGGAGCTCCGTCCCGGGGCGCGCCCGCCCCTGTTCCCTCCCGGCCCCGTGCTGTGCTCGGGACCCGGCCGTCCGATCGGCGACCCGAGAAGCATCTCATCCTCCCCGGACAGCTCACCCGTCCCCGGCCCGAGGACGGCGGAGCGCCGCCCGGAACGTCTCCGGGCGGCGCTCCGCCGTCACTTCGTCGCGCCGGGAAGGCTCCCGGCAGGGCTACCGGCGGCCGGCCTTCGCCAGGAAGTCGTCGGCGCCGCCGACGAGCTCGACGTGCCCGGTGGGGACGTCCGCGGTGACCATCCGGGCGATCTCCTCCGCGAACTCCTGCACGGAGTAGAGCTTGCCGGCGGCCTCACGGCGCTCCTCGAGCGCGCCCGGGCGGGCCCGGTTGAGCAGGGTCGCGGTCACGGTGCCCTCGATCATGTCGCCGGAGACCACCACGAACGTGATGCCCTTCTCGGTCAGCTCCGGGACGCGGGCGGTGAGGGTGTCCTCACCGGCGCGCTTGGACTTCGCGACCTCCACGTACTCCGGCATGGTCGCGACGTCGTGGATGAAGTGCGCCTGGTGGCTGGTCACGAAGACCACGCGCCCGCCCTCGGGCAGGTGCTCGAGGGCCGCGGTGAGGGTGTCGTCCTGGGCGTCCCGGTTGAGCTTGAGCGCGTAGTCCTCGCCGAGGTCCGTCTCCATGCCGCCGGAGGCGTTGAGCACGAGCACGTCCACCCCGCCGAAGGCCTCCACGGCGCGGGCGAACAGGGCGCGGACGTCCTCGGGCTCGGTCATGTCGGCCTGCACGGCGATGGCCTTCCCGCCGGCCGCCTCGATCTCCTTGACGACCTTGTTGGCGCGGGGCGCCTTCTGCCGGTAGTTGACGACGACGTTGGCGCCCTCCCCGGCCAGCAGCCTGGCGGTGTCGGCGCCGACGCCGCGCGAGGACCCGGTGACGACCGCGGTCTTGCCTGCAAGTGAACTCATGGTGCTCCTTCGGTGGAACGTGCGGGGATCGTGGGGTGGCAGGGCTCAGTGGCCCATGCCGAGGCCGCCGTCCACGGGGATGACGGCGCCGGAGATGTACTTCGCCTCGTCGGAGGCGATCCAGCGCACGACGGCGGCGACCTCCTCCGGCTCGGCGAACCGGCCGGCCGGGATGGAGGCGAGGTAGTTCTTCTGGGTGTCCTCGGGCAGCGCCGCGGTCATCTCGGTGTTGATGAACCCGGGGGCGACGACGTTGGCGGTCACGTTGCGCCCGCCCAGCTCACGGGTGATGGAACGGGCGATGCCGACCAGGCCGGCCTTGGACGCGGCGTAGTTGACCTGCCCGGGCGAGCCGTAGAGCCCGACCACGGAGGAGATGAGGACCACGCGCCCGCGCTTGAGGCGCATGAACCCCTTGGCGGCGCGCTGCACCACCCGGAACGCGCCGGTGAGGTTGGTGTCCACGACGTCCTGGAAGTCCTGCTCCTTCATCCGCAGCAGCAGGGTGTCCCGGGTGATCCCGGCGTTGGCCACGACCACCTCGACCGGACCGAACTCGGCCTCGACAGCCTGGTACGCGGTGTCGATCGAGGCGGAGTCGGTGACGTCGGCCTGCACCGCGAAGAAGCCCTCGGGCGCCTCGCCGGAGCGGTAGGTCACCGCCACGTTGTCGCCGTGGTCCTGGAAGGCCTGCGCGATGGCCCGGCCGATCCCGCGGTTGCCGCCGGTCACGAGGACGGTGCGGGGGGCCGGGCTGCGCTGCTCGTCTGCCATGGGAAGGGGGCCTTTCGGTCGAGGATCGCGGTCCCGCACTGCGGAGTGGACGCGGGCCCGCGGGGAAATCCCCCCAATGGTACCGGTCGGGGCCGGTGACCGGCCGGTAGTCGCCCGGGGACCGCCTTCTCGTTGTCGGACCCCGGTGAGACAATGAAGTGTCTGTTGGGAGGACCATGAGCAACCGCTATCTCACCACCGGCGAGACCGCCGGCCAGGACGACGTCCACTCCATCACGGCCACGGCCGAGCCGCACACCCAGGACATGGGCCACCGGATGAAGGTCTACAGCATCCAGATGGGCCTGCGCATCGTGTGCCTCATCGTGTTCGTCGCGGTCGACAACATCTGGGTCCGAGGTGTCGCGATCCTGGGCGTTGCCGTGCTGCCGTGGATGGCGGTGCTGCTGGCCAACAGCAACGACCGCTCCACCCGGACGAGCCACTACTACGAGCCGCCCGCCGCGCCGGCGCTGGCCGCTGCGCCCGAGCCGGCACCGCCGGCCGCGCCCCTGGCGATCGGCTTCGTGCTCGAGGGCGAGTTCGTCGCCGGCCACGGGGAGGACGGCACCGGTCCGGCGCGCTCCGGGAGCAGGGCCGCTCCCAGCGGGGACCCGGCTTCCTCCGCTACTGTCGAGGACGACACCACCCGGCGCCGCGGAGCAGCCTGAGCCCGACGCGGGCCGCCCCGGGGACCCGACCCAAGACCCAGAGGAGCACGACCGCCGTGGAGTTCGACCTGCTCGGATCGCTGTCCCCGCGAGGCGCCGACGCTCCCCCGGCCGGGCCTGACACCCCGCAGTGCTCCCGCAAGGGCTGCCGGGCGGACGCCGCGTGGCAGATCCGCTGGAACAACCCGCGCATCCACCACCCGGAGCGCCGCAAGACGTGGCTCGCGTGCCCGGAGCACCGCGGCGACCTCGAGCAGTTCCTCGGCTCCCGCGGCTTCTGGAAGGACACCGTCTCCTTGGCCGACGCCGGCCCCGCGCAGGAGCACGGGGGATGAACGACTACCGCTTCCTGCTCAGCGGCAAGTGGCTCGGCTTCTTCCTCCTCGCCTGCGCCGCCGCCGTGGTCTCGGTGTACCTGGGCGGGTGGCAGATGGACCGCAACGACCACCTCGAGGGCGAGAACGCCAAGATCACGCAGAACTACCGCGCCGAACCCCTGACCGGGGCGCAGGCGGCCGAGCAGTTCGCCGCCCACGACGAGCGGCTCACCTGGCACCCCGTGCAGCTGACCGGCCGCTACCTGCCGGAGGACCAGGTGCTGGTCCGCAACCGGCCGCAGAACGGACGCGTCGGCTACGAGGTCCTCGTCCCGTTCCGCACGCAGGGCGGGGACGTCGTGGTCTTCGACCGCGGCTGGATCCCCACCGGCGAGGCCGCCAACGGGATGCCGGACGAGGTGCCCGCCCCGCCCGCCGGGCAGGTCACGGTCACCGCCCGGCTCCAGCCCGGGGAGCCGGACGTCAGCCGCGGGGCCCCCGAGGGGCAGATCGCTTCGATCAACCTCGAAGAGCTGCGCGAGCGCTGGGACCGGCCGATCGGGACGGCGGCCTACGGCGAGGTCTTCGGCGAGGACCCGGCGCCCTCGGTGGCCCCCGCACCGTCCCCGGAGCCGGAGACGGACTCCGGGCCGCACCTGTCCTACTCGCTGCAGTGGTACGCGTTCGCGGCCCTGTTCTTCGTGGCCTACGGCTACGCCGCCCGCCAGCAGGCCCGCAACGACGCGTGGGACCGCCAGTTCGCCGAGGAGATGGAGCGCCGGCTCGCACGGTTCTACGACGAGGACGGCACCTACATCGGCGAGGGCGACGAGGAGCTCGTCGTCCGCCAGCTGGAGATGGCCGACGACATGCCGGCCCACCTCAGATCGCTCATGCGGCCCAGGCCGCAGCGCCGGCGCTCCCGCCCCACGGGGGAGGACGAAGAGGACGCGGTGCTGGACGCCCTCGAGCGCCAGAGCCGGTAGCTCCCGCCCGCACGGGGCCGGGACGCTCAGGCGAGGGAGATGAGGTCCTGGTACTCCTGGCTCCACAGGTCCTCGGTGCCGTCGGGCAGGATCACCACGCGCTCGGGGTCCAGGGCCTCGACCGCGCCCTCGTCGTGGGAGACGAGCACGACCGCGCCCTCGTAGGTGCGCAGCGCGTTGAGGATCTCCCGGCGGGAGGCCGGGTCCAGGTTGTTCGTCGGCTCGTCGAGCAGCAGCACGTTGGCGGACGAGGCCACGAGGGTCGCCAGCGCCAGGCGGGTCTTCTCGCCGCCGGAGAGCACCCCGGCCGGCTTGGACACGTCGTCGCCCTGGAAGAGGAACGAGCCCAGGACGTTGCGGACCTCCGTGTCGGCGAGGTCGGGGGCGGCGGAGCGCATGTTCTCCAGGACCGTCCGGTCCGGATCCAGGGTGTCGTGCTCCTGGGCGAAGTAGCCGAGCTTGAGACCGTGCCCCGGGACCACCTCACCGGTGTCCGGCTCGGCCTCGCCCGCCAGCATCCTCAGCAGCGTGGTCTTGCCGGCGCCGTTGAAGCCGAGGATGACCACCCGGGAGCCCCGGTCGATGGCCAGGTCCACGTCGTTGAAGATCTCGAGCGAACCGTAGGACTTGGACAGGTCCCGGGCGGTCAACGGGGTCTTGCCGCAGTCGGCGGGCTTGGGGAAGCGGATGTTCGCGACCTTGTCCGCCTGGCGCTCGCCCTCGAGGCCGTTCATCAGCCGCTCGGCGCGCTTGATCATCTGCTGGGCGGCCACGGCCTTGCTGGCCTTGGCGCGCATCTTGTTGGCCTGGTCCATCAGCGCGGTGGCCTTCTTCTCCGCGTTGGCGTACTCGCGCTTCCGGCGGTGGGCGTCCTGCTCGCGCTGGAGCAGGTAGTTCTTCCAGCCCATGTTGTACAGGTCGATGACGCAGCGGTTGGCGTCCAGGTACAGGACCTTGTTGACCACCATCTCCATCAGCTCCACGTCGTGGCTGATCACCAGCAGCCCGCCCTGGAAGTTCTTCAGGAAGTCCCGCAGCCACACCACGGAATCGGCGTCCAGGTGGTTGGTGGGCTCGTCGAGGAGCATGATGTCGGCGTCCGAGAACAGGATGCGGGCCAGCTCCACGCGGCGGCGCTGGCCGCCCGAGAGGGTGCGCAGCGGCTGGTCGAGGATGCGCTCGGGCAGGTCCAGGTTGGACGTGATCGTGGCGGCCTCGGACTCCGCGGCGTATCCGCCGCCGGAGAGGAACTCCGACTCGAGCCGGTCGTAGCCGCGCATGGCCTTGTTGCGCACGGCGTCCTCCTCGGAGGCCATGTCCTGCTCGGCCTGGCGCAGGCGGGCGACGACGCCCGCGAGGTTGCGGGCGGAGAGGATCCGGTCGCGGGCCAGCTGGTCCATGTCCTCGACCTTCGGGTCCTGCGGGAGGTAGCCGATGGCCCCGGTGCGCGTCACCGTCCCGCCCGCGGGCAGGGTCTCCCCCGCGAGAACCTTGGTCATCGTCGTCTTGCCGGCACCGTTGCGCCCGACCAGACCGATCTTGTCCCCCCTGTCCACGCGGAAGCTGACCTCGTCCATGAGCAGCCGGGCACCGGCACGCAGTTCGAGGTTCTGGACAGTGATCACGGAGGAGACCTTTCGGAAGGGAGTGCGGGGAGGCGTGCGCCCGATCGGGCAACCGCACCATTCTACCGGTTCCCCTCCGCCTGCGGCACCCCGATCAGGGACGCGCGGGCGCGTCCTTGCTCACGTGGTGCGGGGGCATCTCGTCGGCGAGCGCCGAGGAGGCGCCCGGCAGGGTGCGGGCGTTGTAGTCGACGATCTGCCAGCCGCGCTGCGGGTGCTCCTCCAGGACCGTCCACGCGCAGTTGGCCATCCCGGCGAACATCTCGCGCATCCGGGGCGGGGCGTCGAAGAAGGCGAGCAGACCGCTGCGCAGCGCCGCGCCGTGGCCGACGAGCACGCCCGTGCCCCCCTCCCCGAGGGCCGCGGCCGCGTCGGCCAGCACCGCGGTCATCCGCTCGTCGACCTCCGAGGGCAGCTCGGCGCCCGGCACCCGGTAGTTCTCCTCGGCGAAGAACCGCTCGTAGACCTCGGGGTGGCTGCGGCGGAACTCCGCGAAGGTGGTCCCCTGGCGGATGCCCACGTCGTACTCGCGCAGCCTGGCGTCGAGGTGCACCTCGAGCCCGGTCAGCACGGCCAGTTCCCGGGCCGTGGAGCGTGCCCGGTCCAGGTCGCTGGACCAGACGAAGGCGGGCTCGAAGGAGGCCAGTGCGGGGGCGGCCCGACGGGCCTGGCGCCGGCCCACGGGGTCGAGGGGGATGTCGGCCTGCCCCTGGGCCCGGTCCTGGACGTTCCAGGAGGTCCTCCCGTGCCGCCACAGCACCAGGCGGCGCCTGTCCGGTCCGGGGGTCGTTCTCGGCGCGTTCATCGTCACCTCTCGTCACGGGCTCCGGGGCGGGGCCCGGCTCGTACCCATGATGGCGCAGGCCACGCCTGCGGCCGGGTACCGCGGGCGCGTCGTGCCGGGCGCCCGGCACGACACAATGGCCCACGTCCTCTCCCGACGTCTTCCGCAGCGGGGAATCGCTCTGTAGTGTCCGGCTCGGATCAGCCAGTGTTCCACGACTGCCCACCACCGTCGGAAGCGAGTGCGATGCGACAGGACGTCCGGGAGTGGTTCGCCACCCGCACCTACAACGGCCGACAGTGGTCCTCCGAGCAGCTGGTGGAGCGGAAGGGCGCCACCACGGTCAGCGTGGTGCTGCCCGCCCGCAACGAGGCGAGCACCGTGGGGACCATCGTCTCCGCGCTCCGGCGGGAGCTGATGGACGCCGTCCCGCTGATCGACGAGCTGGTCGTCATCGACTCGGACTCGACCGACGGCACCGGGGCGGTCGCCGCGGCCGCCGGGGCCCGGGTCCACCGCCAGGACGAGATCCTGCCCGCCCACGGCAACATCCCCGGCAAGGGCGAGGCCCTGTGGAAGTCGCTGGCCGTGACCTCCGGCGACGTGCTCGCGTTCATCGACGCGGACCTGCGCGAGTTCGACGCCCGGTTCGCGGTGGGCCTGCTGGGGCCGCTGCTCACCGAGCCCGGGGTGCAGTTCGTCAAGAGCTGCTACGACCGTCCTCTGCACGACGGCGTCACCGTCCTGCCCGCGGGCGGCGGGCGGGTCACCGAGCTCGTGGCGCGCCCGCTGCTGAACCTGTTCTGGCCGCAGCTGGCCGGCCTGGTCCAGCCCCTGGCCGGGGAGTACGCCGGCCGCCGTGCGCTGCTGGAACGGGTGCCCTTCGTCTCCGGCTACGGCGTGGAGATCGCGATGCTGATCGACGTCCTGGAGGCGGTCGGTCTCGACGCCATGGCGCAGGTGGACCTGGGGGTGCGCTCGCACCGCAACTCCGCGGACGCCGCGCTGGCCCGCATGGCGGCCCAGATCCAGCTGACCGTCCAGGCGCGGCTGCGCTGTGAGGGACCCGTGGGCCAGAGCGGCGGGTCCCTGACGCAGTTCCTGCGCCAGGGGGACCGCTTCCTCGACGAGACCCACGAGATCAGCGTCCAGGAGCGCCCGCCCATGGCGGAGATCCCCGAGTACACGGCGGTCCCGGCGGGCCGCGCCGCATGAGCCGTCTGCGGGTGCTCGTCAACGCGGGTCCCTGGCTGCCGGTCCCCCCGTCCGGGTACGGCGGGATCGAGACGGTGGTCGCCACCCTGGTCCCGGAGCTGCGCCGGGCGGGAGTCCACGTCACGCTCGCGACCGTGGGCCCCAGCACCCTGGAGGCCGATGACTACCTCCGCCCCCTGGAGGAGCCCGCCTTCCGCTCCATCGCCATGCCCTACAACCGGGTCTCGGGCCTCGCTCACGCCCACATGCAGGGCCTCGTGGACGCCCTGCGGGAGCCGGGACGGTGGGACCTCGTCCACGACCACCTGGAGGTCGTGGGCCCGTCGGTGCTGGGCGCGATGGGCGCAGCGGCCCCGCCGGTGCTGCAGACCCTGCACTGGGACCTGCGCAAGCACGCCGAGTTCTACTCGGCGTTCGACGGCCGGGGGCGGGTGCGCTTCGCCGCGGTCTCCGAGTCGCAGCTCGCGCGGGCGCCGGCCAACCTGCGGCGGCAGACGCTGGGCGTCGTCCCGCTGGCCGCGCCACCGGGGATCGACATCGATGCCCCGCGCGGCGAGCACGCGCTGGTGCTGGCCCGGATCACCGCCGACAAGGCACAGGACATGGCGGTCCGGGTCTGCCGGCGGGCGGGGATCCCGCTGGTGCTGGCGGGCCCCGTGGCCGGCATCGACGACCCCGAGGAGCTGGAGCGACGGCTCGCCGACGGCGACGAGTCGCTGCACACCCACCCCGACGTCCGGTACTGGCTCGACGAGGTCCGGCCCCTGGTCGACGGGACCTCGGTGACCTGGGTGGGCGGGGTGGCCGGCGAGGACAAGGAGCGGCTGCTGCGCTCGGCCCGGGCCCTGCTGACGCCCATCCGCTGGGCGGAACCGGGCGCCACCGGAGTAGTCGAGGCGCTGTCCCGGGGGGTGCCCGTCGTCGGGACGCCGCGGGGGGTGCTGCCCTCCCTGGTGGAGCACGGCCGCACCGGCTTCCTGGCCGCCACGGAGGACGAGCTGGCCCGGCACCTGCAGGCGCTGGACACGATCGACCCGCAGGCCTGCCGGGACGCCGCCGAGCAGTGGACGCCGGCCGGGATGGCCCGGCGCTATCTGGACCTGTACGACCGGCTGCTCGAGGAGAATCCCGCATGACGCTGAAGATCGCCCTCGTCGGGGCCGGCTCCGTGGCCCGGCGCCACGTCGACGTGCTGCACGGACTCGGCACGGCACGGGTGGTCAGCGTGACGGACGCGCATCTGCCCGCCGCCACCGCCCTGGCGGCCGAGCTCGACGTCCCGGCGTTCACCGACCCCGCCCAGGCCCTCGACGCCGTGGAGGCCGACGCGGTCTACGTCTGCGTGCCGCCGTTCGCCCACGGACCCGCCGAGCTCGCGGCGCTCGATCGTGGCAAGGCGCTGTTCGTGGAGAAGCCCGTCGGCCTCGGACTGCAGATCGCCGAGCAGATCGGGCAGCGGGTCGAGGATACCGGGGTGGTCACGGGGACCGGCTACCACTGGCGCTGCCTCGACACGGCCGCGCTGGCCCGTGAGCTGCTCGCCGATGCTCCCCCGCTGCTGGCGAACGGCTACTGGCTGGACAAGCGCCCGCCCGTGCCCTGGTGGGGGCGCATGGACCGCTCGGGCGGTCAGATCGTCGAGCAGCTCACCCATGTGCTGGACACCGCCCGGTTCCTGCTGGGCGAGGCCGTCGAGGTGTACGCCGCCGGGATCCGCAAGGCCCCGGACGGGGCCCCGCAGGACTACGGGGACGTCGACGACGCCACCGCCGCCACCGTGCGCTTCCGCTCCGGGGCCGTCGCCACGCTCGCCGCGACGTCCGCGCTCGCGGCCAAGCACCGGGCCGCCCTGCACACCGTGAGCCGCGGGCTGTACCTGGAGCTTTCGGAGCAGGGCCTCACCGCCTTCGGCGCCCAGGACCGCTCCGAGCACACCCCCGCCGAGGACCCGAGGGTGACCGTGGACCGGGAGTTCCTGGAGGCGGTGCGCGGCGAGCGCGAGTCCACGCGCGCGCCCTACGGCGAGGCCCTTCGCACCCACCGGCTCGCGTGCGCGATCGCCGACTCGGCCCGGACCGGGCGGCCCGTGGTCCTGGAGGAGCGGGGTCCGGACGGCAAGGGGCCGGTGGGGCAGCGGTGAGCGCGCGCCGCAACCTCGTCGTCCCAGCCCGGAACCGGATCGAGATCGTGGAGGAGGAGCTGCCGGAGGTCCCGGAGGGTGGGCTGCTCCTGGAGACGCTGGTCACCGGACTGTCCGCGGGTACGGAACTGGCCTTCGTCAAGGGCGACCACCCGGGGCTGCACTCCCTGCACGACACCGAGCTGGGGCTGTTCCGGCCCGGGGCCGCGGAGCAGGGCTACCCGGTCCGCCGGCTGGGCTACATGGAGGTCGCCCGGGTCGCCGAGTCCCGCACTCCGGCGTTCCGGGCCGGTGACGTGCTGGCCACGGCCTACGGCCACGCCACCGCGCACGTCGCCGATCCGCTCACGGAGCACCTGGTGCCGCTCCCCGACGAACTGGACCCCCTGCTCGGCGTCTTCGTGGCCCACTTCGGCCCCATCTGCGCCAACGGGCTGCTCCACGCCGCGGCGGACGCCGGACCGGTCCGCGAGCTCGGCGACGGGGTGTCCGGGCGCCTCGTGCTGGTCACCGGCGCCGGACCGGTGGGGCTGATGACCGCCCTGTTCGCCCGCGTCCTCGGCGCGCGCGAGGTCGCCGTGGCCGACTCCGACCCACGCCGCCGGGCGCTCGCCGAGCGGATGGGGTTCTTTCCCCTGGACCTCGACGACGACCCCGGCCGGGTGCTCAAGACCCGCTGGCGGCACGGGCCCGGCGACCACGGCGCGGACGTCGTGTTCCAGTGCCGCGGCAAGCCCGCGGCGCTGCACGCCGCGCTTCGCGCCGTCCGTCCGCAGGGCAGCGTCATCGACCTGGCGTTCTACACGGCGGGCGCGGACGCGGTGCGGCTGGGCGAGGAGTTCCACCACAACGGGCTCAGCCTGCGGTGCGCGCAGATCGGGCGGGTCCCCCGCGGCCTCGCCCACACCTGGGACCGGCCGCGGCTCTCCGCGGAGACGACCCGCCTGCTGGCCGCCCACTCCGGTGCGATCCGCGAGCACCTGGTCAGCGACGTCGTCCCCTTCGACGACGCGCCCACGCTGATGCACGACGTCGCGGCCCGCCGCCGGCACGTCCTGACCGCCGTGTTCGCGGTGGACGGCCGCGCCTGACGGGGACCGATGCGGCTCCGGCGCGGTACCGGCCGGTGGACACCCTTCCGTCAGCCGCCTTAGGGTTGAGGCGAGCGCAGTCGTCGTCGCACGACCGCACCCCCGACCGCAGCCCTCCCCGAGGAGTTCCGCATGGCCACGTCGTCCCGACCGGATCAACCGCCTCGCCGCCCCGGCGGGGGCTCGTCGACCGCCCCGCTGCACGCCGAGAACGTGCTCGGCGGCCAGGCCGACCCCGGCACCAGCGCGGTCCCCGCCATGGGCCCCGGAGTCGAGCCCGCCGGCTTCGAGGAGGCCACCCAGGCCCTGGCCCCGGCGGTCGGTCCGTGGGCGGACTCGCTCGGCCGTGCCGGTTCGCGCGCCGCCCAGACGCTGCTCGTCGCCGCCGTGGTCGTCGGCCTGCTCTGGATCCTGCTGCAGGTCAAGGTCGTGCTGATCGCCGTGCTCGTCGCACTCATCCTCGCCTCGGCCGTGGGCCCGCTGGTCAAGTGGCTGGAGCACAAGGGGTGGTCCAATCTGCTGGCGACCCTGGCGGCGTTCCTCGGGATATTGGCCCTGGTGGGCGGCATCCTCACCGGCATCGTGTTCGCGGTCCGCAGTGAGTGGGACACCCTCACGGCCTCGGCGCAGGAGGGCTGGAACGAGCTGCAGCGCCTCGTGCAGTCCGGGCCGCTCCCCGTCGACACGGCCGCGATCGACTCGGCCGTCCAGCAGGCCGGTGACTTCGTGACCAGCGGTTCCTTCGCGGGCGGGGCCATCAGCGGCCTGGGCGCGGCCACGGAGTTCGTGACCGGGGTCGTCCTGATGATCGTGGTGCTCTTCTTCTGCCTCAAGGACGGCGAGAAGATGTGGAACTTCACGCTGCGCTGGTTCCGCGGTGAGCGCCGGGCCAAGCTCGCCGAGTCCGTGGACCGCAGCGCCCAGGTGCTCGGCGGCTACGTCCGGGGCACGGCGTTCGTGGCGGCGGTGGACGCCGTCCTCATCGGGGCGGCGCTGCTCTTCCTGGGTGTCCCCCTGGCGCTCCCGCTCGCCGTGCTCGTGTTCGTCACGGCCTTCATCCCCGTGGTCGGGGCCACGATCGCGGGCATCATCGCCGCCCTGGTCGCGCTGGTCACCAACGGGCCGGGCACTGCCCTGGCCGTGGTCGTCGTGATCGTCGTGGTCAACCAGATCGAGGGCAACATCCTGCAGCCGATCATCATGGGCCGGACCCTCAGCCTGCACGCGCTCATGGTGCTGCTCGCCCTGACCGTCGGCACCCTGGTCGGCGGCATCTTCGGCGCCATCCTGGCGGTGCCCTACACCGCCGTCGCGTGGGCCGTGATCCAGGTCTGGTCCAGCCGCTACCAGGTCGGCGACGACCCCGTGCTGGGGCCGGACCCGGTGAACCAGAAGGACCGCGTCGAGGCCAAGGCCACGATGGCCGAGCGCTGGAAGTACCAGCGGATGCGCTACCAGCAGGCCCTGGGCGGCCGCTTCGGGGCCACGGAGCGCGACGCCGTCCGGCAGGACGACGACCCCGACGGCAGCGCCCGGACCGCGGAGGACGACGCCACCGGTTCCGCCGCCGGGGCCCGCAAGCCCTAGTCTGGGAGCCATGACCAACGTCGAACGCCGCCGCGCCATCACCGCCGAGGACCTCGCCAACATCGCCGTGTTCGCGGCCCTCACCGCCGCCCTGTCCGTGCTCCCCGGGATCCCGCTGGGTGCGGCGGGGGTGCCCCTCACCCTGCAGACCCTCGCCGTGTTCCTGACCGGCCTGGTCCTGGGCGGCACCCGTGGCCTGCTGGCGGTGGCGCTGTACGTCCTGGTCGGCCTGATCGGCGTCCCGGTCTTCGCCGGCTTCCGCGGCGGGCTCGGCGTGCTCGCCGGGCCCTCGGCGGGCTACATCCTGGCCTTCCCGTTCGCCGCGGCCGCGGCCGGCTACGTGGCCCAGTGGCTGATCCCGGCGCGCCGGGCCAACGACGGCGGCGCCACGAACGCCCGCTACGAGCGCACCGGCACCTACACGCTGCGGCTGGTGGCCGCGGCCCTGGCGGGGTTCGTGGTGATCCGGATCGGCGGCATCCTCGGCCTGGTGGCCAACGCGCGCCTGCCCTTCCAGGACGCGTTCCTCGCCGACCTCGTCTTCTGGCCCGGCGACCTGATCAAGGTGGTGCTCGCCGCGGTCATCGCCGTGGGCGTGCACAAGGCGTTCCCCCGGATCGCGGGCACGCGCTGACCCGTGCCCGGAAACTCCGGGGCCGCCGCCCTCGTGTGCTCCCGCGTCACCGTCACGGCGCCGACCGTCTCGGGTGAGCTGACCCTGCTCCGGGACCTGGACGTGTCCCTGAGCGAGCAGCGGGTGGCCGTGATCGGGCTCAACGGCTCCGGCAAGTCCACGCTGCTGCGGCTGTTCAACGGCCTCGTCCGCCCGTCGTCGGGCACGGTCACCGTGCACGGCACGGACGTGGCCCGGGACGTGCGCGCGGCACGGAAGCGGGTGGGCTTCGTGTTCACCGACCCCCTCTCCCAGCTGGTGATGCCGACCCCCGTCGAGGACGTCGAGCTGTCCCTGCGCGGGGCCGGCGTGCCCCGGGTCCGACGGCGGCGCGCCGCGCTCGACCTGCTCGAGCGCGTGGGCATCGGCCACCGGGCCGAGCACAGCATCTACGACCTCTCCGGCGGGGAACGCCAGCTGGCGGCGTTCGCGGCGGTGCTGGCCGTGGAGCCCCAGGTGCTGGTCCTCGACGAGCCCACGACCCTGCTCGACCTGCGCAACCGGGGGCGGCTCGTCCGGCTGCTCGACGGGCTCCCGCACCAGCTGTTGATCTCCACGCACGACCTCGGCCTGGCCGCGACCGCGCCCCGCGTCCTGGTCCTGCACGAGGGGGTCCTCGTCGCGGACGGTCCTCCGGAGGAGGTCGTCCCCGCCTACGAGCGGTGGTGCACGCACGGCTTCCCGCAGGAGGCCCGCCCGTGAGCCGGGGTCCGGACCTGTTCGGCAGCTACTCCCCCGGCACCGGCCTCCTGCACCGCGCCCCGCTCCGGGCGAAGGGGCTCGGCATGGTCGCCGTGACTCTGGCCGTGGTGCTCTCCCCTTCGTGGCCGGTGCCGGCCACGCTGGTCCTGCTCCTGGCGGTCGCGGGCTCCGCCGCAGGCATCGGCGGCCGGGAGTGGTGGCGGGGACTCGCACCCGCGCTGCCCGTGCTGGTCCTGCTGGCCGTCTACCACGTGCTGACCTCCGGGCCGGCGCAGGCAGCGGACGTGGTGCTGACCATCCTCGTCTTCCTCGTGGTCACCCGGGTCCTGATGCACACCACCCCCCTGCCGGAGCTGCTCGACGGCGTGGTGTGGCTGTGCTCCCCGGTGCGGCTGATCGGGGCGGACCCCGAGCGCATCGGCCTGGCGATCTCGTTGATGATCCGCTCGATCCCCTACATCGTGGGCGCCGTGGGCGAGCTCCGGGACGCCATGCGCGCACGTGGCCTGCGCCCCGATCCGGTGCGGCTGGTCACCCCGGCGGTGATCTCCACGGTGGCCTACGCCGAGCGGACGGGGCAGGCCCTCGCCGCCCGCGGCTTCGACTGAACGCTCTGCTCTGCGCGACCATCAGACGGCTTACACTTCAGCCATGAGTTTCGACAACAGCTCCCAGCTGGACGCCTCCCGCGTGGGCAGTGGCGGCGGGCGGGGACGCGGGGTCGCCGTCGGCGGCGGACTGGGCGGCGGGCTGCTGCTGCTCGTCGTGGGGCTGCTCTTCGGCCAGGACGGCATCGACGCGATCACCGGCGGCGACCAGGACACCGGGTCCCGGACCTCGGTGGAGCAGGAGCGGGCGGAGCGGTGCCGGACGGGCGAGGACGCGAACCGGTACACCGACTGCCGGATGATCGCCACGGCCCAGAGTCTCGACCAGTTCTGGGAGGACTACCTGCCGCGGACCACGGGCGAGCGATACGTGATGCCCGGGGTGGAGCTGTTCGAAAGACAGATCGACACCGGGTGCGGCGCGGCGTCGTCGGCCGTGGGCCCGTTCTACTGCCCTGCCGACGAGACGGCCTACCTCGACATCGCGTTCTTCGACGAGCTGCAGACCCAGTTCGGCGCCGAGGGCGGCCCGCTGGCCGAGGAGTACGTGCTCGCCCACGAGTTCGGCCACCACATCCAGCACCAGATCGGCACCCTCGGCTACGCCCAGCAGGACCCGCAGGGCCCGGAGTCCGGTGCCGTGCGCGTCGAGCTGCAGGCCGACTGCCTGGCCGGGCTGTGGGCCGGCGGCGCCGCCGGGGACACCTCCGGGGCCGTGGACCTGGGGGACATCTCCCAGGCGGAGCTCGACCAGGCCCTCGACGCCGCCTCGGCCATCGGCGACGACCGTATCCAGGAGACCACCCAGGGCCGGGTCAGCCCCGAGAACTTCACCCACGGCGCCTCCGCCCAGCGGCAGCTGTGGTTCTACGCCGGCTACCGGACCGGCGACATCACCGCGTGCGACACCTTCAGCGCGCGCGACCTGAACGCCCCACCGGCCCTCTGACCCGCCCCTCGCGCGGTCGCGCGGTCGCGCCGAGTCCCCACCATGCGCGCAAGTCCCCCAGATTCGGCATGGGGAATTGCGAGCACCGTGGGGACTCGGCGTTGTCCCAAGGGCGGGCAGGACACACACGCCGGGTTGGCGGCCTGGGTGCACCCCCCACTGCACCCACGTGCGCCGGTCGTCCCGGACGTGGACCGTGGGGCTGCGACGCTGGGTGTCGAACAGTCCCGTGGCCGCGATGAGCTCGCTCGATGTCCCGTAGCCGGAGTTGCGGGCGTCGCCGCGCAGCTGCTGCTGCGACACCCGGGTCCAGGTCACCACCGGGCTCTCCGGCCGCTCCGGCACCGACTCGCCCAGTCCTTCCACGTCGGTGAACCGGGAGCAAGCCCACACGGCGAATCGAACGGCGAGAACAGTCAGGCCAGGGACAGAGCGAACGAGAGGGCGAAGCCCGCCGTGGTGCTCAGGGCCACCGCCGGGCCGCCGTTCTCGTAGGCCTCCGGCATCAGGGTGTCGGCCAGGGACGCGATCACCGCGCCGGCGGCGAAGGCCAGCGGCAGCGAGATCGTCTCGGGGTCGCTGCCGGCCAGAGGCCCGGCACCGACCAGCACGGCCACCACCAGGAGCACGCCACAGACTGTCCAGAGCAGGACCGCTTTGCCCTTCGACATGCCCTGCTCGCGCATCGAGGCTGCCCCGACCAGGGACTCGGGCAGGTTGGACACGAAGATCGCCGCGAGCAGCGCCAGCCCGCCGGTGCCCTCCGTGAGCGAGACACCGAGCGCCACGTTCTCGGGAACGCCGTCGAGGGTGACGGCGGCCAGCAGGGCGAGACCGGCGGCACCGCCGGTGGAGGCGGTCGTCGGCGCCTTCTCGTCCGCGGCGGCGTCGGTGTCCAGCTTGGCGCTGCCCTGCTGCTTCTCGGCGTCCTCGGCACGGGGGCCCGGCTGCGCCCAGCGGTCCAGGAGGGCGCTCAGGGCCGTGAAGACCACAGCCCCGGCGAACAGCCCGATCACGGCCAGTGGCAGGCCCCCGCGCTCGTAGGCGTCCTCGAACAGCTCGAAGGCCAGCGCGGTGATGAGAGCCCCTGCGGCGAAGGACAGCAGGATGGCGAGCGCGCGCTTGGGAAGGTCGAAGCGCACTCCGACGAGGGCGCCGATGACGAGGGCGCTCGAGGCGACGATCCCGAAGAGCAAGGTCTGGCCCATGAGGGCAGTGTAGGAGCGGGCCGAGACTTCGCACCCACAATTCGCAAGGTTACTTATGGAGGCGCCGCGGCACCGGAACAGGTGCCGGCCCCGCACGACGACGACGGCCCGCCCACCTCTGCTCGAGGTGGGCGGGCCGCCGCGGTCGTGCTGGAGGGGACAATCAGATGTTGAAGCCCAGGGCCCGCATCTGGTCGCGGCCGTCCTCGGTGATCCGGTCGGGGCCCCACGGCGGCATCCAGACCCAGTTGACGCGCCACTCGTCCACCATGGGGTCGAGGTTCTGCGCGCACTGCTCCTCGATGACGTCCTGCAGCGGGCACGCGGCCGTGGTCAGGGTCATGTCGAGGATCAGGGCGCCGTCCTCCGCCCACTTGGAGCCGTAGAGCAGGCCCAGGTCCACGATGTTGACGCCGAGTTCGGGGTCGATGACGTTCTTGAGCGCCTCCTCGACCTCCTCGGTGGAGGGCCGGCCCGCGGTCACGGGATCGGCAGTGGTCTCAGCGGGGGTGTCGGCCATCGCTGGCCTCCTTTCGGGGCTGGTGGGGTCGGATCCGCTTACTTGGCCGGGGCCAGGTAGCGGTCGTAGCCCTCGTTCTCGAGCCGCTCGGCGAGTTCGGGCCCACCCTCGTCGACCACGCGGCCGTCGTGGAACACGTGCACGAACTGCGGCTTGATGTAGCGCAGGATGCGCGTGTAGTGGGTGATGAGCATGACGCCCATGTCGTTGGTCTCGAGGGCGCGGTTGACGCCCTCGGAGACGACCTTGAGGGCGTCCACGTCGAGGCCGGAGTCGGTCTCGTCCAGCAGGGCGATCTTCGGCTTGAGCAGCTCCATCTGGAGGATCTCGTGGCGCTTCTTCTCGCCGCCGGAGAAGCCTTCGTTGACGTTGCGCTGGATCATGTCGGGGCTGATCTTCAGCTGTTCCATGGCGGCCTTGACGTCCTTGGTCCACGTGCGCAGCGAGGGGGCCTCGCCGTCGATCGCGGTCTTCGCGGTGCGCAGGAAGTTGGAGGTCGTCACGCCGGGGATCTCCACCGGGTACTGCATGGCCAGGAAGAGCCCGGCGCGGGCGCGCTCGTCCACGGACATCTCCAGGACGTTCTCGCCGTCCAGGAGGACCTCGCCGGAGTCGACGACGTACTTGGGGTGGCCGGCGATGGTGGAGGCCAGCGTGGACTTGCCGGAGCCGTTGGGGCCCATGATCGCGTGGACCTCACCGGACGTGATGGTCAGGTTCACGCCCTTGAGGATCGGCTTGGTGGTCTCGTCGTCGAGCACGACGGACGCGTGCAGGTCCTTGATCTCGAGAGTTGCCATGGATGGTTCTCCTGTGGTCGAAAAAGTCTGTGGTGGAAAAAGTGCGTGCGGGACGAGGCTCAGTGGTCCGCGGAGGCGAGCTCGTCCTGGACGGCCCCGCGCAGCCGCTCCTCGATGTCCGGGACACCGATCTGCTGGATGATCTCGAAGAGGAACCCGCGGACCACGAGCCGGCGCGCCTCGTCCTCGGGGATGCCCCGGGACATGAGGTAGTACAGGTGCTCGTCGTCCAGCTGGCCCGTGGTGGAGGCGTGGCCGGCACCGGCGATGAGGCCGGTCTCGATCTCCAGGTTCGGCACGGAGTCCATCCGCGGGCCGTCGTTGAGGATGAGGTTCCGGTTGAGCTCGTAGGTGTCGGTGCCCTCCGCGACGGCGCGGATCAGGACGTCGCCGATCCACACGCCGTGTGCGTTCTCGCCCTGCAGCGCGGACTTGTAGGTCACCCGCGACGTGCACTTCGGCTGGGAGTGGTCCACGAACAGCCGGGACTCCAGGTGCTGGCCGGCGTCCACGAAGGTCAGCCCGTACAACTCCACGGAGCCGCCCGGAGCGTCGAAACGGGTGGACGGGGTGACGCGCACGAGGTCCCCGCCGAGGGAGACGAGCACGTGCTTGAAAGTGGCCGCCTTGCCGAGGCGCGCCTGCTGGGAGGAGGCGTGCACGGCGTCGTCGTCCCACTCCTGGAGGGTCACCACGGTCAGGTTCGCGGAGTCGGCGACCCGGAACTCGACGTTCTGCGAGAGCACGGCGCTGCCGTGGTGGCGCAGGACCACGAGGGCCTTCGAAAAGGGCTGGGCGTCGATCACGAGGTGCTGGGCGGCCGGGGTCGCGTCGGTGCCGTGGATGTCGACGACGACCGGGTTGGTCACCTCGGCCTCCTGCGGCACGGTCAGCACGGTGGCTTCGGTGACGCTGCTCCACGCGTTGGCGGAGACCCGGTCCTCGGGGATGCCGGCGCTCCCGATGCGGGCGTCGTCACGGCCCACGATCTCGACGCGCACAGCGTCCGAGTCGACGGTCACCGCGGGCGCCGGCCCGGTGAGCGCGTCGGCGTGCAGGCCCTTGAGGCGCTTGAGCGGGGTGAACCGGAAGTCCTCCTCCCGGCCCGTGAGCTTCGGGAAGTCGGCGACGTCGTAGGACGTGCGCCGCCCGGCGCGGGAGGAGTCGGGCACGCCGGAGATGTCGCCGTGGGACGTGTGCCGCACCAGCGTGTCGTTCTCGACCTTGTCGCGGGCCAGCCGCTCCCCCTCCTGGTCCATGCCCGGAATGGCGACGCGCCCGTCCCCGGTGCGGACACCGTCGACCTTCTCACCGAGGTTGTCGTAGGCGTCCTTGGCCGCGACGACGGCCTTGTCGGCCACCGCGGTGGCCGCGGAGGCAGCGGCCTCCGTGGCGTTGCGAATCGTTTCGTTCAGCTTGGACATGTCAGCCAACGGATCCTTCCATCTGCAGTTCGATGAGGCGGTTGAGTTCGAGCGCGTACTCCATGGGCAGTTCGCGGGCGATCGGCTCCACGAACCCGCGCACGATCATCGCCATGGCCTCGTCCTCGGCCATCCCGCGCTGCATGAGGTAGAACAGCTGCTCCTCGGAGACGCGCGAGACGGTCGCCTCGTGGCCCATGGTGACGTCGTCCTCGCGGATGTCGACGTACGGGTACGTGTCGGAGCGGGAGATCGTGTCCACGAGCAGGGCGTCGCAGACCACGTTGGACTTCGAGCCGTGGGCGCCCTCGCGGACCTGCACGAGGCCGCGGTAGGCGGCGCGGCCGCCGTTGCGGGCCACGGACTTCGAGACGATCGACGACGACGTGTTCGGGGCGATGTGCACCATCTTGGACCCGGTGTCCTGGTGCTGCCCCTCGCCGGCGAACGCGATCGAGAGGGTCTCACCGCGGGCGTGCTCGCCCGTCATGTAGACCGCCGGGTACTTCTGGGTGACCTTCGAGCCGATGTTGCCGTCGATCCACTCCATGGTGGCGCCCTCGTGGGCGATCGCGCGCTTGGTCACGAGGTTGTACACGTTGTTCGACCAGTTCTGGATGGTCGTGTAGCGCACGCGGGCGTTCTTCTTGACGATGATCTCCACGACCGCGGAGTGCAGCGAGTCGGTCTTGTAGATCGGCGCGGTGCAGCCCTCGATGTAGTGGACGTAGGAGTCCTCGTCCGCGATGATCAGCGTCCGCTCGAACTGGCCCATGTTCTCCGTGTTGATGCGGAAGTAGGCCTGCAGCGGGATCTCGACGTGCACGCCCTTGGGGACGTAGACGAAGGAGCCGCCGGACCACACGGCCGTGTTCAGGGACGCGAATTTGTTGTCGCCGACGGGGATGACGGTGCCGAAGTACTCCGCGAAGATCTCGGGGTGCTCCTTGAGCGCCGTGTCGGTGTCGAGGAAGATGACGCCCTGCTCCTCCAGGTCCTCGCGGATCTGGTGGTAGACGACCTCGGACTCGTACTGGGCCGCGACGCCGGAGACGAGCCGGCCGCGCTCAGCCTCGGGGATGCCGAGCTTCTCGTAGGTGTTGCGGATGTCCTCGGGCAGGTCCTCCCAGGTGGCGGCCTGCTTCTCGGTGGAGCGCACGAAGTACTTGATGTTGTCGAAGTCGATCCCGGACAGGTCCGCGCCCCACGTGGGCATGGGCTTGCGGTCGAAGAACTTCAGGCCCTTCAGCCGCAGGTCGGTCATCCACTGCGGTTCGCTCTTCTTCGCGGAGATGTCCCGGACGACGTCCTCGTCGACACCGCGGCGCGCGGAGGCGCCGGCCACGTCGGAGTCGGCCCAGCCGTACTCGTAGGTGCCGATCCCCTCGAGCTCGGGGTTCTTCTCCAGGATGTCGGCGATGACAGTGTCGTTGCCGCTGGCGATCTGGTCAGTCATGACGGCCTTCCTCTGTTGTCTGGTCTGAGACGTGGTCCGCGGTGCGGTTCACGGAAGTCGGTGCTGCGGCGGGTCCCGGCCGCGCGAGGGGCACGTGCGTGGTGCACACGTGCGCGCCGGCGGCCTGGGTGGAGAGCCGGCGGACGTCGGTGCCGAGCAGGCGGGCGATAAGCTCGGTCTCCAGCTCGCAGAACTGCGGATAGCGGGCGGCCAGCTCGCGCACGGGGCAGTGACCTTGGCACAGCTGCGCCGAGACGATGGTGCGGGCCTCCCCGCGGCCGACGGCCACCTCGTTGGTGGAGGCGGCGAACCCGTCGCGGCTGAGCAGCCGCACCAGGACGGGCAGGCGGTCGGCGACGTCGTCGCCGGCGGCCTCGACCTCGGGGCGGTAGGACGCCTCGAGGCGGTCCACGCGCTCCTGGATGAAGGCCTGCACGGCGTCCGGGCCGGCGATGCGCCGGATGGACTCAAGCGCGTCGGTCGCGATCTCGAGGTAGTCGTCGCCAAGTTTGGCGTGACCCTCGGGGGCGACGACGTAGCGCCGCGCAGGACGGCCGGCGCCTCCCCTGCGACGGCGGACCATGGTCACCTCGATGAAGTGCTGCTCCTCGAGGGCGTCCAGGTGGCGGCGCACGGCGGCCGGAGTCAGCTCGAGCATCTCGCCGAGGTCGGCGGCGGAGACGGGGCCGTGCTCGAGGACGGCGCCCAGCACGCGCGATCGGGTGTTCTCCTCCTGCTCCGCCCGCGGGCCGGAGCGGGACCTGCTCCGGGCGTCCGTGGTCTGAGTCATGGATGAACCGCTCGCTTCCTGGTCGGGGTGGAGGTACTCGTGGTGCAGCGCGCGACCCGCAAGGGCGCTTCTAATACACAACCGGAGTATGTCGTAATTCATTCCAGGCTGACCAGTAAGTCGATCCTTACCCGGCCGTTCTCCTCGAATCACGACCTACTCATAATAACCCCCGGAGTCGGTGCGGCCAAGGGGGCCGGTCCGCGGGCGCGCCGCACTACACTGGTCCGGTGCCCGCCCAGAGTCCCCCCGCGTCCTCGCCCGCACTCTCGATCGAGCGCCTCGTGAAGGAGTTCCCCGTCCGCCGGCGCCGCTCGCGGCGTCCGTCCGGACCGGGCGCCACGCGCGCCGACGTGGTGCACGCCGTCAACGGGCTGTCCCTCACCGCGCGGCACGGCGAGATCACGGCGCTGCTGGGGCCCAACGGTGCGGGCAAGACGACCACCCTGGAGTGCGCCCAGGGCCTGCAGCGGCCCTCGGCGGGCACGGTCCGCCTGCTGGGCCAGGACCCGTGGGGGGCCAGTCCCACCCTGCGCGCCCGCGTGGGCGTGATGCTCCAGGACGGCGGACTCCCCCAGGCCGTGCGCCCGCTGGAGCTGCTCCGGCACGTGGCGTCCCTCTACCGCAGCCCCCGGGACATGGACGAGCTCGTGGAGCGGCTGGGCATCAGCAGCTTCGACCGCACCGTGGTCCGCCGGCTCTCCGGCGGTCAGCGCCAGCGCGTGGCCCTGGCGGCGGCCCTGGCCGGCAGCCCGGAGGTGCTCTTCCTCGACGAGCCCTCGGCCGGGATGGACCCGCAGTCCCGCAACATCGTCTTCGACCTCGTCCAGCAGCTGCGCCGCGAGGGCGTGTGCATCATCCTCACCACGCACCTGCTCGACGACGCCCAGCGCCTCGCCGATCAGGTCTACATCGTGGACCACGGCAGGGTCATGGCCCAGGGATCCGTGGCGGAGCTGGTGGCGCCGGGCGCCGACGCGCCCGCCGTGCTCGTGCTGACGCTGGCCCCCGAGCAGCTGCGCGCGGGGCCGTTCCCGTGGGAGGGCCCGGGGTTCGAGGACGTCCGCACCAACCGCGCCGACCGCACCGTGACGCTCACCGGCGCCCTCACACCCCCGATGCTCGAGGCCGTGACCCGGTGGTTCACCGCGACCGGCACGATGCCCGAGTCCCTGTCCCTCCAGCCGCGCACCCTCGAGGACGTCTTCCTCGACATCTCCGGACGGGAGATCCGATGACCGCACCCGCCCAGCCCCGCGCCGTGCCTCCGCGCTCGGACCCCGCCCCCCTGGCCCGCCGGGTCGCCGCGCAGGCGCGCTACGAGGCGCTGACCATGCTGCGCAACGGGGAGCAGCTGCTGCTGCTGGTGATCCTGCCGCTCATGGCCCTCGTGGCCCTGACCCTCACCGACCTGCTGGACGCCGCCGTCCCGGCGGGCGCCTCCCGCGTGGACGTCGCCGTGCCGGGCGTGCTGGCGCTGTGCGTGCTCTCCAACGCCTTCTCGGGGCAGGGCATCCAGACCGGCTTCGACCGCCGCTACGGGGTGCTGCGCTTCCTCTCCACCACTCCCCTGGGCCGGGGCGGGCTGATCGCCGGCAAGCTGCTCGCGATCGTCGCGGTGCTCGTGGTGCAGTACGTGCTGGTGGCCGCGCTCGGCGCGGCCCTCGGATGGCGCCCGGACGCGGCCGCGGTGCTCGTCTCCGTGCCGGTGCTGCTGCTCGGGGCCGCGGCGTTCACCGGGCTGGGACTGCTGCTCGCCGGGACGGTGCGCGCCGAGGCGACCCTCGCCGTGACCAACCTCGTGTGGGTGCTGCTCGCCGCCGTCGGCGGCACCCTGTTCCCCTCCACCCCGCTGCCGGCGAGGCTCACCTGGGTGGTGGAGGTGCTGCCCTCCGGCGCGCTGGGCACCGCCCTGCGCCAGACGTTCCTCACAGGGGCGCCCTCGCTCCTGCCGGTGCTGGTGCTCGCCGTCTGGGCCGCGGCCGCCTGGGCCGGAGCCGTGCGCTGGTTCCGCTGGAGCTGAGCCGCCGGTGCCGGTCCGGGGTTGCAGGTCCGCTTTGGGCCGCGGGAACCGGGGGCCGCGGGAACCGGGGGCCGCGGGAACCGGGGGCCGCGGAGCCGGATAAACTGGGCGCGGAGACCCCACCGCACCGATCCCGTCCGGAAGTGAACCCATGAACCGCGCCAGCGACCCCAGCGACGTCGACGTCCGCGAGAACGGCAGCGTCCTGCTGCCGACCCGGATCACCCGGTGGGTCCGGTGGCTCGCCGTCGCGTCGCTGCTCGCGAACTCCGTGCTCATCCTCACCGGCGGGCTCGTCCGGCTGACCGGCTCGGGCCTGGGCTGCCCCACCTGGCCGCGGTGCACGGACGAGTCCTGGACCAACACCCCCGAGATGGGCATGCACGGGCTCATCGAGTTCGGCAACCGGCTGCTGACGTTCCTGCTGGCCGCCGTGGCGGTGCTGACGTTCCTGGCAGTGCTCCGGCTGCGCCACGAGCACCGCGACCTCTTCCGGATCGCCCTGCTGCTGGGTCTCGGCATCCCGCTGCAGGCCGTGGTCGGCGGGATCACCGTGCTCACCGGGCTCAACCCCTGGATCGTGGGGATCCACTACCTCATCTCGGGGGTGATGATCGCCCTGGCCACCGTGCTGGTCAACCGCACCCGGCGGCGCTCCCTGCCCGCCGTGCGGGACGCAGAGCGTCCCGGTCAGGCCTACGGGCAGCGCCGGACCGTGCGCAGGCTCATGGTGAGCCTGGCGGTGCTCACCGCGCTGATCCTGTACCTGGGCACCCTGGTCACGGGCACCGGTCCGCACGCCGGGGACGACTCCACCGCCCGGCACGCCTTCGACGCCTACCTCATCACCCGCGCGCACGCGGTGCCGGTGTACCTGATCGTCGTGGCCGTGGTCCTCGGCCTGGTGCTCGCGCGCCGGCACCGGTGGCCCGTCCCGCTGGCCTCGAGCCTCAACGTCATGCTGGCCGTGCTGGTCCTGCAGGCGCTCATCGGCTACTACCAGTACTTCAACGGCGTGCCGATCGTCGCCGTCGCCCTGCACCTGGTGGGCTCCGCGCTGCTGATCTGGGCCACCGCCCGCACCGTGGAGAAGGGCTTCGCGGTCACGCGCACCCCGGACCCGGTGCTCCGGAGCACCCACCGGGTGCCGTCGGACGAGGCCCCGGTCCGCGGCTGAGGTCCTCAGGCTCGCTCGTCGGGCGCCTCGTCGAGCAGCTCCTCGACGGCCTGCGCCAGGCGCTGCCGGCTGGCCGAGGGGATCGGCAGCAGCGGCCGCCGCGGCGGGGCCGTGCTGACGCCGCACACCTCGGCGAGGGCGTACAGGGAGCTCAGGGGGCGCTCCTGGCGCAGGATCTCCATCAGCGGGGTCAGTGCGGACTGCCACGTGCGCACCACGCAGTCGTCGCCCGCCACCACCGCGGCGCGGAAGGCGGCGTACTGGCGCGGGAGCACCGCGGCGATGCCGGAGTGCCAGGCCGCGGCGTCCGGCGTGGCCTCGTGGAGCAGCCGCTCCCCGCTCACCCCGTGGGCCGTGCCCGGCTCCGCGAGCTCGGCGAACAGGCTCCGCCGTGCGGCGAGGTCCGCCGGGGAGTCAGCGGTGTCCTTGAACGCGCTGACGTTCTCCAGCCAGGACAGTTCGGCGGCGAGCTCCACCGGGTACGTGAAGCCCGTGGTCGTCGGGTTGTTGTAGATGCACAGCGGCAGGGACACGGCCGCCGCGACCGTCTCCACCTGGTCCGCGATCTCCTGGGAGACGAGCGGGATGTAGGACAGCGGGTTGAGCACGAGCCCGTCCGCCCCGCCGTTCTCGGCGGCGTAGGCCATCTCCAGCACCTCGCGGGTGGTCATCGCGGAGATCCCCGCCCCCACCGGCACCCCGGAGCCGTGGGCGGCCTCCACGGCGACTCCCACGACGTCGGCCCGCTCCTCCCCGGAGAGGTACGCGAAGCTCCCCGAGCTGCCCAGCACCACCAGGGCGTCGACCCCCGAGCGGGACAGCCGGCCGACATAGCGCTCGAAGGACGCCAGGTCCAGGCGGCCACCCTGCTGGAACGGAGTGATCGGGTAGGCGACGAGCCCGGTGAAGGTCATGCTGAGCATGCGACCATCCTAGGTCCGGCGGATCGCCCGGCCGGACGCGAGCACCACCGGGGCCAACCGCCCCGGTGGGCTCAGAGGACGGGACCGCCCACGAACGGGTCCACTGCGAGGGCGAGGAACACGAAGGTGATGTAGGCGATGGAGCCGTGGAAGACGTGCATCGCCTGCTTGTCCGTGGGCCGGCCGGCCACCGCGAGGGCGTGCAGCTTGTGGCTGTGGCCCACGAACCAGGCGCCCGCTGCCAGCGCGGTCACCGCGTAGACCCAGCCGGCCCCGCCGACGGGGACGAGGAGCAGCGAGCACACCACCGTGGCCCACGCGTAGAGGACCACCTGGCTGCCCACGGTGCGGGCCCCGGCCACGGCGCCCAGCATGGGGACCCCGGCCCGGGAGTAGTCGTCGGCGTACTTCATGGACAGCGGCCAGTAGTGCGGCGGGGTCCACAGGAAGATGAAGAGGAACAGCACGAGCGCGGGCCAGTCGAGGCCGCCGGTCACCGCGGCCCATCCGATCAGCACCGGCATGCACCCGGCGACCCCGCCCCAGACGATGTTCTGGGCGGTGCGGCGCTTGAGCACGATCGAGTAGAAGACGGCGTAGAGGAAGATGGCCGTTGCGCCCAGGGCGCCGGCGAGCACGTTGACCCCGAGCGTGAGCCAGACGACCGACACGACCGTGAGCACCCACGCGAAGACGAGGGCCTCGCGGTCGGTGACCTCCCCGGTGACGAGCGGGCGCTTGGCCGTGCGCTTCATCACCCGGTCCTCGTCCCGGTCGATGTAGCAGTTGAAGGCACCGGCCGCGCCCGCAGCGAGCGTGCCGCCCACGAGGGTGCTGAGGATGAGCCAGAGGTTCGGCATGCCCTGCTGGGCGAAGATCATGGTCGGCACGGTGGCCACGAGCAGCAGCTCGATGATCCGCGGCTTCATCAGCGCCACGTAGGCCCGCAGCTTCCGGGAAACCCTCATCCGTCCCTCGCGGACCGGGACCGCCGCAACACCCGTGTGCCCGGTGCCGAGGACGGCTCGTCCTGCGGGTCCCGACGTCTCGAGTGAGTTCACAGAATCATTGCTCCCGGTTGCGGTGGTGTTCCCCCGGCTCCGTGCGCGAGGACGGCCCGGAGACGGTGCGTCGCCGGACCGCAGGAGCGGTCGGCGCGGTGGTCGCGGGCGCGGAAGAAGGTCCTATACAGCATAGCGCGTGGCGGCGCCCGTCCCCGCTCCGGACATGACGGGAAAGACGTCCCGTCCCCCCGGACCGGTGCCGTCGGTCACACGGCCGAAATCTGCGTGACCTAAGCTGGACCCAAACGGCCGGTCGGCGACCGGCACCCGCTGCACACGGCAGCGGACCCCAAGGGAAAGGGCCCGAATCTTGGCGACCGAACTCGATCAGAAGTTGACCTGGACCGATGTGGATCGGCGTGCTGTGGACACGGTGCGGGTGCTGGCCGCGGATGCGGTGGAGAA
>NZ_JBHZTC010000016.1:0-97375 GCF_042879195.1 Kocuria nitroreducens
CACCATCTGAGTCTGCACAGACCATCAAATAGCAGATCTGACAGTAGGTCACAATCTGTTGTTGCAGTACTTAGGGCAGTGTCGGGCTGGGGATGTCCCGGGGCGCCTGATCGTAGGCCAAGCTTTCTCGGGAGTGGACCCCTTGAGTCAACGTGGGATCGATGGGGATATAAGGTTGGCTGGCTCTGCTGGGGCCTGGCGTCAGCGCAAGACGGGTTCGTGAGCGTTCAGCAGCTGCAACTCGTGTCGGCGGGGAAATCCTTCCCAGTCACCGGGTACCAGGCAAGCGAAGGCTCCGGTGTTCGCGGCTGTTTGGAGCCTTGTGCTAGGTCCACGGCCCAGGACCAACTCAGAGAGGTACCCCGCGACGAAGGCGTCACCGGCGCCTACTGTGTCGAGAGCTTCGACCGGAACAGCATTCTGCCGGAAAATTTTCCCGTCGATCTGGGCCACGGCACCATCGGCGCCCAACTTGATGATGACCTGGCTGGGTCCGTGGGTGGCGATCTTACGGGCCAGGTCTTCTGGGTCTGTCCCGGCGCCCACCGCGATCGTGGCCTCGTCGTCTCCGGCAAAAATGATGTCGGACTGGGCGATGATTTCTCGGTAGAGCTTTCCCGCCGTCTCTCGGTCCCACAGGTTGCTTCTGTAATTGAGGTCAAAGGACACGAGTGTTCCGGCGGACTGAGCTACCGCAATGCTGTGGCGAAGGGTGGCTTGGCAGGAGGGGGAGAGAGCGGGAGTGATGCCGCTGACGTGTAGCAGTCGGGCCCCGGCAATGAGGTCTTCATCGATGTCTTGGGGGCCCAACCGTGATCCGGCGCTGTTGGCACGGTAATAGGTCACGCGCTGAATCGAAGGGGTGCGGCTTTCTTTGATCATCAGACCAGTAGGCGCGGCATCGTCCACCGTGACGTGAGTTTCCACGCCCTCGGCGCGGATCTCCCGTTCCACCAGGTGTCCCAGGGAGTCGGCGCCAATGCGGCCGCACCAGATCGCTTTGACACCCATGCGCTGGAGCCCGATGGCCACGTTGGATTCGGAGCCCCCGATGCTCAGGTTCAGGCTTGAGGTGTGTGCGAGGGGGCCGGGCTGATTGGCGCGCATGAGGGCCATGGTCTCCCCGTAGGTGATGACGTACGGGATACTTGCGCTGGAGGTGGTCACTGCTTTGCCTCTGTCTGTTCCACCAGGGCGCGGACCCGTCGGGCTCTGGCGGTGAGCTGGGCCAGGTCGCCTCCCTTGAACGCGTCTCCGATTAGCGGACCGCCCAGGCTCACTGCGAGAGCACCTGCTTCGATCCAGCTGGGCACATCCTCGATGTTCACCCCGCCGGACGGAATGATTTCAAGGTCGGGAAACGGTCCGCGCAGCTGAGAAATATAGCCAGCTCCGACGGTGGAGGCGGGAAAGACCTTCACTGCTGTCGCCCCGGTTTTCCACCCGGTGTGCAGTTCGGTGGGTGTGAGCCCACCGGGGTAAACAGGAACTCCACGACGGGTACAGGCGGTGATCACATCGGGTTCGGTGGTGGGGGTGACGAGGAACGCAGCACCCAGGGCGAGGGCCGTTTCGGCTTCTTCGACGGAGGTAACCGTGCCGACGCCGATTTCCAGATCGGATCCGAACTGTTTCTGCAGCACGGGCAGTTCGGTAAAGACCCCGGCGGTGCTGAGGGTCAGTTCGATGCTGAGGACACCTCCTTGCTGCAGGGCGGCGATGACAGGGGCGTAGTCGCGGGCATCTTGGGCCCGCAAGACGGCCACAACCCGGGTGGACAGCAATGTCGCTGAGGGGGAGGTGCGCACGGAGTTTTCGTGACCTTTCGCAAAAGGCATGGGCTTCTCTTTCACTGAAGGGGCCGCCAATCCGAGATGTGGCGGTGGGGCGAGGCCAGATGGTCCACGCCCCACCGGTAGATGATCAGGTTTTGTCGGGGAGGTCATGACCATGTCGTGAGGCACCCAGGGATGCGATACGACCGGCCCGCTCCGAGGGTGGCAGGAAGGAACTGAGCGGAGTGCTCATCGCCCGAGCCAGCCTCCGTCTACGGGCAAGACGATGCCGGAAACATAGTCGGAGGCGGAGCTGGCGAGGAATACGGTGGCGCCGCCCAGGTCCTCGGAGCGCCCCCAGCGCCCCGCCGGGATGCGCTCCAGAATGGCCTGGGAGCGATCGGGGTCGTTGCGCAGGTCCAAGGTGTTATCCGTGGCGATGTAGCCCGGGGCGATGGCATTGACGGTGACACCGTGGGCCGCCCACTCATTCGCGAGGGCCTTCGTCAGTCCGGCGATGCCGGATTTCGAAGCGGTGTAGCCGGGGACCTTGATGCCGCCCTGGAAGCTCAGCAAGGAAGCAGTGAAGATGACCTTGCCGGCACCGCGGGCGAGCATTGCCTTGCCTACTTCTCTGGTGAGCACGAACTGGGATGAGAGATTCACCTGGATGACCTCGTCCCACAGGTCGTCGGCGTGCTCGGCGGCGGGGGCTCTTTTAATTGTTCCGGCGTTGTTCACCAGGATGTCCACCGGCCGGTCCATCGTCGCCAGTTCCCGCCCAAAGGCTGTGACGCTGTCCCGGTCGGCGAAGTCCACGGTGCGGGCGGTGAAGGATCGCCCCAGGGCCTCCACGGCCTGGGAGACAGCGCTGCCCTCCTGCTCCAGGGTGGCGCTGACGCCGATGATGTCGGCCCCGGCGGCAGCCAGCGCCTCAGCCATGGCCTTACCGATGCCGCGTTTGGCTCCGGTGACAACCGCGAGCTTGCCAGTCAGATCGAACATGTTCTTGGTCATCACGCACCTGCCTGGCAGTCGATGAGAATCTTCATGGCCTGACCCGAGCCGAGCTTCTCGAAGGCGTCGGCGGTCTCGGCCAGCGGGACGATCGCGGTGATCAACTGCTCCGCCGGCACGGCGCCGGCCGCGAGCATATCCACGGCGGTCTCGAAATCGGCCCGTTCGTAGACTCGGGCCCCCACGATGGACAGCTCGCGCCAGAAGACCCGCTGCAGATCCAGGGGGCGAGGCTGCGGGTGAATGGCGACGATCACCAGCCGTCCGCGGACCTTCGCCAGGGCGGTGGCGCCGAGGACCGCAGGGGCCGCACCGGAGACCTCGAAGACCACATCGGCGCCGGCGCCTCCGGTCCACTGCTCGACCCACTCCACCTGGTCCTGGGTCGACGGGTCGAGTACCTCGAAACCGAGATTCTGGATCATCTGCCGCCTGCTGGCGTCGAGCTCGATGACCACGACCTCGGCGCCCATGTGCCGGGCGGTAGTGGCGATGAGCACCCCGATGGGCCCTCCGCCAATGACCACCGCTTTCTCACCCGGTCGCAGATCGGCACGTCGCACGTCGTGGACAGATACCGCCACCGGCTCGACGAGGGCGGCGTGATCCAGCCGCAGGGACTCGGGAAGACGGACCAGAACGTGGGCGGGGACGTTCCACCGCCCCTGGAGAGAGCCGGGGGAGTCGATGCCGATGAAGTTGAGGTTCTGACAGATGTGCTGGTTTCCTGCCTGGCAAGCAGGACATTTTCCGCACCAATCCAGGGGCATGACGGTGACGGAGTCTCCGACCTTCCAGTCCTGAACCCCTTCACCGACCGCGCTGATGCGCCCGGACATCTCATGGCCGATCACTGCAGGAAGTGCGACCCGGGCGTCCATGCTGCCGTGCAGGATGTGCAGATCGGTGCCGCAGATGCCGGTGTAGGCGACCTCGATCTGAACTTCCCCTGCACCCGGTGCGTGCTGGTCGGTGGTGATGATCTCGACGGTGCTGTTGCCAATGTAGGTGGCTGCGTGCATGGTGAGTACCTCCGCTAGGAAATGATGGGGTCAGGAGCCAACGGCGTCGTGGCTGCGGGCCCAGTAGGACCCGGTCGGGTAGGCGAATTCGACCAGCGTCTGCGAGTACATCTGCGCGCTGTATCCGGGCTGTGCGGGCAGGACATATGCGCCGTCGCGGACGAGGCAGGGATCCACAAAGTGCTCATGCAAGTGATCGACGAATTCAGTGACGCGGCCTTCCAGGCTTCCGGAGACGGCGACGTAATCGAAGATCGACAGGTGCTGGACGAGTTCGCACAGCCCCACGCCGCCGGCATGCGGGCACACCGGCACGTCGAATTTGGCAGCGAGCAGAAGCACGGCCAGGATCTCGTTCACGCTGCCCAGTCGGCAGGAGTCGAGCTGGCAGTAGTCCAGGGCGCCGGCCTGGAACATCTGCTTGAACAGGACGCGGTTCATCCCGTGCTCACCGCTGGCCACGCCGATGGGGGCCACCGCCTTGCGGACGGCAGCGTGGCCGAGGACATCATCGGGACTGGTGGGCTCCTCGATCCACAGTGGCTTGAAGTCAGCCAGGGCGTTGACCCAGGTGATGGCCTCGGGTACGTCCCACACCTGGTTCGCGTCGATCATCAGGTGTGCTTCATCGCCGATGACCTCCCGGGCGATGGAGCAACGACGGATGTCGTCCTGGAGGTTCGCCCCCACCTTCAGCTTGATGTGCTGGTAGCCGGCATCGACGGCTTCCTGGCACAGGGTGCGCAGCTTGTCATCGGAGTACCCCAGCCATCCTGCAGAGGTGGTGTAGGAGGGGTAGCCCGTCTCCTCCAGCCGGGCGATCCGCTCCGAGCGGGTTCCCTCGAGATTGCGGAGGATCGACACGGCTTCCTCGCGAGTGAGGGCGTCGGAGAGGTAGCGCATGTCGGCGGCATCGACCAGCTTCTCCGGCGTCATTTCCGCCAGCAGCTTCCACAGGGGCTTGCCCGCTCGGCGAGCAGCCATGTCCCATACAGCGTTCATCACCGCTGCTAGGGCCAGGTGGATGACCCCTTTCTCAGGACCCAGCCACCGCAGCTGGGAGTCGGACTGCAGCTCGCGGTAGATGGCACCAAGATCAGTCGTCAGTTCTTCGACTTCTCGACCGATCAACGGCTGCGCGCGCTGTTCGGCGGCAGCCGCGCACAGATCATTGCCCCGGCCGATGGTGAAGGTAAACCCGTACCCGGACAGGTCCGGGTCATCAGTGTGGAGGACCACGTATGCGGCGGAGTAGTCGCCGTCCTTGTTCATGGCATCCGAGCCGTCTGCTGTCAGAGAGGTGGGGAAACGGACGTCGAAGACCTCGACGCCGGTGATGACAGTCATGAAAAGTTCCTCTGCGGTGTGGGCGTTTAGGGCGCGGGTGGTGCGGAAGATCGTGGCGGGAGCGTGAACGGGGAGCGGTGTCGGGCATCGGCTGATGTCACCGTTGGTGCTCCGCATGCGGATCGGCCCGGCATACCCGGGACGACGATGCAGTTCAACACCCCCTTGGAAAGGTCACGTACCTGATGACGGGCAGTGGGCCGCCCAGAACATCAACTTCCATCGGTGTGTGACCCTCAACACGTATGCTGTAGGAATGTGATGAATCCTATATACATGGGATGAGATGGTCAACCCTCCCCGACTGTCCGCGCCTGGATGACTCAGGATGAACGCCGAACGAATCCGCTCTTATGGAAGCCTTGCCTATGACCCTGGTCACATATAGGATCCTCGTAATCCATATAGAGAAAGGTGGTGGTGATGTCCGCTGTTGGACTCTTCGATGTGCAGGACCTCACACGCATGGCCTCTGAAGTCCTGACTGCACATGGTGTTGCCCGGGCCGATGCCGACCTGACCGCACGGTCACTGGTGCAGGCCGATCAACGAGGCATCCACTCCCACGGTCTGCTCCGGCTTCCGCTCTACGCGGAGGCGCTACGGCTGGGCGGGATCAACGCCACGCCTTCCATGACCTGGACGCGGGACTCCGAGGGGGTCTCCGTGCTGGACGCTGATGCCGCCCTGGGGCAGGTCGCCCTGCAAGCGGCCGTGGACCGGGTGCTGGAGCGCGGCTCTCGGTACGGGATCGCAGCGGTGGCTGTGACCAACAGCAGTCACTACGGTGCCGGCGCGTTCTGGAGCGACCAGCTGGCAACCGCGGGGTTCCTCTCAGTGATCACTTCGACGACCGGCCCTGTTGTCGCCCCGTACGGGGGACTCGAAAAGGTCCTCGGCACCAACCCGCTGACCCTTGGAGCTCCCAGTGCGGGGGGATGGCCTCTCACGGCGGACCTCGCCACCAGCAACGGGGCGTACGGGAAGGTGATCGCTGCCCGCAACGAGGGCAAGCAGTTGCCCGAGGGCTGGGCAGTCGACTCCCAGGGCCGGCCCACCACGGATCCCAACGCCGCCACCGAAGGTTCCATGATTCCCTTTGGTGGGCACAAGGGATCTGCCGTATCTGTGCTGCTCGAGGCGTTCTCCGCCTCGTTGACGGACGCCACGTACGCCTTTGAGACCGTGGACATCTGGTCCACTCCGGCCTCGCGTATGAACAACGGGCACCTGGTGATCGGCCTCGACGCCGCGGCCTTCAACGGACGGGAACACACCGAGTCCCGGGTGCAGACCCTGCAGGAGCGTGTCCGGCACTCGGGGCCCGGAGGACGTCTCGTCCTTGCTCCGGGAGATCCTGAACGCCTTCGCGAACAAGAGCACACTGAAACGGTTGCCCTTCCCTCGTCCACTGGTGACCAACTGACAGAACTTGCCGCGCGGTTAGGACTTGATCCGGTCGCACCCTCCCAACCTCAGCAATAACCCTCTCCGAAAGGACCCAGCCATGACCCGCAACACCTCTTTCACCATCTCCACCTCAGCCCGCCGTGCCGGGATGACCGCACTCGGCGCCGCCGCCACCGCGTCCCTCCTCCTGACCGGCTGCGGAGTAGGCACCCCGGTGGACAGAGAGGCGCAGGGAGGCGGGGACGCAGATGCCCGCGCCCTCCGGCTCGCACACGTCTACGACGCCGGCCACCCGGTCGAGGAGTGTGGCGTGACCACGCTCAACGAGGAGCTGCAGGGTAGCGGCCTGCGGGTCGACAGCTTCCCCGCCGCCCAGCTGGGCAGCGAGGCCGAGTCCCTCGAGCAGGTGCAGAATGGCAGCCTCGACATGGCCATCGCCGGTCCGTCCTTCCTGGGCGTGTGGCATAAGCCGGTCGAGGTCCTGGACGCGGCCTACCTCATCGAGGACGTCGACCACTACGTGGAGACGGTGGAGGGCGAGACGATGGGGTCCGTCTTCGACGAACTCTACGAGTCCTCCGACATCAGGGTTCTCTCCAGCTGGTACTACGGCACCCGCCACACCACCGCCGATAAGGAGATCAGCAGCGCCGAGGACTTCCAGGGCTTGAAAATCCGCACTCCGAATGCCCCGCTGTATCTCGAGAACATCCAGGCCATGGGGGGCACTGCCACCCCCATGGCCCTGGACGAGGTGTACCTCGCCCTGCAGCAGGGAGTCATCGACGCGCAGGAAAACCCGGTCCCCACTATTGCGACGGCCAAGTTGAACGAGGTCCAGGACTACATCAACCTCACGGGGCACGTGGTTCAGGGCGTGCAGATCACCACGGGCCGCTCCACATATGAGGGCCTGTCCGAGGAGGAGCGCACGGCCCTGGACTCCGCCTTGCAGGCCGCCGCCGATGCGACCCGCCAGTGCATCGAGGAGCAGGAGCAGTCGATCCTCGACGAGTGGAAGACCGGCAATGGCATTCAGGTCAACGAGAATGTCGATCGTGAGTCCTTCGCCGCCGCGGCCGAGGAAGCCATGTCCCAGCAGCCCTGGGGCGACCTCTACCAGGAAATCAAGGGCCAGCAGTGAGCGACTCGACAGGGGCGGGGTCGGTCCCGCAGAACGAGAACAACATCGCCACGGGAGCACACGTCCCGCAAGAACCGGATGAGCCGGACTACCTGGAGCAGCGCAGCCGCGTGTACCGGGTGCTCGTGGTGTCCGAGCGGATCGCCGCATGCGCCTTCCTCGTCGCCACGCTCGGGCTAATCATCTTGCAGGTGGTCAGCCGGTACGTCTTCAACACCCCGATCGCCTGGACCGAGGAGCTGGCCCGCTTCGCTCTGCTGTGGCTGGCATTCGTGTCCGCAGGATTCGTGATGGCCCGCCGCATCCACATCGCGGTGGACCTGTTGGTGAGCAAGCTCGGCCGAACCGGCGCCCTTGTGGTGGACACATGTGCTCTGATCACGGTGGTGGCCACGTCGGGAATCATGGCCTGGGCCGGTGCCGGTTTCGCGGCCGGTGCATCCCGGCTCGCGGCCCCGGCGACCTCATTGCCCATGAGTCTGGTCTATGCCTCGGCGGTGGTGGGCTTCGGGTTGATCTGCCTGCATGCCGTGCTGCACGTCTATCTCAACATCCGTCACCCGGAGCTGGTGCCGGAAGCCATGGAGAACCTCGAACGGGAAGCAGCCTAGGAACTAACAATGACACTTCTTTTGATGCTGATCGGGTTGCTCCTGTTGCTGGCACTGCGTGTACCCGTCTCCTTTGCGCTTCTCATCCCCTCGCTCGTCTACGTACTGACCGACCGCAACCTCACAATCGGCACGGCCTTCCAGCAGACGGTCTCGGGCGTGGACAGCTTCGCAATCCTTGCTGTACCGATGTTCATCCTGCTGGGCAACCTCGCCAATGTCTCCGGTGTCACGGACAAGTTGTACGACTTCGCCGTCGCTGCGATCGGCCACCTTCGTGGCAGTCTCGGCTACGTCAACGTGGCGACCAGCTTTGGCTTCTCCTGGATGAGCGGCGCGGCCATCGCCGACGCCGCGGCCATGGGTCGCGTGCAGGTGCCGGCCATGGTCCAGCGTGGTTACAAGCCGGAGTTCGCCCTCGGGGTGACCGGGGCCTCGAGTCTCATCGCTCCGATGATCCCGCCGAGCATCCCCGCAATCATTTACGCGGTGACGGCCGGCGTCTCGGTCGGAGCCCTGTTCATGGCAGGTGTTGTTCCCGCGCTCGTATTGGTCGCGGCCTTGTGCCTCACGGTGTGGTTCCTGACTCGTAAGCAGGAAGAGTTGCGCCTGCCCCGATCGACTTGGAAAACCCGCGGCCGGACGGCGGTTGCGGCACTGCCGGCCGCAGGCTCCGCCATCGTGATCCTTGGCGGGATCCTCAGCGGTGTCTTCACCCCCACCGAGGCCAGCGGCATCGGAGTCATCTACATTCTGGTTCTCGCCCTAGCCTACAAAACCCTCACATGGCGCAAGATGTACCGCACCCTCCTCACCAGCGTGGAGACCACCGGGTCTGTGCTGTTGATCGTGGCCGCGGCCGCCCTCTTCGGCTGGGTCCTGGCCCGGGAGCAAGCCCCCCAGGTGGCCGCGAACCTGATCCTGGAGCTGACCAACCAGCCGATCGTCTTCTTGATCCTCGTCAACGTCCTGCTGCTCGTGGTCGGGGCCGTGCTCGAGCCCACTGCCGCGATCCTGATTCTGGTTCCGGTCCTCGCCCCGGTCGCCGAGACCTTCGGGATCGACCCCATCCACCTCGGCATCATGGTGATCTTCAACCTGCTAATCGGGCTGATCACCCCGCCGGTGGGACTGGTGCTGTTTGTTCTCTCCAGCGTCACCCGGATCCCGGTGCCTACGGTGATCAAGGGCATCCTGCCCTTCTTCGTCCCCATGGTTGTCACCCTGCTGATCATCACGTTCCTGCCCGTGATGACTCTGGGCCTGCCAACGGTCCTGGGCTTCATGTAAGCCGCTTTCTCTCATCGACTTCATAAGGAAACTCTTATGTCCAAGATCTCCTCCGTCCGCGCCACCGACGTCCGTTTTCCCACCTCCCTCGAGCTCGACGGCTCGGACGCCGTCAACGTGGACCCCGACTACTCCGCCGCCTACGTCGAAGTGAGCACGGACGAGGGTGAGACCGGTTACGGCCTGGTCTTCACCTGTGGCCGCGGCAACGAGCTGATCACCGCCGCCATGGACAGCTACGGGGAGCTGCTCGTCGGGCGGGACACCAACGAGCTCGTCAACAACCTGGGTGGGGCTTCCCGCCGGCTGGTCCACGACTCGCAGTTGCGCTGGCTCGGCCCGGAGAAGGGCGTTTCCCACATGGCCTGCGGCGGACTGATAAACGCGCTGTGGGATATCCGGGCCCGACGGGAGCAGAAGCCGCTGTGGCTGCTGCTGAGCGAGATGTCCCCCGAAGAGCTGATCAGCGCGGTGGACTTCACCCACATCCGCAACGCCCTCACCCCCGAGGACGCCGCGGCGATCCTGGCGCGAGGTCAGAAGGGCAAGGCGGAGCGCATCGCCGAGCTCCAGCAGAACGGCTACCCGGCCTACACCACCACCCCCGGATGGCTCGGCTACAGCGACGAGAAGCTCGTGCGCCGGTCCAAGGAGGCCGTCGAGGCCGGCTTTGGGATGATCAAGCTCAAAGTGGCCGGCAACATCGAGGACGACCGCCGCCGCCTGGGTCTCGCGCGTGAGGCCGTGGGCCCGGACGTGCGCATCGCCATTGACGCCAACCAGCGCTGGGAGGAGCAGGAGGCGATCGACTGGGTCAACCAGCTGCAGGACTTCCAGCCCTACTGGATCGAGGAGCCGACCAGCACCGACGACATCCTGGCCCACGCCGCCATCCGCAAGGGCGTCCACCCGGTCAAGGTCGCCACCGGCGAGGCCGTGCACAACCGCATCATCTTCAAGCAGCTGCTGCAGGCCGGGGCGATCGACGTCATGCAGATCGACTCCACCCGCGTGGCCGGGGTCAACGAGAACATCGCCAACCTGCTGCTGGCTGCCCAGTTCGAGATCCCGGTTTGCCCGCACGCCGGGGGAGTCGGGCTGTGCGAGCTCGTTCAGCACTTCTCCTTCTTCGACTACGCCGCCGTCACGGGGTCCATGGAGAACCGGGTCATCGAGTACGTGGACCACCTGCACGAGCACTTCGCCGAGCCGGTCCTAATCTCCAACGGCCACTACCAGGCACCGGAGCTGCCCGGCAACGGCGCGCAGATGCTGCAGCCCTCGGTCGAGCGCTGGACCTTCTCCTCCGGTGCCGGATGGCAGGACGTCCTAGCCCGCTGATCCCGAACCCTCTCAAGGAGCCATCATGAACACCGCCCTCAGCCCCGCCACGACCGCCGAGGAGGTGGACCGGGTCGCCCGGGTCGCCCACGAGGCCTACCTGGTCTCCGCGTCCCAGACCCCCGCCACCAGAGCCTCCTGGCTCACCGCCCTGGCCGAGGCCCTCCGCGGCGAGGCCGACGAGCTCGTGGGCATCGCCGCCCAGGAGACCAACCTCGCCGAGGCACGTCTGCGCGGGGAACTCACGCGCAGCGCCTTCCAGCTCGACCTCTTCGCCGAGGAGGTCCGCACCGGGGTGGCCCTGGACGCCGTCATCGACCACGCCGACCCGGACTGGGGAATGGGCCCGCGCCCGGACATCCGCCGCGTCAACGTCCCCCTGGGCGTGGTGGGCGTCTTCGGCGCCTCCAACTTCCCCTTCGCCTTCAGCGTCATGGGCGGGGACAGCGCCTCGGCCCTGGCCGCCGGGTGCGCCGTGCTGCACAAGATCCATCCCGGGCACCAGAAGCTCGGCCTGCGCACCGGGCAGATCGTCGTCGAAGCGCTGGAGACGGCGGGTGCCCCGCAGGGACTGTTCGCCGTGCTCGAGGGCCGGGAGGCTGCCACCGCACTGGTCGACCACCCCCTGGTGAAGGCCATCGGCTTCACCGGCTCCACCGCCGGCGGCCGGGCCCTCTTCGACCGGGCAGCTGCCCGGCCCGAGCCCATTCCGTTCTACGGGGAGCTGGGCAGCATCAATCCGGTGTTCGTGCTCCCCGCAGCCTGGGCGCACCGCTCCAAGGAGATCCTCCAAGGCTACGCCGGGTCCTTCACCATGGGCATGGGCCAGTTCTGCACCAAACCCGGAGTGCTTTTCGTCCCGGACGAAGGCAAGGCGGAGCAGCTCCGCACCACCCTGACCGAAGCCCTCGCCGAGACCCCGCTGGCGAAGCTGCTCACCCCGGGGCTGCGCGAGTCCTTCGGCCAGTCCCGCGACGAGCTCGCCGCCCTCGAGGGCGTCGAGACGCTCGTTGCCGGTTCCGACGAGGAGGTGCCCGCCCCGACCGTGCTGGCCGTCGACGCCGACCAGGTCCGGAAAACTCCGGAGGTGCTGCACCGGGAGATGTTCGGCCCAGCCACGGTCGTGGTCCGCTACCGGGACGCCGCGCAGCTGCCCGCCCTCGCGGAGCTGATGGAGGGGCAGCTAACGGCCACCATCCACGGGGACGAGGACGACGACAGCACCGCGCTGGTGGACACCCTGGCCGGGAAGGCCGGCCGGGTGCTGTGGAACGGCTGGCCCACCGGCGTCACCGTCTCCTACGCTCAGCACCACGGCGGCCCCTACCCGGCGACGACGTCGAACACCACCTCGGTGGGCACGGCCGCGATCGGGCGGTTCCTGCGTCCGGTGTCCTACCAGGACCTGCCCGACACCGCGCTGCCGCCGGCCCTGCAGGAGGCCAACCCCTGGGGGATCGCCCGCCGCGTGGACGGGCGGCTCGAATCCGCCACGACGGAAAGATCTACGCGATGAGCCCCGACGCCACCCCGGTGCACCACCTCGACCCCGCCAGCGTGCTGCCCGAGGACCACGGTCAAGCGCTGCTGGTGGGCCGGATCTGGGACCCCGAGACTGGTGGCCCGCGCCCGGTACTGGTGACCGGGGATCGGCTGGTGGACCTGTTCCCCTGGACCCGGACGGTCTCGGAACTGCTGGACTCCGCAGACCCCGCGGCCGTGCTCGAGACGGCGGCCACCGGGACGGCCCGCACGTGGGACCTGACCGACGTCCTACGCGCGACCGTCGAGGCGTCGGGCGCGGCGGCGACCCTGCTGGCACCGGTGGACCTGCAGGCGGTGAAGGCGTGCGGGGTGACGTTCGTGGACTCAATGATCGAACGCGTCATTGAGGAGCGCTGCGGCGGGGACTTCGCCCAGGCCCAGCAGATCCGTGCCCAGGTCCTGGAGGCCCTGGGCGGCAACTTGGCGGGACTAAAGCCGGGTTCGGCGGAGGCGGCTCGCGTCAAGGAGGTGCTGATCCGGGAGGGGTTCTGGTCCCAGTACCTGGAGGTGGGCATCGGTCCGGACCCGGAGGTCTTCACCAAGGCCCCGGTGCTCTCGGCCGTCGGTTACGGAGCCCATATTGGTATTCCTTCCTTTTCCGCCTGGAACAACCCCGAGCCGGAACTGGTGCTCGTGGTGGACAGCCGGGGCGCCGTGCGGGGGTGCACCCTGGGCAACGACGTGAATCTGCGGGACGTGGAGGGTCGCAGCGCCCTGTTGCTGGGCATGGCCAAGGACAACAACGCCTCGGCCGCGATCGGCCCGTTCGTCCGGTTGTTCGACGAGTCCTACACCCTTGACGAGGCCCGCACCGAGACCATCGAGCTCACGGTGCGAGGCACGGACGGCTACGTCCTCCAAGGCACCAACAGCGTCTCCCGCCTCAGCCGGCCCTTCGAGGAACTGGTCGGGGCCGCCCATGGGGCCCACCACCAGTACCCGGACGGCTTCGTGCTGTTCACCGGCACCCTCTTCGCCCCCGCCGAGGACCGCGACGAGCCTGGGAAGGGGTTCACGCACAAGCACGGCGACGTGGTCGAGATCAGCAGCCCCCACCTGGGAACATTGGGTAACATTGTGGCGCCGACCGAGAAACTACAGCCGTGGACCTTCGGCATTGGGCGTCTCCTCGACTACGTACTCGCCCACGCATCTCCTATCGATGGTGCGCACCGGCACAGTCCGGTGCCGAAGAGAAGTGAGTAACCAGCATGACTGCGACCGAGACTCTTGCCCGCCGGGGCAGTGCTGAGGTCTACGCCTATCTGCGCGCACAAATACTGGACCTCGGGATACCTCCGGACAGCAAGGTCAACATCGATGCATTGGGACGGGAACTGGGTGTTTCTCAGACCCCCATCCGTGAAGCATTGCACCAGCTGGAAGGCGACAACCTCATCGTCAAAACTCCAGGCAGGGGCTACCGAACCACCCCCCTCTTGAGATTCGAACAGTTGCGGGAGATGTTCGAGCTGCGTCTGCTCATCGAGCCATGGGGCGCCCGGGCCGCAGCCGTCAATCGGTTGAGCAATCCGGGCCGTGCTCTGGAGTCGGGGTTGAAGAACTACATTGCCGACAGCGCGATCAACATCAACGCACGTCATCTACTGGTGTCCCACGACATGCAGTTCCACGACCAGATCCTCAGCGCCAGCCACAACGAGTTCGCCCACCAGGCGATCCGGGCCACGCACTGCCACCTCCACCTTTTCCGTCTCTACCCGGCCGACTGGTCTAGTGAGCAGACCATCGAAGAACACGCCGCGATCGTAGAAGCCGTCCGCGACTGCGACCCCGATGCGGCAGAGAAAGCCATGCACGACCACCTTATGGGCGCCTACCACCGCTTCGCCGGAGCATTCGCCCAGGAGCATGATCACGGCCCCCGCCCCTCGACTGCCGTGCGCCTGTGCTGAGTGGATGTCTCGATGCTGAATGCGGGACTGTCGCTTTAATGGATGCTCCTATTGGCGTCAAGCGGTTTTGAGGCGTTGATGGTCGGTCTCGTCGAGCCAGTATTGGCAGCGGTGGACGAGGTCGGGGTCGGTGCGGGTGCCGAGCTCCAGGCGTCGGAGCCGCTGGTAGGGCACGCCCAAGGCGGCGGCGGCGTCGGTCAGGCGGATGCCCAGTGCTTGGCGCTGCCGGCGCAGCGATGGCCCTGGCAGAGGTTCGGTTGATGGGTGCGTGAGGAGGGCGAAGACCTCGTTGACGATGTGGCGCTTCAGGCACCGGATGATGTCGCGGTCGGCCAGTCCCTCGGCCCGGCGGCGGGCGAAGTAGGCCATGGTGCGGGGTTCGCGGAAGCGCATGCGGATCAGCACGATCCGGTGCAGGGCGCGGTTGGCTTGGCGGTCTCCGCCCCGAGACAGCCGGTGCCGGTTCGTCTTGCCGGAGGAGGCCGGGATCGGGGCGACCCCGCACAGGGCGGCGAACTGCGCCTGGGTGGCGATCCGGTGCGGGTTGTCCCCGACGGTGGCCAGCAGACTCGCGGCCACCACGGGCCCGACCCCCTGGGTGGCCAGCAGGGCGGGGTTGAGCCGGCGGGCAATCTGCTCGAGCTGGTCGTCCAGAACGGTGATCTCCTCGGTCAGGACCCGGTGGCGGGCCGCCAGGCGTTTCAGCGACGCACGGGCGACCTGGTCGGGATCGTCGCCGGGGCCAGGACGGGTGCGAGCGAGTACGTCCATCAGTTCCTGACCGTGATAGCGATGGAAGTCGCTGCGCACGGCGCCGTCGGCGGTGATCAGCAGGGCGTGGACCTGGTTGAGGACCGCGGTGCGGGCCTTGGTCGCCGAGGTGCGCTCGGCCAGCAGGATCCGCAAGGACTCCACTTGCCCGTCGCGCGGCTTCGGGACCACTGTGGCCCGACCGGCGGCCACGGTGAGCGCAGCCTGGTGCGCATCCAGCGGATCCGATTTGCCTCGCAATCGCCGGTGCTGGCGGTTGGTGCGCATCACCTCGATCACGGCCATCTCCGCGGCCGCCAAGACGCGAGCCAGCTCGGCCCCGTAGGATCCGGTGCCCTCGACCCCGATGGCAAGGACGGGCCCGTGGGTGCGCAGGAAGTCCACGATCTGTCGGTACCCGGCGCCGGTGGCTGCGAACTGCCGGTCGGCCACGGCCCGGCCCAGCTCGTCGACCACCGCTACGTGGTGGGTGTCGCGGTGGGTGTCGACCCCGGCATACCGTCCCAGGGTTGTGCGCTCAGAGGGGTTGGCCGCCGCCGGTGGCGCTGTCATCATCGTCATGACCGGTGATCCTTTCCGTGCTGGAAGAGCAGCTGGTCACCGTCGGGCAGATGGGGCAGACAGCACAGAGGTGAGGCGACTTCCCGGTCAGGCTCCTATCAAGTCATGCTCCGTCTGTCCGTACGGTTCACGGCCCCGGCGGGGTGGACAGATCCATTAGAAGACAGCCCCTGCGGGCGTCGGTGTAAGGGCGAGTCACACCACCGCCAGAACCTGCATCCATCATCTCTGTGTAAGAAGCGGTTCCATGGTTGGTAATTCTCCGCCGCCGACATGCGATCAGCGAAGATGATGGCAAAGGCGTTCAGCACCGGCTTCCACCGGGTGCCCCATCGTGTCTGCCCGGTGTCCTTCGGGTCCAGGGACCGCACGACGAAATATAGGTTCTTCATCGCGGACTGCTCGTTAGGGAAATAATCCCGGGCCCTCACGGCCCGGCGAAACCGGGCGTTGAGGGACTCGATCGCATTCGTGGAGCAGATGACCCAGCGAATCTCCACGACGGAGTCCAAGAACGGGATGAAATTGGTCCAGGCCCCGCGCCACAGGCGGCTGATCGCCGGGTAGCAGGCGCCCCACTTGTCCTCAAGCGTGCTCAAGGCGGACGCGGCGGCCGCCGCGGTCGGTCGGGGGGCTGATGCACGGACCGGTGACGAGGATCGTGCCTTCGTCCCCTTCCACTTTACATATGGCCGGATTTCGGCCACGGACAAAGGGGTCTACGCCATCGGCGCCGTCTCTGCCGGTACGCGCTCAGCAGGTGTGGACCGGCCAGCGCACGTCGTTGCGCATGCGTTGGTCCTCATGCACGAGGTCACTTTTCGCTTCCAGGAGCTGTGCACGCCGCCATCGGCATTCCAGTCGATCCGCGGTCTCGGTTCCATCGTGCGCCGTGGCAACTCGTGCGGCCTTGATCGCGCAGGCGGCCGCGCCGAGGTCTGGTCATCGCTACCCACACCCAGCTGCGCCTAGATGAGCTTCATCTGGGCCACTCGTAGGCGGACCTGGGGCTTCCGGTTTCTCCGAAGCGGAGGATCCGCAGATCCGCTCCCGGTCTACGACGACGCCTTCTCGGGCGTCGAGGATGAGCCGGAAGTTTGTCGCCGTCTCCTCAAGACGGTGGCTCTGCGATTTTCAGATCCCCTGGGCCGAAGAGACGCGGCCGGCAGAGTCATCCCCCACGAGTTCGTCGCCTCCGGGCCCTTGGCCGAAGAGATCGACTCGGCTCAGGACGGTCTACTGCTGGTCTGGCCTCTGGTCGCCGAAGAATTCGCACGGGTCTGGGACCGGCCCGAGCCGCCCTCCACCGGCGGATGACGTCAGCAACACCATCCGTCTCGCCGGCACGCTCAGGGCTGCCAATTGCTCCGATGCAACGGGCAAATCCCACGCTCCGGACGCGCGAGCCAGGACGCCGCGCTGGAGTCAGCGGGCTGGTGACTTAACCGTCGCCGGAGTCCGGCGGTTCAGGTGGCCGCGGCCAGACGTCTGCGGAGTTCGGCCAGGGCGCTGCTGTCCGCGGAGCCCTCCGGAAGCGGACCGCGGCCCCACAGCCACAGGAGAACGTCGCTGGCGCTGCCGGTGACCTTGCCTGCCGGCGAGGCACAGCGCTCCCGCGTGATCCGGACCGCACGTTGCTCGAGCGTTGCGCACCAGGCCTTTCCGTCGGTCTCCACGGCCACAGCCGCACCGCTGGCGGTTTCGTCCGCCGCGCCCCGGCCGAGCATCACCGTCAGGACCTCGTCGATCCCGTCGACCGCCAGCTCCGCATCGATCGGGGCGCCCGCTCCCAGGGCCGCCTCGAGGTCGTAGCGGTGGATGGCGGTCTCGTGCGCCAGACGGCGTATCCAGAAGCCCACCGTCTGGTCTCCCGGTACCCAGGACTCCGCAGGATCGGCAGGATCATGCGCGTCGAACTGTTCGATCAGCCGGTCATAGCCGACGCCGAGCAGCTCAGCCGAGTTCATCCGCCTCAGTTCCTCCGGCAACCACTGTCCTCGGGGTTTCGTGCCGGTCCGAACGGTCTCGGCCTTCTGCAGATAGACGAGGGCGGTATGGCGCATGAGCTCGTCACCGTTCCAGTCCGGACACGCGGGGACGGCGGCCGTGCGGCCCGGGCCCGCGAGTGCGCGCATACGGGCGTGGTCCTGGGCCATCAGCTCCCGGAACCGGCCGAGAGGCAGTGCGTAAGGATAGATCGGGGTCATCAGGCGAGTATAGGAACAGGCCTGCGCGTCGGTCGCCTGCAGCGGGTCAGGTGGAGAGCGTGCACCATGGTGCCGGCGTCGGCACGACAATGGTGGTCCTGGCCAGGGGGCGGCCTCACCGATCCGTCACCTGCCGCTCGATGAAGCTGGACATGGCCGGGACGGTGTAGGCGACCACGCCGTGGTCCGGTGCGTAGATCAGGCCCTTGTCGATGAGCTTGGCACGAATCGGGCCCAGCGCGGTGATCTTCTTGCCGAGGCGGGCGGCAACCTCTCCGGATGCGCTGCCCTCGTCGCCATCCACGGCCATGGCTCGCAGGTAGTCCTTCTCGGCGCTCGTGGCTCGGTCCCAGCGGATGCGATAGAAGCCGGTGTCCAGGGCGAGCTGTCCGCGGGTGTGACCGACCTTGGCGTCGAGGAGGGTGATCGGCTGATGGTCACAGGCGTTCCAGGTGTCCTGACCGTACTGCTGGAGGAAGTAGGGATAGCCGCGGGCCTGGTCGACGAGATGGTCGACCGCAGCGTCGTCCCAATGGACGTCCTCGATCTGCGACGGTTCCACGATGGCTTGGCGAGCGGCATCGTCGTCGAGCGCCCCGATCGAGGAGCAGTCGAAGAGGCGCTCGGCATAGGACTTCGCCTCGGCCAGTTTGCGCGGAAGACTCGGCAGGCCGGTCAGTGCGACGACGATCCGGCTCCCCCGTTGGTTGGCGGAGTGCACCACCGAGCACAGGGCGATGAGCTCGTCGTGCGGTAGGTCCTGGGCTTCATCGATCAGCACCGCAACTCCCACGTCCCGTTCCTCGGCCGCACCGGCGAGGTCGCGCAAGAGCTTGCTGACGTCGGCCTCGAGGCTGCCGATGTCGGCACCACCGCCTGCGGCCTGGTCCAGATCGAGCCCGAAGTTCCAGGTGCCGGACGAATCGTAGGATGCCTTGTAACTCAGCGTCGTTCTGAGCGCTTTGAGCGCCCGTGCGCCGATGCCCGGCCTGGCCAAATCGACAAGGTCGTCGTGGAAGGCAGCGCCGATCATGTCCCGCATCGTCACCCCGGATCTGGCTTCGATCTGGGCTACCAGCCAGCCGCGTTCGCGTGCGAGCTGAGCGAACCGGGAGAGAAGCACCGTCTTCCCCACGCCTCGCAAGCCGTACAGGACCATCGACTGGGCGTCTCGACCGGCCTCGACCCGCCTCAGGGCCACATCTCAGGCTCTGAGCTGTGTGCCGCGTCCCACCAGGGCGGCAGGACGACGTCCCGCGCCGGGGGCGTAGGGTTGAGCACAGGGTCCATGGCCGCCCTTGTGTTGATCTATGTCCGTGTACAACGAGAAAATATAGTCCGACATAAAAGCGTACAAGAGAACCCATGTCCTCCGTCCGCGCAGTCCAGCGCCATGGGCCGGGTGCCGCCCGGGCTCTGCACCTTGAAGAGCAGGATCCGGCCGTCCGGGCTGAACGTGACACCGGCCAGCTCGCTGGTGCCGGGGGAGTCCAGCTCCGCCACGTCGAAGATCTGGCCCTCGGCGGTGACGCCGCGCAGCAGGTCCTTGCCGCCGCCGTCCGATCAGACCAGCAGCATCATGCCGTTTCCACCTCTTGCGGGACCCGCCGCCCGCCGGGCTGGTCGCCACCCTCCGGCCCTACCAGCTCGAGGGCTACCGGTGGCTCGCCTGCCTCTGGGACGCCGGGCTCGGCGGGATCCTCGCCGACGACATGGGCCTGGGCAAGACCGTCCAGACCCTCGCCGCCTACCAGGGGCTGACCTGGAGCGGACTCGTGCTCGACGAAGCCCAGTTCGTCGAGAACCACCAGGCCAAGACCTACCAGTGCGCGCGGCGGCTCGCCGCACCGTTCAAGCTCGCGATCACCGGCACGCCGCTGGAGAACAGCCTCATGGACCTGTGGTCGCTGCTGTCGATCACCGCGCCCGGCGTGTACCCGGACCCGAAGGCCTTCACCGAGACCTACCGCAAGCCCATCGAACGTGGCGAGGCACCGGAGCTGCTCGGCACGCTGCGCCGCCGGATCCGCCCGTTCCTCCGCCGGCGCACCAAGGAGCAGGTCACCGCCGACCTGCCGCCCAAGCAGGAGCAGGTGCTCAGCGTCCAGCTCAACCCGCGGCACGCGAAGCTCTACCAGACCCACCTGCAGCGCGAGCGCCGGAAGGTCCTGAGCCTGCTCGAGGACGTGGACAAGAACCGGTTCACGATCCTGAGGTCCCTGACCCTGCTGCGCCAGCTCGACCTCGACCCGGCGCTGGTGGACGAGCAGTACGCCGCGGTGCGCTCGAGCAAGCTCGACGTCCTCCTGGAGCAGCTGCAGGACGTCGTCGGCGGCGGGCACCGGGCGCTGGTGTTCAGCCAGTTCACCGGCTTCCTCAGGGCCGCCCGCGACCGGCTCGACGCCGAGGGGATCGCCTACGTCTACCTCGACGGGCGCACCCGCAACCGCCCCCGGCGCATCGAGGAGTTCAAGACCGGCACGGCCCCGGTGTTCCTCATCAGCCTCAAGGCGGGCGGGTTCGGGCTGAACCTCACCGAGGCGGACTACTGCTTCATCCTCGATCCGTGGTGGAACCCGGCCGCGGAGGCGCAGGCGGTGGACCGGACGCACCGGATCGGGCAGGACAAGAACGTCATGGTCTACCGGCTCGTGGCCGACGAGACCATCGAGGAGAAGGTCGTTGAGCTGCAGAACCGCAAGCGCGACCTGTTCGACAAGGTCGTCGACGAAGGCGGAGAACTCTCCGCGCCGCTGAGCGCAGCAGACATCAAAGAGCTGCTTGCGCCATAGCGGGCGCGGCCGGCTGCCCTGGGCGCGCCCGAACGGCCCGGGGCGGGCACCTCGCCGGCTCAACTCGTCGGGTCTCTCGCCTCAAGCACGTCCGGGGCTCGAGACGGTGCGGGCGTTTCCCTTGTCACCGCAGGTCAGATCGCGGTAGGAACGACAGGAGGGATGATCCACGGTGAGCATCCTGCAGGGAAAGTTCCACGGTCCGCCAGACCCGGACCGGCGATCCGGGTCGTTCACGGTGGGCGCCGCACCCCACCGCGGAGCCCCGACACCAGGAGACCCCCGAGTGCCCATGGTCTCTCATAGGGTCCGGTCGAAAAGGCGTGGAGCGGCCGACCGAGACGAAAGGCAATCGATGAACTCGACCCCCAATGACCCCCGACCCTCCACCCCAGAAGACGGGAACGCGGAGGACCGACCGAACTCAGCCGCAGACACCTCGGGCGGACTGGCCGATCCGGACACCGCTGACCAGTTCAATCAAGCCGTCGAGCACCGCCTGCGCGAGCCGACACCTGAGGACCCCGGCGTGGAGGGGCAGGCGGCCGAAGAGGAACCGGACGAGGACAACCCGGTAACCGTGGACAATCCGGAGTAATGCCTCGTCATCCTGCCCGCACGTCCTCGGGCCCGGGCATGGCAGGGCGCGGCGCCATCGCCTGACGCACACCCGAGGCGCCGGCCCGCACCACGGGGCGGTCACCGCACCCGCCGGTGTCGCCGCGGCCCCGTGAGGTGAGAGCATCGATGTCGTGCGCAGTTTCGGTGTAGAAGAAGAGCTCCTGCTGATCGATGCGTCCTCTCTGCAGCCGATGCCGATCGGGCAGCACCTCGTCGACCACTCCCGCGGGCCCGTCCCCACCGGGCACCGGCTCAGCGTGGAGTTCCAGCAGGAACAACTGGAAGTCATCAACCCGCCGTGCACCACCCTGGGTGAGCAACTGGCGACCATCCGGGCCGGGCGTGCACTGGCTGATGCCGCGGCCGGTGAGGCGGGCGGACGGGCGGTGGCCCTGGCCACCGCGCCGGCCCCGACCACCACCCACCTGGTGCCCGAGCACCGATTCGAGCAGATCGCCGCGTGGGGCGGGATCACCGCCCGCCAGCAGCTGACCGGGGGTTTCCACGTCCACGTGCAGATCGACTCCCGCGAGGAAGGCGTGGCGATCCTGGACCGGGTGCGGATCTGGTTTCCGGTCCTCCTGGCGCTGAGCAGCAACTCCCCGTTCTGGGACGGCACCGACACCGGCTTCCGCAGCTACCGGTACCAGCTCCTGAACCGGTGGCCCGCGTCCGGGCCCATCGACGTGTTCGGCAGCGCTGCTGCCTACGACCTCTACTGCGAACACCTGCTGGCGTCCCGAGCGCCCCTGGACGCCGGCATGTTCTACTTCGATGCCCGGCTGAGCGAGCGCCACCCCACCGCGGAGATCCGGGTGGCCGATGTCTGCTGGGCCCCCGAGCACGCCGCGGTCCTGGCGACCCTGGTGCGGGCCCTGGCCGAAACCAGCGCCCGCCGCTGGCAGGCCGGACACCCGCCGGCCCCGGTGTCCGCCAATGTGCTGCGGGCCTGGATGTGGCAGGCGAGCCGCTGCGGCGTCGAGAGCTACCTCGTCAACCCGCACACCGGCACCACCGCCCCCGCCGGCGACGTGGTGACCCACCTCCTGGAGCACCTGCACCCGGTGCTCACCGAGTACGACGAGCTGGACGCGGTGGAGACCGTGCTGGCCACCATCCTTCGAGAGGGCACCGGAGCCCACCACCAACGCGAAGCACACGGCGCCGAGAAGGACCTGGCCGGGATCATCACGGCAGCACTGCAGACCACCCCCTGAGGAACACCCGCCGGTCTGAATCATCCGGGCCATGGAGGCAGGCCGGCTTCCCGACTCTCGCTGAGGTCGCCGGTGAGCCAGCACTGCACTCCTGATCACGGCCCGTCAAACATCACACCGCTCGGATGAGCAAGGACGGTCGGGCGCTCCCGGGCTGGGTCCGGTCAGACTGGGGACATGGCGGATCAGCACCGGGACCGACTGCGTGAGCTGCTCGACGCGGTGCTCGACGAGAACAATCGCACCCTCGAGGACATGGCCGGTGGCGCCTATTCCTCGCCGTACCACTTCAGCCGTCAGCTCTCACGCGGGGCGGGGGAGCCGCCGGTGTCGATGCGGCGCCGGGTCCTGCTGGAGCGGGCGGCGTGGGAACTGGGGACGGGCCGACCGGTGACCGAGGCGGCGTGGGCGGCGGGATACGAGTCCGTCGACGGTTTCACGCGCGCCTTCACCAGGGCGTTCGGCCATCCCCCCAGCACCACCGCTGGCCGGGACACGAGCCACTGGTTGCCGGCTCCGAACGGCATCCACTTCCACCCTCCGACCTCACTGTGGGTCGACACCCACGAGGCCGCAACGGTCCGGCCGGCGGCCGACGTGGCGGAGCTGATGCTGCACCACGACGTCGAGGACGTCGGCGACCTGCTGACGCTGGCACAAGGGCTGTCCGCGGAGGAGTGCCGCAGGGTGCGCGTGCCGGGCAGCGCACCCCTGGGCTGGGACGGGCCCGACGAGTCGATCGCGCAGGTGATGGCCCACCTGGTGCTCACCAAGGAGATCTGGCTGGCGGCCATCGAAGGACACGACGCCCCGGACACCGGTCGCGATGATGATCCTGCAGCACTGGCGGATCGGCACGAGGAGGTCGCACCCCGTTGGCTGGCCATGGTCCGGGACATCGACCGGCGGGGCGCGTGGAACGACCGGATCATCGACGCGCTGTGCGAGCCGCCCGAGAGTTTCGTCATCAGCAGCGTGATCGCCCATGTGCTCACGTTCTCCGCACACCGGCGCCAGCTGGCCCGGCTGATGCTGCGCCAGGCCGGAGCCGCCCCCGGTTCCGGGGACCCGATCGAATGGTTGCAACGACGTACAGGAGGTCTCCGATGACCCGCACCGTCTTCTACACCGCCACCACCCTGGACGGCTACCTCGCCGACGAACAGGACTCCCTGGAGTGGCTGTTCGTGCAGGACTCCGACCCCGAGGGCCCGCACCGCTACGACGAGTTCATCGCTGGGGTCGGGGCGGTCGTGATGGGACGGACCACCTACGAGTGGGTTCGAGAACACCTGCAGTCCTCCGGCGAGGGGTGGCCCTACGAGATGCCCGCCTGGGTGGTCTCCCACGCGGAGCTGCCGGGGATCACCGGGGCCGACATCCGCTTCGCCCAGGGGGAGGTGGCGCCGATCCACGCCGCCCTCGCGGACGCCGCCGGTGGGAAGGACATCTGGGTCGTCGGCGGCGGGGATCTGGCGGCCCAGTTCGCCGAGGCCGGACTGCTGGACCAGCTGATGGTCTCCATCGCGCCGGTCACCCTCGGGGCGGGCCGCCCCCTGTTTCCCCGCCGGTTCGATCTGAAGCTCCAGGACGTGGCGCGCAATCGGGCGTTCATCTGCGCGACGTACGACGTGGTGGGCCCGCTCCCAGCACAAGGTGCGAGCCGGGCGTTCTGAACCCCACCAGACCGGCGTCGTCGTGCACCCCCCTGCTCGACCTGACCCCGGTATCGACCCGCCACCGCCGTCTGGTCGGTCTGTGTGAGCCCCGGCAGTCGTGCTTCGCGGGGCCTGGTCCCCACCGGCCTCCTGGTGCTCCGATGGCACCTGGGCGGCGTCCGCCCGACCGTGCCCCCCCTCCGCCGACGTCAGCGGTCGGCGGGCGGGCCGGGGTGGCGGGGTCCCGTCCACTCGGCGGCCGCCCGTCGCTCGGCGTCCCGGCCCAGGGGACGGGTTCCCCGGCCCCGGACGCGCCGCTCCAGCGCCACGAGGACCGTGAGCAGGACCACCGCCACCATCACCTGCCACTCGCCCTCCACCGTCCCGAGGCTCACGGCGGCGTTCCAGGAGGCGTGCTGGATCCCGATGGCCAGCACACTGCCGCCCGTGTCCAGCAGGTGCATGCCCAGCAGGTACCGGTAGACGGGCGCCAGCAGGACGAGCAGCGCGAGGTTCCTGGCGGTCTCCCCGTTCCAGCCCTCGGCCAGGTACAGCGGCAGGTGGATCGCGGCGAAGGGCAGCCCGGTGAGCAGTGCGGCGACCAGCAGACCGTGGCGGGCGGTGAGCCGGGACTGGAGGAACCCGCCCCACGCGGTCTCCTCCCACAGGTTGAGCACCAGCGCCCCGTAGACGAGGGTGTTGAACAGGTACCACCCGGCCTCGGCCGCCCAGCCGGTCGGCGGGCTCCGCAGGGAGCCGGTGGCCGCGGCCAGCGCCAGGGTGAGGACCGGCATGCCCAGCAGTACCACGGCCCAGCGTCCTGCGCCGAAGCGCCAGGCGAAGGCGCGCCCCAGCAGCCGGCGGATCCCGCCCGGACCGCCCGTCAGGCGGGTGACCGACAACGCTGAGCCCAGCAGCCCCACGAAGGTCAGGAACAGCAGAAACGGCTCCCCCGGCAGGCCCGTGAGCACCGGGACCGTCAGCGATGCCCACCCCAGGCCCAGGGCCAGGAGGAGGAAGACCGTCACGGGCCGGCGCCGGGCCAGGGAACCGCTCCGGGGACGGTGGTCGGTGTCCCGGGGCCGTGGGGTGGGCGTGGTCATGGTGTTCCTCCCGGCCGGTGCATACCGTCCGCACCCGTGGACGGGAGGCCCAGCCGTCCCCGGGTGCGGACTGCCACGACGATCATCAGCGCGCCGAAGACCAGCGCCGAGATCAAGTAGTACACAGTCCGTGTCGGCCCGTCGGCGGAACCGTCGAACAGCAGGAAGACCAGTCCGCCGGTGGCGTTCTGGGCGCCGTGGAGCAGCATCACGATCAGCACGCTGCCGCCGGTGGAGTTGTAGACCCAGGCCAGGACGAAACCGTTGACCACCGTGGCCAGCAGATGGGCGAGCGTCTCGGCCGGGCCCTGACCGAACAAGGCGTTCGGGAGGTGCCAGAGCGCCCAGATCACCGACACGATCAGCGCGGACGTCAAGGGCGGGTGGCGCCGGTTGGCCATGGGCTGGGCGTAGCCGCGCCACCCGGGTTCCTCGGCCAGTCCGGTGAAGAGGGCGATGCTCAGCACGCCCAGCGGCAACTGGGTGTAGAGCAGTGACCAGTTCTGCGCCAGGGCCACCGCCATCGCCCCGGGATGGAAGATCCAGGTGGCGGCGAGCCCGAGCAGCGGTACGGCGAGAAAGACGAACGCGTACCACAGGGGGTGGATCCGCCACCGGACGATGCTGCGGACCAGTCCGGCCAGGCCCGGCCGGCCCTGGGTCAGGGCGAGGACCACCACGGCCGCGATCAGCGGCCCGCCGGCGGCGACCTGGATCATCACCGTCACCAGGGCTCCGTCGAGGTCCAGGACGCTGGCCCGGGCCCCGAGGAAGCCGCCGATCAGCATGCTCCAGCTGATCCCGTAGGCGAGCAGGGTGAAGGCCAGCAGTCCGTGCCGGCTGGTCCAGCGGCGCAGGGCACCGGACTCCGCCTCGGATTCCCTCCGGGCTCTGGGTGGCCCATGGGGCGGATCGGAATGGTGGGCCATGGACTGATCTCCTCCGGCCTGCTTCCAGGACCTGACCTGTCGTTGCGCGCCCTCGTGCGTGCCTCCCAGAGTGCTCGCCCGGCCAGGTGGACACAAGGCCGACCGGCCGGGGAACGACTGTGTGTCACCGGCGGCCGCTCGCAGGCGCGAAGCGCCTGAAGACACAGCAGGACGTCGCGCACCAGCTCTGGGAGACCGAGCCGTCGCCGTACCGGGCTCCCCCGAGAGCTGAGTGCCGGCGGTCCGTGGTCGCCTCAAGATGTCGGCCGGCCAGGACGCGACGCCCCGGACCTGCCCGCATGCTGGACCATCGAGGTGAGCGGCGTACGGGAGCGGGCGACGTCGTCGGACGGGACAGGGACGCCGAGCACTGCCGAGCCCTCCGGCCCCATCGGATCGAACCGGCAGCATCATGCCGCTTCTCCCACTTTCGGGCCCCCTGGAGAACCACGGGAAGGAAATCAGCAGCATATTGCCGATCGTCGTAGTTCTCGCGCACAATGAGGATGAAATTGAAGGACATCGGCAGGATCCTGCCGAAAGAGGAGGGTCGTGAGCGACGTCGAGGAGGTGGGCAGGGCCATCCGCGCTGCCCGCAAGGAGGCTCGGCTGACCCAGAAGGACCTGGCCGAGCTGGCCGGCATCTCCGAGCGGACGGTCCGGGCGATCGAGACCGGCACCGGCAATCCTGCGCTGACCGCTGTGGCCGCCGCGGCCGGCGTGCTCGGACTGCGCCTGGTGGCCGAGCAGTGACCGACCTGCAGCGGCTGCGGTTCGTGGCCGTGGCCGACGTCTACAAGGCCGGCCGGCTGGCCGGCCGGCTCGAGCGCACCGGGGACGCGGGCACCGCATTCACCTACGACCAGGCCTACCTGGAGGCAGGCCACCCTCCGGTGGCCGTGACGTTGCCCCTCACCGGCGTCCCTGTCACATCCCCCTCGGGCGGAGTGCCGCCGTTCTTTGCCGGGCTGCTGCCCGAGGGCCACCGCCTGACCGTTCTGAAGGACGCGGTGAAGACCAGCCTGGACGACGAGCTCTCGTTGCTGCTGGCCGTCGGAGCCGACGCCCCCGGGGACGTCCAGATCGTTCCCATCGGGGAGGCCCCGGTCGAGCCCGAGCCGCTGGTCGACTCCGCGAGGCCGCAGGAGCTGGACTTCACGGTGCTGGCCGCAGCGGTGGACCTGCACGCTCTGCCGGGGGTGCAGGACAAGGCCAGCGCTTCCATGCTGACCGCGCCCCTGGCCACCCGGGGCAGCCGGCTGATCCTGAAGCTGGATCCGCCCCGGCATCCGCATCTGGTGGAGAACGAGGCCGTGCACTTGACCGCAGCCAAGGGGCTGAGGATCCCGGTGGCCGAGGGAGCCGTGGTCATCGACCGCCACGGGCGGCGCGGGCTGCTGGTGGAACGCTTCGACCGGGTCCGGGATGGGGGCGAGTGGGTGCGGCTGCCTCTGGAGGACGCGGCCCAGGTCATGGGTCTCTCCCCGGCCGCCAAGTACAACGTGGTTTCCGAGGACGTGGTGAAAGCCCTGGCCGCCGTGTGCAAGGCCCCAGTGGTCGCAGCGCGGAACCTGTACCTGCAGTTCGTCTTCGCCTGGCTGACCGGCAACGGCGACCTGCACGCCAAGAACGCCTCCGTCCTGGGCGGCCGGCACGGCGGGTTCGTCGTCGCGCCGGTCTACGACGTGCCCTGCACGTTGTTGTACGGCGACGACAGCCAGGCCCTGCCGGTGGACGGGAAGATGAGGAATCTGCGGACCAGGCACTGGGCCGCCTTCGGCCAGGCGATCGGGCTGCCTGAACGCGCCGCCCTGGCCGCCAACGTCCTGGCCCTGAGGGCTGCCTCGGCCGTGGACCTGAAGGCGCTGCCGTTCGAAGGCTCGCCGCTGACACACACGGAGCGAGAACTGCGCTACCGCCGCGGCCAACTGGAGGCGTGATGCCTGCAGCACGGTCTCGTCCGCATGTCGGGTCGGCGCGCCTGCCGCAGGTTCTCGGAGCGATCCGGGTTCGGGTCCGGCACCAGCACCCCGGTCCGCTCGAGACGGGGGCCGTCGACGACGCCGTGTCCGCCCTCGAGGAGCTCGTCGCCGAAGCCGCTGCGGGAGCCCGCCCACGGGCTCCACTGCCCGCTGGTCCGGTGCCACGCCACAGGCTGCGGACGACGTCGGGTCCGCTCTCGGGGTCATTGTCCTCGTAGGCTGGGTCGCACACGAGATGGGCAGAGGAGGCCGACATGGCCGAGGTGACCGAGACAACGGTGGACGAGGTGATGGCCGAGCTGGCCGCGCTCGAGGACCCGAGGGTGCGCGAGGTGAACGCGAGGCACGGTGACGACCACGGGGTGAACCTCGGCAAGCTGCGCGGAATCGCGAAACGGCTGAAGACGCAGCAGGACCTCGCACTCCGGCTCTGGCAGACGGAGGACACCGCGGCGAGACTGCTGGCGCTCCTCGTCTGCCGCCCCAAGGCGTTCGGGCGCGAGGAGCTGGACGTCATGGTGCGCCAGGCGCGCACCCCCAAGGTGCAGGACTGGCTCGTGAACTACGTGGTGAAGAAGTGCCCGCACGCCGAGGATCTGCGCGTGGCCTGGTCCGCCGATCCGGATCCCGTCGTCGCGAGCGCCGGCTGGGCGCTGACCACCGAACGCGTGGCCAAGAAGCCCGAGGGCCTCGACCTCGCCGGCCTGCTCGACGTCATCGAGGCGCAGATGAAGGACGCCCCGGAGCGCCTGCAGTGGGCGATGAACCACTGCCTGGCGCAGATCGGCATCGAGCACCCCGGGCACCGGGCCCGGGCCATCGACATCGGTGAGCGCCTGGAGGTGCTGAAGGACTACCCGACTCCGCCGAACTGCACGTCTCCGTTCGCCCCCGCCTGGATCACCGAGATGGTGCGCCGACAGCACGACCGGTAGGACGAGTCACGCTCGTGGCCGTGCTGCTGGTCCCTCTGCCGGTGGGGCTGTCGGGGACGGCCCCGGTGGCCGAAGGCACCTCCGACAGCGGCCCGCTCCGGGACCTCGTCGAACCGTTCTCGACGCTCGTCCCCTCATGACTTCCGGTGATGATGGAGGATGAGCAGCCGCGCGTAGCCGTCCGTGAGGCGCTCGATGAGGTCGACCTTCAGACATTCGTCCGCAGAGATCCTGCGCATGGTGTACAGCGAGAACCCGTCGTACTGCACGGGATGGGGCAGGTCCAACCGACCGCTGGGAGGCTCCACCTCCAGGCGCCACGCATCCAGGTCCATCCGCGGCGTGGGCTCGGGAATCGCCTTGCGCGCCCACAGCCGACCGTCCGTGCCGACGACCACGCCGCGCACCACGTGCCACCCGTAGCCGCACGCGACTCTGGAGAACGCGTGGCCGACCAGGGGATAGGACCTGGCGCCGCGGGGAACGTGCACGAGCTTGGCCGGTTTCAGTCCCTCTCTGCGCAGCAGCTCGCTCGCCTCGACCCCGACCTGCCGGACGTCCTCCAGGGCCCGTTCCAGACCGGCCTCCCGAGCATCGCGATCGTGCGTGGCTCGGCGGCTCGAGTCCTGCTGGTTCGCTCCCGTGGCGGCAGCCCGCGAACGCCGTTCGTCCTCGATGCTCATGCCAGCTCCTTGCCTCGGTGGCCACGATTGTATGTGTCCCACCTCACTCGGAGCCGGGTCGACGGGGCGGAGACACGGGTGGCCGGTCGAGAAGCGCCCGGGCGTCATCGGTGGACCGTGGAAGTCGGACCGTCCGGGCCCGTCCCGTCCGGAGCATCGGCGTGGGTCACATCTCGATCCGGTGGGCCTCCCGCAGGTTCGCGAAGCGCTCGGGGTTCGAGGTCAGCACGATCACCTGGGTCCGCTGCCCGGCGGTGGTGATGGCCGAGCCGAGCCGGCGGAGCCGCTGCGGGTCGGAGTGTCCCAGGGCGTCGTCGAGCAGCACCGGCACGCCGTCCTCCGGGTCCACGAGCAGGGCGGTGGCGAGCCGGATGAGGATCACCAGCTGCTCCTTGGCGCCGGTCGAGAGAGCGTGGAAGGGCAACCAGTCGCCGTCGAGCTTGCGCTGCTCCACCTCCAGGGACCCGCTCACGTGGACCTCGAAGTCCTGGCCGTAGACCGCCCGGCCCAGAAGCTCGACCTCCGCGCGGAACGGCTGGACGTACTGGGCGTGGGCGCGCTCGCGGTGCTCCAGCAGCGTCCGCTCCAGGAGCAGGGCGGCCCCGGCCCGCCGCTCGATCCCGGCGAGGTGTCGCCGGGCCGCCTCGAGCCGCGTCTCGGCCTGGTCGTGGGCCAGCTGCACCCGATCGCGGCCCATGCCGTCGAGCCGGCCCTCCAAGGAATTGTGGCGACTCCGCCGCTCGGCCAGCAGTGTCTCGAGCCCCTCGATCTCGTCCGCGACGTGCTGCTGGTCGGCGAGCACCCGTTCGGCGTCCAGGCCGGCCAGGGCCGCCTCGTGCCCGTCGATCTCCTCCTGGACCGCGGCCAGCGCCTCGGCCGCCGCGGCGGCGGCACGGTCGAGGTCCTCGTCCGGCACCTCGCGACGGGCCTCCTCGAGCCGGGCCCTGCTGCCGGTGAGGGCGCGCTCCTGCTCCAGCGCGGCGCCCTGGAGGGAGTGCAGTGCCGTCTGGGCGGACTGCAGGGCGGACCTGGCGGCCTCGGCGGCGGCCTCGGCGCGGCGCACGGCGTCCTCGGCGTCGGTGAGAGCGGCCTCGGTGGCCTCCACCCTCTCCTGGGCGACGCCGACGGTCTCAGGCAGCGGCACGTCGTCGTTCCGCCGGCCGCCGTACTGCTCGATCGCGGCGGCGAGGCGGTCCCGGTCGTCGCGCAGCCCGCTCTCGTCCTCGCCGTCCAGCAGACGGTCGCGCTGGGCCACGGCCTCGCGCACCTGCTGCGCCAGCTCCTGGGCCTCGCGCCACGCGGCGCGGGCCTCGGCGACCGAGCCGACCCCGTGCCGCGACAGCAGCGCGGTGAACCTCTCACGCGCCGTGCGGGCGGCGTCCCGGCGGGTCTCGATGCCCTGCTCCGGGGAGATCCGCACCCGCCACTCGCCGGGGATCTCGAGCTCGACCTCGCTCGTCACCGGGACAGACCACGGCTCGTCCGGGCCGACCTCCTCGGCGATGCCGCCGCGCACGATCGAGCGGGCGCGGTCCAGCGCGGTCAGCTCCACCCGGGCGCTGCCGGCCGCCAGCTCCGCCTCGGCCTTCTCCGCCGCCCGCTCGGCGCGCTCGAGCTCGTCGAGGACGTCCTCGTCGAGCTCCGTGGCGGGACGGGAGCGCAGCTCCGCCAGCTGCGCCCGGACCGCCTCGAGCGAGCCCAGGATCTCGAGCACGCGGCGGTGGCGCTCGACGTCGTCGAGGTGTGTCCGGTCTTCCCGGGCGGACCGGTGGGCCGCCCGGGCCTCCTGCACCGCGGTCTGGGCCGCGCCCCGGCGCTCCTCGGCCTCCGCGGCGTGCCGGCGCACCGGGGCCACCTCCTGCTCGCAGGACCGCAGGTCCTCGGCGAGCGCCGCGCTGCGCTCCTCGTCGGCGGCGAGTGCGGCCACGAGCTCCGCGCGGCGGGACGTGCGCTCCCGGGCGCGGTCCAGCTCGCCCTGGGCGGAGTCCCGGCGGCGCTGCGCCTCCTGCCGCTGCCGCTGGACGCCCTCGATCTCCCCGGCCGCACGGTCCAGCTCCGCCTTCTCCGCGCGGGCAGCGCCGAGCTTCCGGCCGGAGGTGGCGATCTGCTCCGTGAGCTCCGCCAGTTCCTCCTCGACCACCGTGATGACCCGCAGCTCCTCGGCGGCCTCCGCGGCCGCGGTCTCGGCCTGGAGGCGGTCCGTCTCGGCCTGGACGTACTTGGCGTTCTTCTTCCGCGTGGAGGTCCAGTACTTGTCGCACTCGGCGCGCACGCGCTCCAGGAGCGAGGCGACCTCGCGGTCGTCGCCCTGGGTCTGGCCGGCGTGGCACTCCAGGGCCCGGCGCAGCGCCGCGCTGTCGGTGAGGGAGTTCTGCGTCAGCCCGCCGGCCTGCATGAAGCGCAGGGCCTTCCACAGAGCGGTGTCGGCCCCGGCCCACAGCTGCTCGGCGGCGTCGTGGGCCTCACGCCCGGTGAGCGTCCGGCCGTCCCCGGGCCCACCGACGTGACGGAGGATCGTGGACGGCCTCTTCAGCCACTGCTTGGCGTAGACGACCCGGGCGGGCCCGATCGAGAACTCCGCCTCCACGAGGACGGGCACGTCCCGGCCGGCGGGCTTGGCCTCGGAGATCTTCTTGTGCCTGCTGCTGTCCGGCAGCTCGATCAGCGCGTCCAGGGCGTCGATCATCGAGGTCTTGCCGATCTCGTTGCGGCCGGTCAGCACGACGACCCCCGAGTCGGGGAACTCGACCTCGCGCGCGGCCACGCCGCGGAAGTTCTCCAGCTTGAGACGGTGCAGCTTCATCGGGTCGGTCCTCCCACGAGGCGGTACAGGAGCCGGAGCGCGTCCCCGGCGGTGGGTGCGTCCTCGCCGTCGGAGGCGGCCCGTTCACGCAGTTCGGTCACGGCGTCGGCGGCGTACCCGCCGACGTGGAGGTCCTCGAACTCGTGCTGGTCCGGGACGACCGCGAGGTCGGTGTGCCGCTCCCAGGCGTTGAGGCTCGCGAAGACCTCGGCCTGCTGCTCGAGCAGCGCCTCCAGCCGCGCGGACGCCGAGAGGTTCAGGGTGCCGGTGAAGACGGTCTGCAGGATGATCCGCTCCTTCGGCGTGAGGGCTGCGAGCTCAGCGGCCAGGGCGTCGACGTCGTCGGGCCCGTCGAGCTGTCGCCGGATCCGCAGGTGCTCCCACTGCCCCACCTCGTGGGAGGTGACCTGCGCGCCGGAGCCGTCCAGGGACACCTCGAGGACGTGCCCGCGGCCGGGCTCACGAAAGCTCGTGGACTCGTGGGTTCCGGAGTAGTGGATCGCGCCGCGGTCGTCCTCGGGCCAGCGGATGTGCCGGTCGCCCAGCGCCACGTAGTGGATCGCCCCGCGGGCCAGCGCGTCCTCCAGGGGCGCGCGGCGCACGGTGACCTGGGACGTGCGGTCGGGGTCCAGCTCGTCGAGCATCCCGTGGCCGACGACGACGCGCAGCGTCCCGTCCGGCTCCAGCCCCTCCAGGGCAGGGGCGACCGGGTCCGCGTCGGGCCGCTTGCTGCGCCACGGCGCGGCCACCAGCTGCACGCCGTCGGCGGCGGGCCACGGGCCCACCGCGTCCAGGAGCACGACGTTGTCCGGCGTCGAGCCGAGGAACGCGTCCTGGGCGTAGATGGACCCCGGGCCGAGGGGGTCGTGGTTGCCGGGCAGCAGGTACACCGGCAGCTGCACGGAGCCCATGGCGTCCAGGGCGCGCCCGACGTCCCGGCGGCTCAGGTTGGCGTGCTCGAAGACGTCGCCGGCCACCACCACGAACGCGCATTCCCGGGCGCGGGCCAGCTCCCCGATGCGGCGGATCGTCTCGACCCGGTCGCCCGTGTACCGGGACTGGGCCTCGCCCTCGAGGTAGTGCCGGGTCATGCCCAGCTGCCAGTCGCTCGTGTGGAGGAATCGGATGCTCGTCATCGAGGCTCCTCGTGCGGTCGGGGGGTTCCGGCCCGGGGGTGCGGGTCATCTGCCACGGTATCGGGATCGGCGGACACCGGAGGTTCCGGCGCCCCGAACCGCCTCGTCCGGACCCTCCCTTTCGCCGAACTCACCGCTGGCGCCCGAGAGGTTGCTCTCTGTGCGCCCGGGGGCGGACGGGGTGAGTTGGCGCAAGGGGGGCGTCCTCCGCCGGCGTGTGCTTGAGTGGACGCATGGAGCCGACCAGCACGAAGGACCTGTGGGCAGCCGTCCACGCCGAGCGGGCCGGACTGGCCGAGGACCTGGCCGGTCTGGAGGACGCGCAGTGGGTGGAGCAGTCCCTGTGCGGGCGGTGGACCGTCGAGGACGTCGTCGCCCACCTGACCGCGGCCGCGAGCATCGGGCGGCTGCGCTGGCTCCGGAGCGTGCTGGGCGCCCGCTTCGACTTCGACCTGCACAACCAGCGCCGCCTCGAGGAGCACCGGGGCGCCACCCCGGCCGAGACGCTCCAGCGGTTCCGCGCCGTGGTCGGAAGCAGCGTGGCGCCCTCCAAGGACACCGCCGCGTGGCTGGGGGAGGTCGTCGTCCACGGCCAGGACGTCCGCCGCCCGCTCGGGCTGCCGCGCACGCCTCCGGTCGAGGCGGTGACCGCGGTGGCGAGGTTCTTCGTCGGGCGGGACTTCGCGGTGCCCAGCCGCAGCGCCGCCCAGGGCCTCCGCCTGGTGGCGACGGACGGTCCCTTCGAGTCCGGCTCCGGCCCCCTGGTCAGCGGAACGACGCTGGCGCTCACCATGGCGCTGGCCGGCCGCGAGACCTGCTGCGACGACCTGACGGGTGAGGGCGTCCCGATCCTGCGGTCCCGCTGCGCCCCCATCTGAGAGGCTGGGGGAGGACCGGCCACGGGCCGGTCCCGCACGCCACCACGTATCCGAGCAGAGGAGACACCATGCCCGAGACGATCGCCGGGATCACCGTCCCGGACTCCGCGCTGGTCCGCGAGACCACCGAGCTGGTCCAGCGGGCCGCCGACGAGAGCCTGTTCCACCACTCCCGTCGGGTCTTCCTCTTCGGCATGCTCAAGTCCGCCGCGCGAGGGCTCGAGGTGGACCCGGAGCTCGCCTACGTCGGGGCGATGTTCCACGACCTCGGCCTCACGGAGGAGCACCGCACGAAGCTCCAGCGCTTCGAGATCGACGGCGCCGAGGCGGCGCAGGCGTTCCTGCGCGACCACGGCCGTTCCGCGGAGGAGGCACGCGCCGTGTGGCTGGCGATCGCCCTGCACACCACCCCGGAGATCCCCCTGCGCCTGGCGCCCGAGGTCGCCGTGGTCACGCTGGGCGTCGAGACCGACGTGCTGGGCCTCGACCTGGACGAGATCTCCGAGGAGCACCGCGCCGCTGTCGTCGCCGCGCACCCGCGGCCGGACTTCAAGAACCAGATCCTCCGCGCGTTCTACGACGGCATGGCCGACCGCCCGGAGACCACCTTCGGCACCATGAACGACGACGTGCTCGCCCACTTCGACCCCGGCTTCCACCGGGAGGACTTCGTGCGCATCATCCAGGAGAACGCCTGGCCCGAGTGAGCTGAGCATCCTGGCGCCCGGAGCAATACGCTGGAGACGTCAGATTCACAAGATTCACAAGATTCACCGACGTTCACAGGAGAGACGTGGAGAACCCCTTCCGTCCTACCGCAGGGGCCTCCCCGCCGGAGATCCTCGGCCGAGCGGGCGTCCTTGACGAGTTCGCCTACGGGCTGCGCCTTCGGTCCGGAGCGCCCGGGCTGCTCAGCATCTTCACGGGGGCCCGGGGCGTGGGCAAGACCGTGATGCTGGGCGCCGCCGAGGACCTGGCCCGTGCTCAGGGCTGGGCCGTCGTGTCCGAAACGGCGACACGAGGTTTCATGGGCCGCATCGGCAACGGCATGCGTCGACTGGCCGACGAGCTTGGCAACGGCCCCCAAGGCCGGCGGCTCACGGCAGTCGCGGCGGCGGGCTTCGGCTTCACCACTCAGCTGCCGCCCGATCAACAGCTGCAGTGGCGCGAAGAGGGTCTACGGCTCCTGCACCTGCTGGAGGAGCAGCAGACCGGACTGCTCATCACCGTGGACGAGATCCATGCCGCGGACCGGCAGGAGATCGCCCAGCTGGCCGCGGACGTGCAGCACTTCATCCGGGCGGATCTCCCCATCGGTCTGCTCTTTGCCGGCCTGCCGGCGGCCGTGTCGGACCTGCTGAACGAGGGAGTGGCCACGTTCCTCCGCCGCGCCGACCGGATCGACCTGCACGCGGCCGCGATCGGCGAGGTCCAGCGGTCCTACGTGGAGACCTTCGCGGCGGGCGGCTTCACCCTCGTGGAGGACCAGGCTCGCCGCGCCGCCGAGGCCACCGGTGGCTATCCCTTCCTGATCCAGCTGGTGGGGTACTTCCTGTGGCAGGAGGCGGAAAGGTTTCCCTCTGTGCTCGCGGGCGAGGTGGTGGACCAGGCGGTCGCCGCTGCTCACCGCCGGAACGAGCGCGTGGTCATCGAAGCAGCACTCTCGACCGCCTCCCGACGCGATCTCGACTTCCTCAGGGCCATGGCTGAGGATGAGGGACCGTCCGCCGCCGGGGACATCGGCGCCCGGATGGGAGCCAGGCCGAACACCGTCGGCAACTACAGGACCCGGCTGATCGACGCCGGACTGATCGAGCCGGCCGGCTACGGGCTGGTCCGATTCGCGATCCCGGGACTGCGCGAACATCTGCGGCAGCGCCCGCAGTAGGTGCCCGGGCGTCGAGGGAAGCGAACCCCTGTCCTCCAACAAGGGGATGGGCATGGACAACCGAGCGACGACTGCGGCGCCGATAGCCGTCCTGCAACCGGCGTTGTCAGTGGCTGGTGGACGAATCTGGACTTCTTGTCCCCAATTGCATTGACAAACACCCTTTCCATTTATGATGAATGTGCAACAAGTCACATTTGCACACGTCTGGAAGGTTCGCGATGAAGAAGACCGCAGCGGCACTGGCGGCACTGGCCGCCGCCGGGTTCACCGGACTGTCGACGGCGCCGGCCTCGGCTCAGATGTTCCAGAACTGTACGGCGGCCAACAACGCCGGCTACTACAACATCCCGACCTCGTCGCCGGCCTACAGCTCCGACCTCGACGGCAACGACGACGGGGTCGCCTGCGAGGGTGGCGGCACGTCCGTGTACATTTCTCCGACGGTCGACACTCCTGTCGTGAAGAACACCGCCGTGTTCGGCAACTGCACCGAGGCCCGCGCTGCCGGCCGGGTGAACATCCCCGCTGGCGACCCCGCGTACGGTCTGCACCTCGACGCCGACCGTGACGGATTCGGCTGCGACGCCGACGGCAGCGACGACGGCGTGCAGCACCAGGAGATCATCGACTGGGTGCCCGAGGGGTGGGCCAACAGCGGCCAGGGCTACGACCAGGTCGGCCAGGTGCCCGTCGGCGGCGCCGACACCGGCGTCGAGGGCGAGCCCGCCGTGCCGGACCTCGCGCTCGCGGGCGGCCTGACCCTCACGGCCGCGGCTGGTGCGACTGTCCTGGTCCGCCGTCGCGCCACCCAGGGCTGAGCTCCGGGCAGGTCCGCGACCAGGGGATAGATTCGTGCCCGTGCTGGTCTTGCTTCACGACCGCCGCGACGGCTTCCTCGCCGCTCCGACGGTCGAGCCAACTCCTGAGCAGACGAGCACGCCGGACAGCAACCCGGCGCCGATGGCCGAGTCGGCGCCGGTGTCCGTGCGCCTGCCCGCCCTGGGCACAGCATCCGAGCTGCTGCTGATCCCCTGCGACGGCTACAACCCCTTGACGGGGGAGCCCGACGACAACTACGTGATGTTCGCGACGCTCGTCAGCTGAACCGCAGCCCGGGGTTCCGAGGGGTTGCGCGGGCGCGTCACTCGTCGATCCGCCGGGCCTGCTCGTCCCAGGAGGTGTGGGCGTCCCGGCCCTCGGTGGGGTGGTGGGTCTCCCGCAGGGCGCGGAGCGCGGCGTTGCGCTGCTGCGCCAGGGCCTCGGCGGCGGCCTTCGTGGCGGCGTCCTCGCGGGCCTGGGCCCGGGCGGCGGTGACGGCGTCCATGATGAGCTCCACGCCCAGCGCGCCGCCCTCCAGGTAGGCGGTGCGGACCTGCCGGTCCGGGTGGTACAGGTACTGGTCGTTGACCTGGCCGAGGCCGGTGTCGAACTCGGTGTCCGTCAGGTCGGTGATCATGGCGACCACGCGGTCCAGGCGGGCGTCCAGCTGATCGAGCAGCTCGTGCCGCCGGGCACTGCTGCGCAGGGACCACAGCGCCCGTCCGTGCGTGCGGAGCCGCTCCACGTCCCAGTCCGCCTGGGGGACCACGGACAGGGTGCCCGTGAGTAGCCGGGGATCCCTGCTGTCCTCCGGCGGGGGCAGGGAGCGGAGGTGCCACGAGATCCAGGCCGTGCGCATGTTGGAAGCCCCGGCCGCCCGGGCCTCGTCAGCGGACGTCTGCCCGGACCGCGGGGCGGGGAGCGGCTGCTCGTCGTCGTCCGGGGACGCAGTCTCCCGGGCGGTGCGGGTCTGGTTCGTGATGAAGCCGGCGCTGAGCCAGACCAGGAGTCCGAGCAGGGCCAGGCCGAGGAGGGCCACGCCGCCGAGGAGCAGGAACCGGAACAGGCCGACGAAGACCACCGCGCCGATCACTGCCACCCAGATGATGGCGCCGTTGTTGCTCTCCGTGTTCTTCATGGTGGGCCCCCGCAGACCGTGGTTCCTGAGCACCGATTGTAGTCTCCGTCCATGCGAGTTCTCCGTGAGCGCCGGGCACCCGGGGCCCGCTCCGGTGGCCTCCCCGTGGATGGTCGGAGCCCGGGCGGTCCGGGCATCAGGAGAGGGTCACGGAGGTGGCCGAGTGCCCGAAGCCGACGACGTCCTCCCGCCCGTCACCGTTCACGTCGCCGAGCAGACGGGGATAGCGGTCCTGGGTCCAGCCGTCGTCGGACCCGTAGCCGGCGACCTTGAGGACCACGGGCCCGAAGGTGCTGTCGGCCCGGCCGTGGGCGACGTACATCCCCGCATCGCCGAAGCCGACGAGATCCTGGACCCGGTCCCCGTCGACGTCCGCGAGGGTGCGCAGGTGCCGGTCACTACGCCATCCCTGGCGTGCACCGAAGTCGTCCGCCTTCAGGGCGGGCGCCGCGAAGGTCCGGTCGGCGCGCGCGTAGGAGACGTGGACTCCTGCGCTGCCGAAGCCGACGACGTCCGCGTGCCGGTCGCCGTTGACGTCACCCGCTTCCCGGGGGTGCTGGTCGACGCGCCACCCCTGCTGGTAGCCGAAGTCGGGCACCGTGAGCGTGGCTGGGTCGAAGAAGGGTTCCGACGTCGACCAGTGGGAGACGTAGGTGCCGGCGTCGCCGAAGCCGAGGACGGCCTCCTGGACCCCGCCCACCAGGTCGGTGAGCATCCGGGGGTGCTTCTCGGCCCTCCAGCCGCGGTCGTGCCCGTAGCTGTCGCTGACCGTGGTCGCGCGCGTAAAGGTCCGGTCGGCCCGGCCGCGGGCCATGAGGACGCCGGAGTCACCGAAGCCGACGATGTCCCCGGACCGGGAGGTCCTGACGACGGGACCGACCTCCCGCGGGTGCCGGTCCACGCGCCAGCCCTGGTCGTAGCCGAAGTCGCGGACCGTGAGGACCGGGGTGGTGAAGGATCCGTCGGCCTGGGCGTAGGAGATGTAGGTGCCCGCGTTGCCGAAGCCGACGAGATCGGAGCGACCGTCGCCGTCGACGTCGACCACGTCACGGGGATGCCGGTCGACCCGCCAGCCCTGCCGGCGGCCGAAGTCGCGCACCGTGAGCACCGGTGCGCTGAAGGTCCCGTCGGGCCGGCCGTAGGCGACGAAGACGCCCGGATCACCGAAGCCGACGATGTCCGCCCGGAGATCGCCGTCGACGTCCCCGAGCAGCCGCACGTGCTCGTCGACCCGCCAGCCCTGGGCGTAGGAGAACATCGGTTGCGAGGACGCCGCGTGGGCCGCCCCGCCCCCGCTGAGCCCGGCGACGGCCAGCGCCACGACCGACGCGCCGGTGACGACACGGGAAACCAGTGGATGCTGCACTTCGGGTACCCCCATTTCCGAAGACGGAGCGTCGTCCGGGGACCAGGGCGGACGTGCCGGCCGGAGGATCCGGCCGATCCCCCTCGGCCGTCGGACGAACTCCAGCTCCCGCTGCCTCGATCGGAACGAGATCCCACCCGGAAGGGCGCCGCACGGGCGGTCGGCAGCGGCTGGCCACCCCAGTTTACGTCCGCAACTGCGGCTGCTCCAGGCCCCGCTCGAAGCTGCCCACAGGTATGCCGAGGATGTGATGCACGGGTGGACCGCCGCGGGCCTCGAGTCACTCGACGACCGACGAGGCCCCGTCCTGTTCCGAGGAGCTGCCCTGGGTTCTTCGACCGGGGGAGTTCAGCACCGGACGGGCAGGCCCTCGCGGTAGGCCCGCTTGAGCTCGGTCAGCTCCTGGCCGTGCGCGGTGCTCTCGGTGTTGAGCACCGGCTGGTGCGCGGCGACCCACCGCTGCTCGAGGGCGTCGACGTCGTCCTTCGTCCCGCACCCCGCCCAGCCGAGGAGCAGGTGCTCCTGCATCCATGCCGTGAGCCGCTGCTCGTGCGCCTCGTCGAGGACCACCCGGTTCCGTCCGTCCAGGGTGGCGCCGTCCCGCCACGACGGGTCCCCGGGCAGGAGCACGGCCAGCAGGGTCCGCCGCAGCGCCGAGGAGCGGGTGCGCCGCAGGTGCTGGCCGGAGATCCGCCCGTGGAGGTCGCGCCGGGCGCGGCCCACGTAGAGCAGCTCGGCCGTCCCCCAGCTGTGGCGGAGCCTCCGCACCGCGGGCAGCTGCAGCCCCGCCGCTTCCGGCGTGGGGGAGCGGGTGGTGTCCAGCCACCAGGAGTAGACACCGCGGGAGTGGTGGACCTCGGCCTCCAGCGGCGTGCTGAGCGGCAGCTCGGCCAGGCGAGGCTCTGCGGGCTGCGTGCTCACGGGTCACCACCTTCCACAGTCGTTCTCAACTGCAACTCTGCTTCGACTGTAGGCGCAGCACGCGGCGGTGCCCAGTCCGCCCGGCCCGCGCCGTCGTCCGCGGTGCCCCTCTTGCCATACCTAGCACTGCTAGGGTTCAATGCATAGCACCACAAGGTATAGGAGGCGCGGTGCGCATCGACAAGGACCTGGTCGCCGCCTCGGCCACCCCCCTCGTGCTGGGGATCCTGGCGGACGGCGACCTGTACGGCTACGCGATCCTCAAGCGCGTCAGCGAGCTCTCCGGCGGCTCCATGCAGTGGACCGACGGCATGCTCTACCCGCTGCTGCACCGGCTCGAGCGGCTCGGCTACGTGTCGTCCTCGTGGGGCACGTCCGAGGCCGGGCGCCGGCGCAAGCACTACGCGATCACGCCGGCGGGCCGATCGGCGCTCGCCGACCGGCAGGAGCAGTGGGCCGTCGTGGCCGACGCGCTGCGGCAGGTGTGGCAGGCCGCGCTGCAGCCCCCTGCCGCGACCGAGCGGTGGGCGTGATGGAGCTGCGCGCGGAGCAGGAGGCCCAGATCGGGAGGTGGCGCGGCTGGGTCCAGCGCCGCCAGGCGATCTCCCCGGCCGACGTCGACGAGCTCGAGGACCACCTGCGCGAACAGGTCTCCGACCTGAGGGCCACCGGGCTCGACGACGACGAGGCCTTCCTCGTCGCGATCAAGCGCATGGGCAATCTCGACGCCGTCTCGCACGAGTTCGCCCGCGAGCACTCCGAGCGGCTGTGGAGGCAGCTCGTGCTCGTCCCGGAGGACGCCGAGGACGCCGGCGCGCCGCCGTGGCGGGAGCTGGGCGTCGTCCTGGCCCTCGCCGTCGGGGCGGGGGTGGCGGTCAAGGCCGGCATCGCCTGGCTCGGCGACGAGGCAGTGCTGGCGCGCAACCTCGGCCTGCTCGTCCTGCCCTTCCTCGCCGCGTACTTCGCGTGGAAGCGCCGGCTCACCGCGCGCGTGGTGGTGGGGCTGCTAGTGCCCTTCGCGGTGCTGGCGGTCGTGCTCAACGGGTATCCGTTCGTCTCCGGCGGGTCCACCGAGCTGCTCGCGGTCCTGCACGCCCCGGTGGTCCTGTGGCTGCTGGCCGGTATCGCCTACGTGGGCGGGAGGTGGCGCTCCGACGGCCGGCGCATGGACTTCGTCCGCTTCACCGGTGAGCTCGTGATCTACTACACGCTCCTGGCCCTGGGCGGGGCGGTGCTGGTGGGGCTCACCTTCGGGGCCCTGCAGGTCGTCGGCACCGACCTGGAGCCGGTGCTGGAGGACTGGATCCTGCCGTTCGCCGTGCCCGGGGCGCTCGTGGTGGCCGCGTGGCTGGTCGAGGCCAAGCAGAACGTCGTCGAGAACATCGCCCCGGTCCTCACGCGCGTCTTCACGCCCCTGACGATCGTGATGCTGGTGGCGCTGCTGGCCGTGCTCACGGCGGCCGGCGGGCTCGTCGACGTCGACCGGGGGCTGCTGATCCTGATGGACGCGATCCTCGTGCTCGTCCTGGCGCTGCTGCTCTACGCGATCTCCGCCCGGGACCCGCTCGAGCCGCCCGGTCTCTTCGACGGACTGCAGCTGGTGCTCGTCGTCGCGGCGCTGGCGGTGGACGCGGTGATGCTGACCGCGATGCTGACCCGGATCGCCGAGTTCGGCTCCAGCCCCAACAAGATCGCCGCGCTCGGGCTGAACCTGCTGCTGCTGGTGCACCTGGTGCGGGCGGCCTGGCTGAGCGCCGGGTGCCTGCGGGGACGGCGGCCGTTCGCCGAGCTCGAGCGCTGGCAGACGCGCTACCTCCCGGTCTACGGCGTGTGGGCCGCGATCGTGGTGGTGGTCTTCCCGCTCGTCTTCGCCTTCGTGTGATCGACGGGTTCTCCGGCCGGGCCGTGGGGTCCCCGAGCGGTTGCGGCGGGCGGGGGCCTGCGCGTCCCGGTGGCAGGGGAGCCGCCCCCCGACGACTGACCAGACGGTCCAAGGCCCGCTGCCACCAGGACGGCGGCGTCATGATCTACGTCGTGCGGGCGGCCTTCCGGCCGGTCGCTCCGACGTGATCCTCACGCGGCGGCTCAGCCCCCCGGCTGACCACCTGCGTGATGCATCAACACTAACACTGGGTTAGTACTTGATCGATTCGCATTCTGTCCACCGTTGTACCGACCGGCCTCGGCTCCCTGCCTCGGTTCGGGGGGCACCCCACGGCCGGGACGTGATCCGGTGGGCGCGCCGGCGGTGCCGGGGGACGGGGTCGGACCAGCCCGGCAGGAGCTCGTCGTCGAGAGCCTGGACGGTCGGCTGTCCCGACCTCCACCACGCCGGACAGTCACGGGACCACCGCAGGAGAGGCCATCACCCCGCCCGGAGACGTCGCGCCGCGGATGGCCGGGCCGCGCGGGGCGTCAGGGGAGCGACCAGGTCGCACGCGGGTCCCGCGCCGACTTCCCGCTCCACTCCACGAGCCCGTGTTCGCGCAGGGCCGCCAGCTGCTTGGTCACGGTCGGCCGGCTGCTCCCCACCACGTCCATGACCTCTCCGGTGCTCAGCGGGCGGCAGGCCTCGCGGAGCACGCCCAGCAGGGTCTCCGCGCCCCGGGGAAGGGCAGTCAGGACGTCGTCGTCGATGATCTTCAGGGCGGACAGCGTGAGGTGCACCGCTCCGGAACTCTGCCGGTACGCAGGGGGCTGCAGGCCTCGGGAGGACATCTCGTGGAACATGCGGCGGATTCCCTCGCCGAGCTCCTGCCCGATGCGGAGGTCGGCGCAGGTGCGGGCGATGCGGGGATTGCGGGCGTAGCGGCTGATGTCCAGGGGGCGAGCCGTGTCCACCAGCCCGGGGAACCGTCCCGGACTGGTGATCTCGATCCGGTTCGGGAAGATCTCCACCCGGATGTGGTCGCCGGCCATGCTGTAGGAGCGGTGGACCACCGCGTTGACCAGCCCCTCCAGCCAGGCGTCCCGAGGGACCAGGGGCACCCCCGTGAACTTCCCGTCCGGACCCAGCGCACGGCGCTTGGGCACCCACCGGTCGACGGTCTCGGCGGCCTCCTGGATCATCCGGGGAACGGAGCCCTCGACGCGGCGGTCGCCCTCGTCGTCGAGGGTCAGACCTGTGCCGCTGCCCCGCTGGTTCTCGGTGTACCGGAGCACTCGCACGTGGGCGTGCGGCAGCTCGGTCTGGGGACTCCGCGCGAACAGGAGCCACGCGGCCACGGTGACCTCCCCGTGGCGCCCGAGGAGCCCGCGGGCCCGCAGCACGTGCTCTCCGCTCGTACGAGCACCCGCGGCCTCGCGGAAGGCCTCCACCTGCCCGGCGCCCAGGTCCTGCACCGTCAGTCCCGGAAGCGGTCTGCCGTCGAAATGGCTCTCACCCCGGTCGTAGTGCAGCTCCTGCCGCTGGGCGAAGGTCAGCTTCCGGGACTCGTCGCCCACCCGCAGATAGCACTCGCCGTTGACGTGCTCGTGGACCGAGCCGCCGGGGTCCACCCGGGCAACGAGCAGTGTGCCGTCCGGATGGGCGACCTCGGAGAACCAGGTGCGCACCGGCGGCGCGGTGAAGTCCAGCGGTGCCTGGCGCAGCTCGTCGAGGGCTCGGGGTGCAGGGGTCTCCACTCGGCCGTCGTGCAGTCCGACGACGATCGTCCCGCCCTCCGCATTGCCCATCGCCACCAGCGTGATGGCGAGGTCCTTGCCTTGATGCGGGCGGAATTCCGATCGAACCACTGGTCCTCGGGAAGCGCGGACAGCGCGGCGACCACCTGGTCCGGCGGAAGGCTCAGGGCAGCATCGACGGCATGGGAGGACATGCATCTACTCCAAAATTTTTAGAGTAGCTTGGAAGCATTGCTGGCGGCTGTCGACGCCCTTCGTGGTGGAGCGGCAGATCCTCCGGGCACTGCGATCGAGAGCGCTGGATGGCTAAGCGCTCGTGCGTGTGACGAGTTCGGGGGGAAGCCGGACGCTCTCGACGTCCTTGCCGTTCAGGACGTCCATCAGCATCTCGAAGCCCTGCCGGCCGATGCTGTGCATGGGGGAGCGCACGGTGGTGAGTCCCACGCTGCCGGCCAGCGGCGTGTCGTTGAAGCCGACGAGGGCCATGTCCGCCGGCACCGTGATCCCTTCCCGGGCGAATACGCCCAGTGCGCCGATCGCGGCGAAGTCGTTGACCGCGAAGACGGCTTCGGGCAGGGGGCCTGCGGCGAGGATCTTGGCGGCGGCCAAGCTGCCGGCCGGGGCGTCGAAGCCGCCGGGGATCACCTGGGCCGGATCCACGCCCAAGCCGTGCTCAGTGAGCGAGTCCAGGAAGCCTGCGCAACGGTCGATCGAGGTCGAGGTCCGTGGATCGCCCGCAATGAGGCCGAAGGTCCTCCGGCCGGAGGCGACGAGGTGCTCTGCGACCATGCGCCCGCCGGCGTAGTCGTCGCAGGTCACGGACCGGTGTCCGGGGGAGCGTCGGCTCACCAGCGTGAAGGCCACTCCGCGCTCGGCGAGCTCGTCCAGGAAGGGGTCCTCGACCAGGGCGTCGCCGAAGATCAGCCCGTCGGCGCGGCGGTCCAGCAGCTTCTCCGCCTTGGCGCGGTGGGCCGCGGGGTTGTCCAGGGAATTGGAGACCACGGTAAAGTAGCCGTGCTCGGAGGCGGCCTCGTCGATGCCCTCGTACATCGTGGCCAGGACGTAGTCCTGCAGGCGGGGCACGACGACCCCGATCATGTGCGACTTGGCCGTGCGCAGCGAGGCGGCGTAGGGGTTCTTGCGGTAACCACGCTCCTCCGCGAGCGCGAAGATGCGCTCCGTGGTGTCCTGTGACGCCCATTTGGAGTCCAGGCCCTTGGGGTCGTTGAGCACCCGGGAGACCGTGGAGGGATTGAGTCCCAGCTCGCCCGCCAGGGCCTTCAGCGTGACCGCCGGCCGCGCGCCCATGTCCACCTCCTCGCCGCTGTACCCACACAGTAATGGACGTTAAACCTTGGTAAACGTGTTGCGCATCACTTCAGATTCGCCCTAAGGTCGGTACCAGTACCTTACGCAATCGATTGCGGCATTCGTTTGCATAGAGGTCCGCTCCACGCCGGAGCGGGACGACCCCACGGACAGGAGGCGGCGTGTGACGCACATCCAGCTGCTCGGCACGGGGGGCACCATTGCGTCCCGCGGCGGCGGATCCACGGGGTCCGTGGCCACGGACACGGCGGCCGACCTGTCCCGGAATCAGTACGGCGAGCTCACCGTCTCGGCCCGGGACGTCCTCACCACGGGCAGCTACCGGCTCACCCTGGGAGAGCTGCGGGCGATCACCGAGGCTGCCCGGGACGCGCTGGCCGACCGCGGCAACGACGGCGTCGTGGTCACCCACGGGACCGACACCCTGGAGGAGACGGCGTACCTGTTGGACCTGGTGCACAGCTCCCCGAAGAGCGTGGTGCTCACCGGTGCCCAGCAACCGGCCGACAGCCCGGCCCCGGACGGTCCGCGCAACGTCGAGGAGGCGGTGCTCGCCGCGGCGTCTCCCGAACTGCGGGGCAGCGGCGTGCTGATCTCCTTCGACGGGACGGTCCGGTCCGCCCGTGGTGCCCGCAAGGCGCACACCACCGCGAGCAGCCCCTTTCAGGGCGGCGCCGAGGTCGCGCACATGGCGGGGGCCCGGTTGGTCGTGACGGCCAAGCCGGTCCGACGCCCCGCCCTACCGCTGCCGCCGGAGGCCTTCGACAGCACTCGGGTCGAGATCATCACGGCCCACACTGGCGCCACCCCGGAACTGTTCGACTTCGCCGTGGACTCCGGTGCTCAGGCCGTGGTCCTCGCCGGATCAGGCGTCGGCAACGCCGGCCCCGGCTTCGCCGAAGCCGTGCGCCGGGCGGTCGGCACCGGTTGCGCCGTGGTGCTCAGCACCCGTGCTCCGTGGGGACCGGTCGTCCCCATCTACGGCAACGGCGGGGGCACCGACCTCGTGGCGGCCGGCGCGGTCCCGTCCCAGGACCTCAACCCGCTCCAGGCGCGCGTCCTCGCCGCCCTCCTGATCTCCCTGGGCACCTCGACCACCGAGTTCCCCGGGGCATTCACCGCTCACCTGTAGAACACTCATCCGCCACCAGAGGAGACAGCATGTCCAAGAAGATCTATGTATCGGTCGGGATCGACGTCGACGCCGTCGGGGGCTGGCTCGGGTCCTACGGCGGCGAGGACTCCCCGGGGGACATCTCCCGCGGTCTCTTCGCGGGTGAGGTCGGTGTGCCGCGACTCCTGCAGCTCGCCGAGCGCCGCGAGATGCCCGTGACCTGGTTCTGGCCCGGCCACTCCATCGAGACGTTCCCGGAGCAGTTCGACGCGGTCGTCGCCGCCGGTCACGAGATCGGCGTCCACGGCTACAGCCACGAGAACCCCATCGCGATGACCCGCGAGCAGGAGACCGAGATCCTCGACTACTGCACCGACCTCATCGAACGGCGCGCCGGCAAGAAGCCGGTCGGCTACGTGGCGCCCTGGTGGGAGTTCTCCGGGGTGACCAACGAGATCCTGCTCGAGCGCGGCTTCCTCTACGACCACTCGCTCATGCACGACGACCACACCCCGTACTACGTCCGGGTCGGGGACAGCTGGACCAAGATCGACTACGACGCCGCCTCGGCGAAGGAGTGGATGAAGCCGCTGGTGCGCGGCGAGGAGACCGATCTCATCGAGATCCCCGCCTCGTGGTACCTCGACGACCTCCCGCCGATGATGTTCATCAAGTCCAGCCCCAACAGCCACGGTTTCGTGTCCCCGCGGGACGTCGAGCAGCTGTGGAAGGACCAGTTCGACTGGGTCCACCGGGAGATGGACTACGCCGTCTTCCCGCTCACCATCCACCCCGACGTCTGCGGGCGGCCGCAGAACCTGCTCATGCTCGAGCGGCTCTTCGACCACATCCAGGACCACGACGGCGTGGAGTTCGCCTTCATGGAGGACGTCGCCCGCGATTTCGCGAACCGTAATCCCCGCACCGCCGGCTGAGCCGGCACGTTCGAAGGATCCACAGCCATGTCCTCTCTGCGCTCGAACCCGACGCCCTCCGGCGTCGAGCCCTGGAACGTCAAGGTCACGCCACAGATGGTGCGGAAGGTCTCCATCGTCTGCTTCATCGCCTGGGTCGTGTCCGTCTACGACTTCACCCTGTTCGGCACGCTGCTGCCCGTCATCGCGGAGGACTTCGGGTGGACCACGGCCGAGGCCACCGCGGTCAACACCATCGCCCACGTGGGCATCTTCCTCGTGGCCCTCGCCGTGGGCACGATCATCGACCGCATGGGCCGCAAGAACGCGCTCGTGGTCCTCATGCTGGGCGGCGCGGCCGCCGCCGGGTTCACCGGCCTCGCTGCGGGTGCCGTGAGCTTGATCATCATCCGATCCTTCTCCGGCTTCTCGATGTCCGAGGAGGTCGTCAACGCGGTCTACCTCAATGAGATGTACAAGGAGGCCAAGAACCGCGGCCTCATGTACTCCCTGGTGCAGGGCGGCTGGCCCGTGGGAGCACTGGTCTCGGCCGGTCTCTCGGCCCTGCTCCTGCCGATCATCGGTTGGCGGTGGAGCTTCGTCGTCGCCGCGGTGCTGGCCCTGCTCGTCGCGCTGATGGCTTCGCGTCTGCCCGAGTCCCCGACCTTCGCCGCCATCCAGGAGGTGCAGCGGCGCCGGGCGGCCGGGGACGTCGAGGGCGCCCACCGGCTGGCCGCCGAGCACGACCTCGAGGAGGGCAGCCACCACAAGACCGGATTCAAGGACGTCTTCACGCCGGAACTGCGCAAGCACACCACCCTCCTGGCTTTGGCATGGTTCTTCAACTGGTTCGCCATCCAGGTCTTCTCCGTGCTGGGCACCACTGTGCTGGTGGAGGCCAAGGGCGTGACGTTCGAGAACGCGCTGATCGTCCTCGTGCTGGCCAACGCCGTGGGCTTCGTCGGCTACGTCTTCCACGGATGGCTGGGCGACCGCATCACGCGCAAGCGCACCGTCGTCATGGGCTGGCTGGCGGGCGGCATCGTCAGCCTGGCCATGCTGCTGGGTCCGGGCACGCCCTGGTTCGTCTTCCCCATGTACGCGCTCACCCTCTTCTTCCTCACCGGTCCCTACGCGGCCCTGCTGTTCTACATGGGCGAGTCCTTCCCCGCCCACGTGCGCGGCATGGGCACCAACGTCGCCCACGTCATGGCGCCGCTCGGCGGCATCGCGGGCTCCGGAGTGCTCAGCCTCCTGCTCTTCCTCGAGGTGGATATGCAGTGGGCCGCGATCGTCTCGGGCACCGGCGGACTGCTCGTCTCGGCGCTGTGCATGGCCGGCACCCGGACCATCGACGACGCCGGCAAGAAGACGACGGTGATCGCATGATGCGCGACGACGGACTCGAGGGAAAGGTCGCCGTCATCTCCGGCGGCGGCAGCGGGATCGGCAGGGCCCTGGCGGTCGCCTACGCCCGGGCCGGAGCCCACACCGTCATCGGCTACCTCCCCTCCGACCCCCACGATGCGACGGACACCGTCCGCGCCGTGGAGGCCGCGGGCGGGCGCAGTGCGGCCGTCCCGATGGACGTGCGCAGCTTCGAGGACACCGAGACGCTGGCGCAGACCGCGCTCGACAAGTTCGACCGGCTGGACATCTCAGTGGCTGCGGCTGGCATCCTGCGCCGTGCCGCACTCGCGGACATGACCGACCAGGCGTGGGACGACATGATGGCCGTCGATCTCTCCGGGGTGATGCGCGTCTTCCGCTCCTGCAGCACGCGGATGACCCACGGCGGAGCCATGGTCGCGACGTCGTCGATCGCCGGTGGCGTCTACGGGTGGGAGGAGCACAGCCACTACGCCGCGGCGAAGTCCGGGCTCATCGGTCTGTGCCGCTCGCTGGCCGTCGAACTCGCGCCCCGGAAGATCCGGGTCAACGCCGTCATTCCGGGGCTGATCGAGAGCCCGCAGTCCCTGGACCCGGTGAACTCACTGGGTCGCGAGGGCCTCGACGCCGCGGGCTCGATCATCCCGTGGGGGAGAGTCGGCAACGTCGACGAGGCCGCACGCACCATCCGCTTCCTCACCAGCGACGACTCGGCCTACGTCACGGGGCAGCAGCTCATCGTCGACGGCGGGCTCACCGTCCGATGGCCGAGCTGAGCTCTCCAGGAAAGGCAGACATGAAACAGCTACTGACCGGAAAGGTCGCCGTCGTCACCGGTGGCGGCAGCGGCATCGGAGCGGCGATCGCCGTGCTCTTCGCCCGGGAGGGCGCGGACATCGCCGTGCTGGATCGCGACAGTCAGCACGCGACGGCCGTCGCGGAGGAGAGCGGCAGCTTCGGCGGGCGCACCACGGCACTCGCCGTGGACGTCACCGACGGCGAGGCGGTGCAGAAGGCGATGAGACGGGTCGTCGAGGAGCTCGGTGGGATCGACATCCTCGTCAGCGCCGCCGGCATCCTCGACGAGACGCCGTTGCTGGAGATGACCGAGGCGACGTTCGACAAAGTCCTGGCCGTGGATCTCAAGGGCGTCTTCCTGGCCGCGCGCTGGGCCGCGCCCCACATGGTGGAGCGCGGCGGCGGGCGGATCATCAACATCGCCTCGCAGCTGGGCATCAAGGGCGGCACCGGCCTGACGCACTACGTGGCGGCCAAGGCCGGGGTGATCGGCATGACGAAGGCCATGGCGCTGGAGCTCGCCGAGCACAACGTCCTCGTCAACTCGATTGCGCCCGGACCCATCGTGACGCCACTGATCGAGGGACTGTCCGAGGACTGGAAGGCCGCCAAGCAGGCAGAGCTGCCCATCGGCCGCTTCGGTCAGGCCCACGAGGTGGCGCCCACCGCGCTGCTGCTGGCCTCCTCACCCGGCGGTGACCTCTACACCGGACAGACGCTGGGCCCCAACAGCGGCGACGTGATGCCGTAACCCACCCGGGAGGAGACGGTCACGATGTGTGCAGGATGCCCCGGAGGGCGTGCGGTCTCCAGAGTGACGGCCTGCATCAACCTCAACGGCATGAAGCCGGCCGTCCTGGCGGAGCTGCGGCGCCGCGTGGGGCGCCGCGCGAGGATCACCGTGCTCGGCGACCAGTGGGCGCTGTCCTCCCGGACGGGAGTCCAGCAGGTCTTTCCCGACGTCGAGGCATTGGTCGGCGCCCTGGTCGGCCGGCGCCTCGTCGACCGGAGTGCCTCGCCGGAGGACTGCGGCGCCGAGCACAAGCGAATTCTGGAGGACATGACCCACCACGGCGCTCCGCCCACGGACGCAGTGGCGCTCGTGCGGGCGTTGCTCATCAGTGCCGACACCATGTGACCCTGTCGTGAGCTCTCGCCGACAGTGTGGGCCCACGACCACCACCTCGGAGCGGCTCCCTGAGAGCGCCGCTCCGGGAGCCGCCCCCATGCCCCTGAACGATTGTCGAAGGAGATGCTCATGACGGATCTCGCCCCGCTCTGGTCCCCACTGCAGATCGGTTCCACCCAACTGGAGAACCGCATCGCGCTGGCTCCGATGACCCGGATCAGCGCCACGGAGGAGGGCCACGCCACCGAGCGCATGGTCGACTACTACGAGGCCTTCGCCCGCGGAGGCTTCGGGCTGCTGATCACCGAGGGGATCTACCCAGACGCCGCCCACGGGCAGGGATACCTGTTCCAGCCCGGGATCGCCACCGATGAACAGGCGCAGGCGTGGGTTGAGGTGGTCGAAGCCGTCCACGCGGCCGGCGCGAAGATCTTCGCCCAGCTCATGCACGCGGGGTCCCAGGCCCAGGGCAACCGCTTCGTCGACTCCACGATCGGTCCCTCCGCGGTGGCCCCCAAGGGCGAGCAACTGGGGTTCTACCGCGGTGAAGGCCCGTACCCCGTGCCTGCGGAGATCACGACGGAGCAGATGGCGGAGGTCGGTCAGGCTTTCGTGGATGCCGCGCTGCGTGCCCAGGATGCCGGGTTCGACGGCGTCGAGATCCACGGTGCCAACGGATACCTGCTCGACCAGTTCCTCACCGACTACCTCAATCTTCGGACCGACGAGTACGGAGGATCGCCGGAGAACCGGGTGCGGTTCGCGGCCGAGATCTGCCGGGCCGTGCGCGACGCAGTGGGGCCGGGCATGGCGGTGGGCATCCGGATCTCCCAGGCCAAGGTCAGCGACCACGACCACCGGTGGAGCGGTGGACCCGGCGAGGCGGAGGTAATCTTCACGGCCCTGGGCGCCACCGGGATCGATTTCGTCCACACCACCGAGTACCGGGCGACCGCCCCGGCGTTCGGCGACGAGGGGCCGTCGCTCGCGGCGCTGGCCAAGCAGTACTCGGGCGTGCCGGTGATTGCCAACGGTCACCTGGACGACCCTGAGACGGCCGCGTCCATGCTGGAGGACGGCGCGGCCGACGTCGTCGCCCTGGGCAAGGCGGCCCTGGCCAACCGGGACTGGCCGCAACGGGTGCGCCGCAGTGAACCGCTGGCCGAACTAGACGGCAACCTGCTCGAGCCCCTGGCCGACGTCAAGGACTGGGAGTTGGAACTCTCCTAGGACGGCGTTGCGGAGGCCGCGGCCGGGTGAGGACCGCCCGGCCCCGGCCTGAGCCTGGACGGCCGGCACTGTGGCGGGTCGGTGCCGTCGTGGCACCGACCCGCGGCGTCCGAGACCGGAAGGCAGTCACAGTGCCCAGATCTCCTCCAGCCGCTCGGCCCGCTCCCGGCGCGTCTGCAGCGCCTCCTCCATGGACACCGCGCGGAACCGGGTGGTCGAGCCCGGGGCCGCCCGGGCGAGCAGGTCCATGTCCGCGGAGACCACGGTGCCCACCATGGCGTAGCCCCCGCCCGAGACCGCGTCCCGGTGCAGCACGATCGGCTGGGTGCCGCCGGGGACCTGGACGGAGCCCACGGCGTAGCCGGCGTCCACGATGTTGGAGGGGTCCGAACCCGCCCCGAACGGCTGCTCGCGCTCGATCCACTCCACGCCGGGGCCCTCGAAGCGCAGCCCCATGCGGTCGGCCACGGGGGTGAGCTTCCACTCCTCCTCGACCAGCCGGCGCCGGCCCTCGTCGGTGAGCAGGTGGTCGTAGAGACCCCACATGATGCGCAGCTCCAGCGACTTCCCGAAGGCGGGACGGAGACGCTCGGGGATCTCCTCGACCGCGGGCAGCAGACCCGTGGGCTCGCCCACGGGCACCACGTCCCCGGACGCCAGCTTCCGTCCGTCCAGTCCGCCCAGCCGCCCGATCGCGTAGGTGGAGCGCGAGCCGAGGACCTCCGGCACGGCGATCCCGCCGCGGACCGCAAGGTAGAACCGGGCGCCGCCCCGGAGCACGCCGAACTTCACGGCGTCCCCCGCGACCAGCTCGAGCCGCTGCCACGCCGGGCGCTCCTCGCCGTTGACCAGCACGGGGAGGTTCGCGCCGGCCACGGCGATCGTCGTCGGGGCGTCCACGGTGAAGGCCGGCCCCGTGTAGGTGCACTCGAGCACGGCCTGGGCGGTGGTGTTGCCGACCAGCTTGTTCGCCGCCTGCGCGGACTCCTGGTCCATGGCCCCGCCCTGCGGGATGCCCACGTGGTAGTACCCGATCCGTCCCTGGTCCTGGACGGTGGTCAGCAGTCCGGGCTGCTCAATCGTCAGCGCCATCGAGGGCCTCCAGGAGGGTGCGGTTGTAGGTGTCGGGATCGGCGAGCGCGGCTTCGACGTCCAGGGTCACGGGTGCCTGCTTGTACCGCCAGGTGCCGTCCCCGACCTGCTGCTGGATGGAGCGGTACTCGGCCTCGTCCACGGGCCGGAACTTCACGAGGTCCCCGGGCCGGAACAGGATCAGGAAGTCCCGGAAGTCGCGCAGGTGCTGCTCAGGGTCGTAGATCGGTGCGGCGGCGATGCCGAACATCTGGTAGCCGCCGGCGCCGCGCACCGAGTAGATGCAGGCGAAGCACCCGCCGTGGCCCACGGTCAGCGGGGGAGTGTCGGTGCGGGGGCTGAGGTACTTGGGCACCTCCAGCTGCCGTTCCCGGGGAACCAGCTGGTACATGAACGGCAGCCCGGCCACGAAGCCGACCATGGACACCAGCCACGGGGACTCGTGGTGGCGCCTGACGAACTCGGCGGCGTCCGCGAGGCCGTTGACCTTCGCGGCGTAGTCGAGGTCGGTGCCGGAGGGGTCCTGGTGGTAGCCCTCGCGGAAGCGGGCCACGACCTCGGCGGTGTAGGGGTCCTGGTACCAGACCGGGACCTCGATGATCCGGGTCTCGGCGGTGTACTGCGTGGACTCGCGGGCCTGGCCCTCGAGCTCCTGGGTGCGGCGCTTCAGGTCCTCGGCCTTGAGGACGTCCGGGTCGAAGCGCACCAGCAGGGACGCGTTGGCCGGGCAGACGTCCACCACGCCGGACAGGTCCAGTGCGGTGAGCCCCTGCGCCACGGTGGTGGCCAGGTAGTTGGCGGTGAGGTTCATGGCCTCGTCGAACTCCACGAACAGGAACTCGTCACCGCCCCACGTGTACCGGGCGGTGGGCAGGTACAGGGTCTCGGTCATGGTGCGCTCCCCTCACTGGGAATGTCACTGGGAATGTCACTGGCCTACTCGCCGGGTGCGTCGCTGGGCCGGTCGTCCAGCAGCTCGGTCTCGATCCAGGTGGTGTGGTGCGCCACGGCCGCGAACTCCGGGTCCAGCACGAGCCGCCGCAGCAGCGGCACCGTGGTCCTGATCCCCTCCACGTGCGTGGCGGCCAGGGCCGCGCCCATCCGCTGCACGGCCGTTCGCCGGTCCTCGGCGTGCACGATCAGCTTGGCCAGCAGCGAGTCGTAGTACGGGGCCACGGTGTCTCCGCTGCGCACTCCGGTGTCCACGCGGTACTCGGGCCCCTCCGGCCAGTCGAGGCGGCTGATGGTGCCCGGGCTCGGCATGAACTTCTGCTCCGGGTCCTCGGCGTTGATCCGGCACTCGACGGAGTGCCCGTCGAAGGAGATGTCCTCCTGCCGCAGCTCCGTCCGCCCGGTCGAGGCGATCGTGAGCTGCTCGGCGACCAGGTCCACGCCCGTGACGAACTCCGTGACCGGGTGCTCCACCTGCAGGCGGGTGTTCATCTCGATGAACGCCGCCTCGTGCCGGACGGGGTCGTAGAGGTACTCGACCGTGCCCACCCCGGTGTAGGAGCACAGCCGGGCCAGGTTCACGGCGGAGTCCCGGATGCGCTCGCGGACCTCGTCCGGCAGGTCCGGGGCGGGGGCCTCCTCCACGATCTTCTGGGAGCGGCGCTGCAGGGAGCAGTCGCGGTCTCCCAGGTGCAGGAACGTCTGCCCGTCGCCCAGGACCTGGACCTCCACGTGCCGGGCTCGCTCCACGAACCGCTCCAGGTACACCGTGGGGTCCCCGAAGCTCGCGCCGGCCTCGGACCGGGCGGTGTCGACGGTTCGCAGCAGGTCCTCCTCGGCGCGGACCAGGCGGATTCCGCGCCCGCCGCCACCGGCCGAGGCCTTGACCACGAGCGGGTAGCCGACCTCCCGGGCCAGCGCCAGGACGGCGTCGTCGTCGCCCTCCAGGGGGCCGTTCGAGCCGGCGAGGACGGGCACCCCGGCCGCGATCGCGGCCTCCAGCGCCCGGGTCTTGTGGCCCATGAGGTCGATGACGTCGGGGGAGGGCCCCACCCACGTCAAGCCCGCCTCCTGCACGCGCCGGGCGAACGCGGCGTTCTCGGAGAGGAAGCCGTAGCCGGGGTGCACCGCGTCGCATCCGTGCTCCAGGGCCGCGGCCACGAGCGCCTCCGCGTTCAGATAGGACTTCTGGGCCGGGGCGGGCCCCACCACGGCCACGGCGTCGGCGAGCTCCGCCGCCATCGACTCCCGGTCCACTTCGCTCACGGCCAGAACCGTGCGCAGGCCCCTCTCCCGTGCCGAGCGCAGGATCCGGACCGCGATCTCGCCCCTGTTGGCCACCAGGAGCGCGGAGACCGGCACGGCTCAACTCTCCGTGACGACGGCGATGACGTCCCCGGGGTGGACCATGTCCCCGTCCTGCAGCCGGAACTCCTGGAGGGTGCCGGCGGTCTCGGTCTGTACCTCGGAGAACTGCTTCATCACCTCGACGAGGCCGATGACCTGGCCGGTCTCGACCCGGTCGCCGTCCTGCACGAAGGGGTCCTTGTCGGGGGAGGGGCGGCGGTAGAAGACGCCGGGGAGCGGGGACTGGATCTCGGCCATGACGGTCCTTTCCATCGGTGCTGCTGGGCTGTTCGGTGGTCCTTCGTGTCGTCATTCAATCAGTCAGGTCGGTCGGCAGCGGCCGCCTGGGCGTCGACCGCCTCGCGGACGGCGCGGGCCACCGCGGGCGCCCCCGGGGCGTCGGAGTGCACACAGACGGACTCGAAGCGCATCGGCAGCTCCGTGCCGTCCACGGCCCGCACGACCCCCTCGGCCAGCGCCTGCGTCACCCGTTCGGCGGCGGCGTGCGGGTCGGTGGCGTGGGGCGTGCGCTGGATGATCAGCCCGCCCTCGGGGTTGTAGTCGAGATCCACGTAGAGCTCGGCCACGAACGGCACGCCACGCTCGGCGCACACGGACTCGTGGGCGGTGCCGGCCATCCCCAGCACGGGGACGCGGTGGTCGGCGGCCACCGCCGCCACCGCCTCCATGAGCGCCGGGTCCTTGGCGACCATCCCGTAGAGCGAACCGTGCGGCTTGAGGTGGTGCAGGTCCGCCCCGTGCTGGAGCAGGAAGCCGGTGAGAGCGCCCACCTGGTAGCGGACCAGGGACTCGACCTCCTCCGGCGTGAGCACCATGGCGCGGCGGCCGAAGCCCCACTGGTCGGGCAGGGACGGGTGGGCGCCGATCGCGACGTCGTGGGCCACGGCGGCGGCCACGGTCGCCGACATGGTGTCCGGGTCCCCGGCGTGGAAGCCGCAGGCGACGTTGGCGAGATCCACGACCTGCAGCAGCTCGGGGTCGTTGCCGAAGCGGTGCAGGCCGATCCCCTCGCCCATGTCCGAGTTGACGGTGGGCCGGGTGGGGGTTCCAGGTGTGGCCATGGTCACAGCCTAGGGACGCGATGGGCCCGAGGGAATGATCCCGGAGGGATCCCCCGGGCGATCGCGGGGCGGTCCTGGGCCGATCCCGGAGCATGTGGGGCCCGTCACTGTGCTTTTCCCCGAACACCTGTAGAGTCATGACCAGTTGTTGAAGTTTCGTTTTTCGCATTTCAAGCAGTTCGCCCGAACCCGGGCGCAGCAGTTTTTCTGAGAAGACGTTCTGGCAGGCATCGCAACGCCCGAGCACCCCGATCGCCGGGGACGCTCCGTTTCTTCAGAAAGACAGGTTCCCCATGACTACTGGCACCGTGAAGTGGTTCAACGCCGACAAGGGCTTCGGCTTCATCACCCCCGAGGACGGCTCCAAGGACGTGTTCGCGCACTTCTCCGCGATCAACTCCGGCGGATTCCGCTCCCTCGAGGAGAACCAGCGCGTCGAGTTCGAGACCCAGGACGGCCCCAAGGGCCCCCAGGCCGCGAACATCACCGTGCTTGCGTGAGAACGCCCTGATCTCCTCGTGAGATCTCCGGCGCGGGGCTGAACGCCCCGTCGTCGACCTGACATCGCCACCCGGCTCCGGCCGGGTGGCGATGTCTCTGTCCGTGGGCTTTTCCGTCCGCCGACCTCCCGGGCCGCTGACATCCCGCGCAGCGGCCGCGTCGTCCGGCCGCCCCGCTGCACGCAGGCGCCGGCACGGGTCACACCGGCATGCCGCCTCCGCCGCCGAGGACCAGGAACAGGCCCAGCACGCCGAAGACGAGGTCGATCCAGCCGAGGACCTTCCCCGCGGTGGCCTTGACCCCGAGGGCCTCCGCCTTGCTCGCCTGCCAGAGCGCCAGCGGGCCGAGCACGATCCCGAGGAGGAAGAGGCCGATGACGCCCATGATCACGGAGTTGCGCTTGTGGCTCTCGCCCTGCGCCGACCCGGGGCCGAAGCCGGGTCCCGTCTGGTAACCGCCCTGGTGTCCGGGCTGCTGTCCATACTGGTGGCCGCCCTGATAGCGCGGTGGCTGTCCCTGCTGGTAGCCGCCCGGGCGGCCCGGCTCCTGCAGGGGCCGGTCCTGGGAGTAGGGCGAGCTGGGGTCGTCGTCGCCGGGAGTGCGGTCGTAGCGAGGAGTGTCCATGGTGTGCGCTTCCTTCGTGTCGGGCCCGTCCCCGGGCGCTCCCCCGAACGGCGTGGAACCAGGAACGGGCGAGGGCGCCGGGTCGCGCAGTCTCCCGCACGGTGCTCGTGGCAGGACGTACCGGCCGCGCAGCTCCCATTCTCGACGGACGGGCTCGGAGAGGCCAGAACGAATGCTCCGAATTATCCTGGCTGCGGCGTCCGCCTCCCCGGTTCCGGGAGGGCACCGTCGACGATGCCGGGACAACCATGAGCGGAGGAGAGCCGACGATGCCCGAGGTCGAGGTGCAGCCGACCGCGGCCCAGGTGCGCCGTCTGCTGGAGGAGCAGCTGCCCGAGGAGTTCCGCGTGCTCCTGGACCGGCCGCTGTCCCCGGTGGCGCAGGGCTGGGACAACGCGCTGTTCCGGCTCGGCCCCGTCCACGCGGTGCGCCTTCCCGTGCGCCGTGCCGCCGTCCCGTGCCTCCTCCGCGAGGCGCGGTGGACGGCCGTGGCCGCCGCGCCGCTGGCCGCGCTGGGGATCGCCGTGCCCCGGCCGGTGTTCCGCGGCCGGCCCGGAGCCGGGTATCCGTGGCCCTGGACGGTGGTCCGGTGGATCGAGGGCGAGGCCGTCGCGACCCTGCCGCCGGCCCGTCGGGACCGGCTCGCGGAGGACCTGGCGCGGGCGCTGGCCTCGCTGCACCGGCCGGCACCGGAGAGCGCCCCGCGCAACCCCTATCGCGGTGTTCCGCTCGGTGCACGGCTGCGCACGGCGCCTCCCTCCTGGCCGGCCACGGCCGCGGCGCTGGGGGCGCGGCGGACCGAGCGGCTCCGCGGCATCGTCGACGACGGCCTGCGTGCCGCCCCGTGGTCACGGCCCCCGGTCTGGCTGCACGGCGATCCGCACCCGTGGAACCTCGTGCACCGGGACGGGCGACTGGCCGGTCTCATCGACTTCGGGGACGTCTGCGCCGGGGATCCCGCGTCCGACCTCGCCGGCGCGTGGCTGGCCTTCGACGCGGACCAGCGCTCCGGCTTCCGCGCGCTCGTCGACACCACCGGCCGCTACGACGACGACGTGTGGCGCCGCGCCGCGGCCTGGGCCGCCCTGTACGTCGCGGCGCTGGTGGCGCATCCCGACACCGGACCGCACTTCGGCGCCGTGGTCCGGCACGCGGTGGCTCAGCTGGTTCCGGGCTCCTGAACTCCCCTGGATCGCCCTCCACCGGGCCGAGGACAATGGGCATCCCAGCGCACGGGAGGAGCAGCTGATGGACATCGTCATCGTCCCGACCGCCGCGGACGTCGCCACGTACGCGGCCGACGTCGTCGCCGACCGGATCGCCGAGGAACCGGGCACCGTACTGGGGGTGGCCACCGGGTCGTCGCCGGTCGGCATCTACCGGGAGCTGGCACGGCGCCGGGCCGAGGGCTCGCTCGACCTCGCGCACCTCACGTGCTTCGCCCTCGACGAGTACGTCGGTCTCGCACCCGAGCACCCGCGCAGCTACGCCGCCTACCTGGACCGGGAGATCGTCCGACCCTTCGGCCTGGCCCCGGGGCGGGTGCGGGTCCCCGATGCCTCCCGGGCCGACCTGGAGGAGGCCGCCGAGGAGTACGAGCAGTCGATCGCCGCGGCCGGAGGCATCGACCTCCAGATCCTGGGCATCGGCACGAACGGCCACATCGGCTTCAACGAACCGGTCTCGTCGCTGTCCTCCCGCACCCGGGTCACGGCGCTGTCCGCGCAGACCCGCACCGACAACGCTCGCTTCTTCGACCGGCCCCAGGACGTGCCCACCCACTGCCTCACGCAGGGGCTGGGCACGATCCTCGAGGCGCGCCGGGTGCTCCTGGTCGCCCAGGGGGAGCGGAAGGCGGCGGCCGTCGCCGCGGCCGTGGAGGGTCCGGTGGCCGCCCGGTGCCCCGCGTCGGTCCTGCAGTTCCATCCCCGGGCCACGCTGGTCCTCGACGAAGACGCGGCGAGCGGACTGACGCTCGAGAACGGTCACCGTCCTGTCCCGGGCCGGGGGGATGGGGCAGGTCAGGGCGGTTCCGGGCCCGCGTCATGAAGCGCGCAGAACACGTCACGACACTCCCAGTCAGGGCGCAGGAACCGGATCTCCGGCGGAGATCCGGCCCGCCGCGCCACGCACGGATCAGCATCACGATTCGACACGTGACGTTGCAGTAGGGAACCACTTACGATGCGTGTGCAAACCAGCACTCCCAGAATCGAGGGGACACCATGAAGAACAGTGCAGCGGGCGTGGCGACGGCGGCGGCGATCGGGCTCGCGGTCCTGACGGCCGCACCTGCGGCGGCCGCACCGGGTGATCCGATGGTCTTCACCGACTGCGCCACGGCCAACCAGTACGGCGTCTACAACATCCCGGTCGGCTCGGTCAGCTACAGCCCGAGCCTCGTCGACGACGACGGGGACGGCATCGTGTGCGAGAGCGCGGAGTGGACCTACGACCCCACCCGCATTCCCGTGGAGAACGAATCGGGTGGGTACACCGTCACGATCATCGACTGGATCCCCGGCGCCGGCCCCGGACCCGACGCCCAGCCCGGCGAGGTGCCCGGGGTGGACCCGTACACCCAGGTGGGCGAGGTGCCTGTGGGCGGCGCCGACACCGGTGCCGCCGCGGACACCGGTTCCGGGGGCCTCGCGGCCGCCGGCGCCGTCCTGGCCCTGACGGCCGCCGGCGCCGCGGTGGCGGTGCGCCGGCGCGGCACCGGCCGGGCGTAGACCGGGCCGAGCGGAGGAGCCGATCCCCGTGACGGATCCGACCGCCGACCGCCGCAGGGGCCGCCTGGTCCCTGCGGCGGTCGTCCTCCTGCTGCTCAGCGGCTGCGCGGGCGAGTCCCCCGCGCAGACCGCGGACCCGTCGTCGTCGGCGGTGTCCGCCGCGCCGGCGACGACGGCGCCCTCTCCGACGGCCGCGCCCACTCCGCCGGCCCCCGAACCGTCCGCCGCGCCGGAGTCGCTGCCGCCGGTGCTCCCGGAGTCGGCGCCCGTGTCGGTGCGGATCCCCGCGGTGGGGGCCTCGTCCGAGCTGCTGCACCTGGGCCTGCGCCCGGACGGGTCGCTGGAGGTGCCGCCGACCCGTCCCGGGGCCCCGGCCTCCTGGTACACGTCCTCGCCGACGCCGGGGGAGCGGGGGCCGGCCGTCCTGCTCGGCCACGTCAACGCCACCAACGGCGGGCCCGGCGTCTTCGGGGGCCTGCGCAGCCTCGCCCCCGGCGACACCGTGGAGATCGCGCGCGAGGACGGCAGCACGGCGGTGTTCGTCGTCGACCGCGGGGAGCAGTACGCCAAGGACGCCTTCCCCACGCGGGCCGTCTACGGCAACACCGCGGGAGCGGAGCTGCGCCTGATCACCTGCGACGGCTACGACCCCGCCACCGGCCTGTTCGACGACAACTACGTGGTCTACGCGACGCTCGCCGCCTGACCCCGCTGCCCGCCGCGCGGTGGCACGTGCCGGCGACCACGGGCGCCGGTGTCGCCGTCGTCCGCCCGCTCGCGGACGCGGCGCGGGGACACGCCTCGTCCTGCAGACGGAGGTGCGATCGCACACCACGGGAGAAGATGAGAGGGCGCTTCCTGTGCCGTTGCCGTTCCACCGAAGGAGATCCTCATGAGCAACCCGTATCCTCAGCAGCCCGAGGGCGCCCGCGGCGGCCCGCCGCAGTACCAGGCCACCGGTGACCAGTACGGAGCCGGTCACGGTGGCGGACGGCCCGGTGTCGCACCTCCGGAGGTCCAGCGGCTGCTGACCCTGACCCTCGTCTCGGCGGCGGTCTATCTGCTCAACCAGGTGGTCGGGCTGATCACGACCTCCAGCACGGACATGTCCGCCTCGTACGAGCAGGCGGGTCTGTCCGCCGAGCAGATCGCCCAGACCGAGAGCGTGGGGACGATCGTCGCCGTCGGTGTCATCGTGGTCGCCCTGGTGCTCTACGCCCTGGTCTACGTGTTCCTGAAGAAGGGCAAGAACTGGGCGCGCGTGCTCGGCATCGTCCTGGCGATCCTCAGCTCGCTCGGAGTGCTGCTGGGTCTGCTGACGACCGCCATGATGGGCCTCAGCGGACTGGGGATCGTGGGGCTGGCCGTGGGGCTGGTGCTGGTCGTGGTGAACGTCCTGTGGCTCGTGACCGCGTTCAAGGCCCCGGTCAAGCACTGGTTCGCCCCGCCCCGCATGGTCTGATCCGCGCCGGCGCCCGCCGGGTGCCCGGGCAGTCCCCACCGGACGCCGCCCGGCCGTCGAGGCCGGGCGGCGTTCCGCCGTGCGGGCGGCCCGGCCCGCTCAGTCGCCTCGCCCGATGACGCGGTCGCGGCCGGCGAAGAGGGCGACGACGCACAGCACCGCCATGAGACCGACCATGAGCAGCAGCGGCAGCTCCCACCGACCCCCGGCGTCGTAGAGGGCGCCGAAGACGGCGGGGGCGATCGCGGCCAGCCCGTAGCCCACGGACTGGGCCATCCCGGACAGGGCCGCCGCCTGGCGGTGGTCGGTGGACCGGAGGCTGAACAGTGACAGCGCGACGACGATGAGGCTGCCGCAGCCGATCGACCCGAGCACGATCCACAGCAGGATCAGCTCCGGCGCGGCGGCCAGTCCCGCGAAGGTGAGCAGGGCCAGGGCGCTGCCCGCGAAGGTCACGGGCCGCTGGTCGCCGAGTCGCTGCATCAGCGCCCCGGTGCCCAGGCTGGAGCCCATCCCGATCAGCAGGAACAGGGCCATGTGCGTGCCGGCGGCCGTCGCCGAGACGCCGTGGCTGCGCTCGATGCTCGGCAGCCACGCCATGAGCACGAAGAACGCCACGGACTGCAGGCCCATGAACAGGGTGACCTGCCAGCCCAGCGCCGACCGCCACGGGGACCGGTAGGGGCCCGGCTCCGTTCCAGCAGCCACCGAGTCGGAGCGCCCGGTCCGCAGCCCGGGGGAGAGCACCACCAGCGCCACGACGGCCGGCACCGCCCACACCGCCAGGGCCAGGCGCCATCCGGCCGGGCCGGCGTGGGCGATCGGGACCACCAGGGCGGAGCCGGCCGCGGCCAGCGCGCCCTGGATGGAGGTGTACACGCCGGTCACCTGGCTCACGCGCAGCGGGAACTCCCGCTTCACCAGCGAGGGCAGCAGCACGTTGAGGAACGCGATGCCGATGCCGATCACCGCGGTGCCCACCCACACCGCGCCCTCGACCGGTGCGGAGCGCCCCGCGATCCCTGCCGCGACCAGCAGCAGCGACAGCCACAGGGCCCGGTCCAGGCCCGTCCGGGCGGCCACCGCCGGGGCCACGGGGGAGAACACGGCGAACATGGCCAGCGGCAGCCCGGTCAGCAGCCCGGCCTGGCCCGCCGAGATGCCGAGGTCGCGGCTGATCTCCTCGAGCAGAGGGCCCACGGTCACGAAGCCGACGCGCAGATTGACCGCGATCAGCACCACACCGAGGAAGCCGAAGCCGAGGTGGGCCCGCCGGCCCGTGACCGATGACGCATTGGTGAGCACGGCGCACCCCTTCACATAGGCAGGACGGAGGATCTCCGGACAGCGTAGACGGGGCGGCGCGCCCCGGCACGCCGCCCCGTTCCGACCGGCCCCCGCAGCGCTGCTGCAGGGGCCCCGCAGCCGTCAGCCGAGGATGAGGTTGAGCACGAACAGCAGCGGGATGGACCCGGCCCAGACGGCGGTGGTGATGCCGGACCAGCCCTTCAGCGCGTCGGTGCCCTGCAGGCCCGTGAAGCGGGTGACCACCCAGAAGTAGGAGTCGTTGAAGTAGCTGAACACCATCGAGCCCGCGGTGCACGCCAGGGCGGCGACGACGGGGTCGATACCCAGCGTGGTCACCAGCGGCGCCGAGACGGAGGCCGCGGTGATCATCGCGACCGTGCCGGAGCCCTGGGCGATGCGCACGAAGGTGGCGATCAGGAACGGCACGAGGAAGGCGGGCAGCGGGGTGGAGGCGATGGCCTCGGCCAGGGCGTCGCCCACGCCGGAGCTGCGGAGCACCTGGCCCAGCGCGCCGCCGGCGCCCGTGATGAGCAGGATCAGGCCGGCCGAGGCCGCGGCCTCGGCGAACCAGCCGTGCGCCTTGTTGCGGGGCGTCCACCGGGGCAGGAGCACGTAGAGAGCCAGCACCATGCCGATGATCAGGGCCACCACCGGGTTGCCGATGAAGGCGAACGGGATCGCCCACGAGGAGGGCTCGTACTCGCCGCCGCCGATGACGCCCTGGGCGTTCTGGTCGATCGCGCCGGTGACCGTGTTGAGGATGATCAGCAGCAGCGGGATGAGCAGCGGGAGGGACGCGACGAACGCGCCGACCTTGTGCGGCTTGGCGCCGGCCGGCGGCTGGCCGAGGTCGAAGGCCGGGTCCGCGGTGGGGCCCTGCGCGGCCTCGTCGTCGAGCCCGTCCCGCGGCGCGTCGTCGAGGGGCGCGCTCGAGGCGTGGGCGCCGCCGCCCCCGACGCCGGCCGTGGCGACGGTGCCGTAGACGGCCTCGCGCACGTGCTCCTCGACCTTGGGCTCGAGACGGGGGCCGATCCAGCGCGCGTAGAGGACCACGACGGGCAGCAGGAGCACGGTGAAGGCCAGGCCGGCGAGGATCATGGCCCCGAGGTCCGCGCCGAGGATGCCGGACACGGCCAGCGGCCCCGGGGTGGGCGGCACCAGGTGGTGGGTGAGCGTCATGCCGCAGCCCAGTGCCAGGGCGAGGGTCACGTAGCCGGCCCGCTTCACCCGGGCGATGGACCGGGCGAGCGGGTTCATGATCACGTAGCCGGAGTCGCAGAACACGGGGATGGAGACCAGGGCGCCCACGCTGCCCATCGCCCACGGCTCACGGCCGTGGCCGAAGACGCGGAGGAAGGCGAGCGCGAGCGCGTTGGCGGCCCCCGAGACCTCGAGGATCTTGCCGATGCCCACGCCGAGGCCGATCACGATGCCGATCGAGGCCAGCGTGTTGCCGAAGCCGGTGGTGATGGCCGAGACGATGTCGAGCACCGGCTGGCCGGCGACCAGGCCGGTGACGAGGGCGGCGATGAGCAGCGCCACGAAGGCGTCCAGGCGCGTGCGGAGCACCAGGACGATGATGGTGGCGATGCCCAGCACGAGTGCCAGGAGTAGTTGCAGATCCACGGTGATCGGCTCCTCGGGGACGTGGTGCGGCCGGGTGTGCGGTCCGGCCGCGGGAATTGACGGGACCGGCGCTGCATGTGAGGCTAGTCACACATATGACGTCTGACAAGAGGCAGGTGCGCGCCGTGAGCCCCGACCCCGACGTGCGCGCCGTTCCCGCGGGGAGGACCGCTGTGGAACGGCGCGCCGATGGCTAGGAAGTCGCTGGTCGAGGCGGTCGCCGAGGACCTGCTCGAACGCATCCTCGGGGGCGAGGTGGGACCGCACGAGCCCCTTCCCCCCGAGGCCGAGATCGCCAGGGAGTCCGACGTCAGCCGGCTCACCGTGCGCGAGGCCCTCAAGGCCCTCCAGGCGCAGAGCATCGTCTACGTGCGGCGCGGGCTCGGCACCTACGTGAACCCGCCCGACGCGTGGACCGGTCTCGAGGCGATCCTGAAGGCGGCCTCCCGGGGGGCGACCTCCCACCAGGTGGCGCTGCGGCTGCTGGAGGTGCGGCGCATGGTGGAGACCGGCTCCGCGGAACTGGCCGCCGTGCACGTCACCCCGGAGGACCTCGCCGCGATGGAGACCGCGGTCCGGGACCTCGAGCGCGCGCACGAGGCGCAGGATCTGGACGAGGTCACCCGCGCCGACATGACCTTCCACGACGCCGTGCTCCGGGCCTCGGGCAATCCGTTCGTCCCCGTCCTGCTCGCCCAGCTCTCCCAGCTGCTCTACGCCGAGCGCCGGGCGACCTCCGCCTTCCCCGAGGTCCAGCGGCACGCCATCGAGCACCACCGGCTGGTCCTGGAGGCCATCGGCACCCGGGTCCCCGAGGCGGCGCGCAAGGCCATGGAGGCCCACCTCGACCAGACCCACGCCGACTACGAGCACTACATCGTCCACGGGGCCGCACCCGGCGGTCCTGATCCGGCACCCGGATCCGTTCTCGACAGCACAGGAGATGACTGACATGACCGAGATCACCGCATTCCCCGCCGAGCGCACCGCCGTGCTCACCGGCGCCGCGTCCGAGCGCGGCATCGGCCGCGCCACCGCCGACCTGCTCGCGAGCCAGGGCTGGAACATCGCCGTCCTCGACGTCGACGGCGACGCCGCCGCCGAGGCCGCGCAGGACATCGCCGGCCGGCACGGGGTGCAGGCCCTCGGGCTGCGCACGGACGTGTCCGACCAGGACTCCGTGAACGAGTCCGTGGCGCGGGTCGAGGCGGAGCTCCCGCCGATCGTGGCCCTCGTCAACCTCGCGGGCATCAGCTCGCCCACGGAGTTCATGCAGGAGACCCGGGAGGCCTGGGACCGGGTCTTCGCCATCAACATGACCGGCACGTTCATGGTGACCCAGCGCGTGCTGGCCGGGATGATCGAGCGGAAGGTCGGCCGCGTGGTCAGCGTCTCCTCGATCTCCGCCCAGCGCGGCGGCGGGACCTACTCCAAGGTGGCCTACAGCGCGTCCAAGGCCGCGATCATCGGCTTTACCCGCGCCGTGGCGCGCGAGATGGGGGAGCACGGGATCACCGTGAACTGCATCGCACCGGGCCCCGTGGACACCGACATCATGGGCGGCACCCTGAGCGACGAGCGCAAGGCGGACATGTCCAAGGACATCCTCGTCCGCCGCGTGGGCACCGTGCGGGACATGGCCGCCCTGCTCGCGTTCCTCGTCGGGGAGGACGCCGGATTCATCACCGCGGCGACGTACGACATCAACGGCGGACTGCAGATCTCCTAGTCACCCCGATCCTCCGGTCGCGGCGGCCGTCCTGATCCCCGGAGCCGCACCGGCCGCCGCCGGGAACCGTGACGGGGGTGGTGCAGCGTCGACACCGCCCCCGTCGTCGTCCAGGGTCCTCCCGGCACTGTTGCGGACGGGCCCGGCAGGGCTCACCAGCGGGGGTGGACGTCCGCCCGGAAGAAGGCGTCGTAGATCCTGCGGACCCCGGAGTCGATCTCGCGGCCCAGGTCCCCGGTGTCCGCCGCCGAGGCGTTGCCGCGGACCTGCTCCACGTTGCGGGCCCCCGGGATCACGGTGCTGACGCCGTCCTGGGCAATGATCCAGGCGATCGCGGCCTGTGCCGTGGTCACCCCGTCCGGGAGCAGCCCGGCGAACTCGCGGACGGCCTCGAGGCCGCGCTGGAAGTCCACCCCGGAGAACGTCTCCCCGACGTCGAAGGCGTCGCCGCCGCGGTTGTAGTTGCGGTGGTCGTCCGCGGCGAACCGGGTGTCCTCCGTGTACTTCCCGGACAGCAGCCCGGAGGCCAGCGGCACCCGGGCGATGATCCCCACCCCGGCCTCCTGCGCCGCCGGCAGCACGGCGTCCAGCGGCTTGAGCCGGAAGGCGTTGAGGATGATCTGGACGGTGGCGGTGCTGCCGCGGGCGATGGCCTCGAGCGCCTCGTCGGTGCGCTCCACGCTGACGCCGTAGTGGCGGACGGCGCCCTCCTCGACCAGGGTGTCCAGGGCGTCGTAGACCTCCTGGTCGCTGTAGACCGGCGTGGGCGGGCAGTGCAGCTGGACCAGATCGAGGGTGTCGGTGCCCAGGTTCCGGCGCGAGCGGTCCACCCACTGCCGGAAGTTCGTGAGCGTGTAGTTCTCCGGCACCTGGTCCACGCGGCGGCCCATCTTCGTGGCCACGGTGATGTCCAGGCCGGGGCGCTCGCGCAGGAACGCGCCGATGGTCTGCTCGCTGCGGCCGTCGCCGTAGACGTCGGCGGTGTCGAAGAACGTCACCCCCGACTCCACGGCGGCCTCCAGCACGGCGGTGGCCTCGACGGGGTCGACCTCCCCCCAGTCCGCGCCCAGCTGCCACGTCCCCAGGCCCACGGTGGAGACCTTCCACCCGGTCCTGCCGAGTGTGCGTCGTTCCATGCGTCCCTCGCTCGTCTCGTGCTCGATGCGGAACCCCCGGTGCGCCTGGACGTCCCGGGGGTGCCTGGTGGTCCGGTGCGGCGGAGGCTCGGCCGGCTGCCGCCCGGGCGCTAGCGGCCGCCGGCCTTCTTCTCGCGCCGCTTCGCCATGATGCGGCCGAAGACCGCGGTGCCGACCATGAACAGGATCCTTCGCATGCTGGTGCTCCTTCTGTGCCGTGGTGCCTGGTTGGCGTGCTCGGTCCACGCTACGGGCTGTCCGGGCAAAAGGTAAGTGGGCTGAAGAATCTTGCGGTGCCTTCCCCGGTCGGAACGTCACCGCCGTCGCCCGCGGCGGGCGGTCCCGAGGCGCGCGGATCCGCCGGACCGGGCTCAGGGCGTCGCCGCGCGCAGGTGCGCCAGGACGGCGGCACCGACCTCCTCGGGCCGCTCCTCGGCGAGGAAGTGGCCCGCGTCCAGGGCGTGCCCTGTCGCCTGCGGGAACTGCCGCCGCCACAGGGCGAGCGGGTCCTCGCGCGCGCCGACCCGCCCTCGTGAGCCCCACAGGACGAGGGCGGGCAGGTCCCGCTGCTCGTGCTCGTCCGCCTCGTCGAGCTCCACGTCCGGGCCGGCGGCCGCGCGGTAGTCGCGGCACCAGGCGTCGACCACGGCGGGATCCCGTGCCGCGTCCTCGTAGGCGGCGAGCGCGGCCGGGTGGAACGGCACCTGCGTGCCGCTGAGCCCCTGGAGCGTCCGGCGCACGAAGTACACGGGGTCGTGGCCGATCAGCGTCTGCGGCAGGCCCTCGCCCTGGGCGAGGAACGTCCAGTGGTAGTACGGCTGGGCCAGCCACGCGTCCATCGACCGCCACACCTCCAGGGTGGGCAGGATGTCCAGCAGGGCCACGGACGCCACCGCGCCGGGGGCGTCGAGCGCCATCCGGTGGGCGGTCCGGGCGCCGCGGTCGTGCCCGACAACGGAGAACCGGTCGTGGCCCAGCGCCCGCATGAGCTGCACCTGGTCGGCGGCCATCGCCCGGAAGGTGTGGTCCTCGCTGCTCGTGCGCGAGCGGCCGTAGCCGCGCAGGTCGGCCGCGACCACCGTGAACTCCTCGGCCAGCACGGGAGCCAGGACGTGCCACATGGCGTGGGTCTGCGGGAAGCCGTGCAGCAGGAGCACGGGCGGGCCGTCGCCGCCCGTGCGGGCGTGGATCGTGCCGTCGGCCACGGGGACGTCGTGGGCGGTGAAGTCGGGGAACACGGTTCCTCCTGCGGATCGGGGACGGGCCGCGCGGCGCGGGGCCCGGGACTGGAATGCAGGGTCCGCGACGTTGTACGTGATGGGCTGGACCGCACAGGCACCAGACAACACCAGCGAGGAACCGGGAGAAACCCCATGAACCACGCCACGACGCAGTTCGTCGACCCCGCGGCCACGGCCGGCCACGCCGCGAGCTCGGGGGAGCTCGTGGAGACCGCCGAGCGGTACACCGCGCGCACGTACTCCCCGCTGGACGTGGTGGTGGCCCGGGCCCAGGGCACGACCGTCACGGACGTGGAGGGCCGGGAGTACCTCGACTTCCTCGCCGGCTACTCGGCGCTGAACTTCGGCCACGGCCACCCGGCGGTCCTGGAGGCGGCCCGGACCCAGCTGGAGCGGGTGACGCTGACCAGCCGCGCGGTCCACAACGACCAGCTCGGCCCCTTCGCCCGGGACCTGTGCGCCCTGCTCGGCCAGGACATGATGCTGCCGATGAACACCGGCGCCGAGGCCGTGGAGTCGGCGATCAAGGTCGCCCGGAAGTGGGGCTACGAGCGCCAGGGGGTGGCCCCGGACCGGGCGCAGATCGTCGTGGCGGCGGGGAACTTCCACGGCCGCACCACCACGGTCATCAGCTTCTCCGACGACGACGAGGCGCACCGCAACTACGGCCCCTACACGCCGGGCTTCGTGACCGTCCCGTTCGGGGACCTCGCCGCCCTCGAGGCGGCGGTCACCGAGGACACGGTCGCGGTGCTGCTGGAGCCCATCCAGGGCGAGGCCGGCGTGATCGTGCCGCCGACGGGGTACCTGCAGGGCGTGCGGCGGTGCACGGCCGAGCGCGGAGTCCTGCTCGTCGCGGACGAGATCCAGTCCGGGCTGGGCCGCACCGGCCGGACGCTGGCGTGCGAGCACGAGGGCGTGGAGGCGGACCTCTACCTGCTGGGAAAGGCCCTGGGCGGCGGGGTGCTGCCGGTGTCCGCGGTCGTCGGCCGCGCGGATGTCCTGTCGGTGCTGCGGCCCGGCCAGCACGGCAGCACGTTCGGCGGCAACCCGCTGGCGGGCGCCGTCGGCCGCGCCGTCGTCGCCCTCCTCGCCACCGGGGAGCCCCAGGAGCGGGCGCGGGTCATGGGGGAGAAGCTGCACGCCGGCCTGGCGGAGCTGGTGCCGCTGGGCCTGGCCGAGGTGCGCGGGCGCGGGCTGTGGGCCGGGATCGACATCGATCCGCGGCTCGGCACCGGCCGGGAGTGCTGCGAGCGGCTGGTGGCCCACGGGGTCCTCGCCAAGGACACCCACGGCTCCACCATCCGGCTGAGCCCGCCGCTGGTGATCACCGACCAGGAGCTGGAGCGGGGACTGGCCGCGCTCGCGGACGTGCTGCGGGCCATGGCGCGCCGCTGACCTGCCTCAGCCCGCCCCGTCGGACTCCGCCCCGGTGGACTCCTCCCCGTGGGCCAGTGCCGACTCGATGCTGCCGGCGAGCTGCGCCGGCGAGGTCTTCGGGGCGAAGCGGCGGATCACCCGGCCGTCCCGGCTCACGAGGAACTTGGTGAAGTTCCACTTGATGGCGTCGCCCATGATCCCGCCCCGCTCCTCGCGCAGCCACGACCACAGCGGGTGGGCGCCGGGGCCGTTGACGTCGACCTTCTCGAACATGGGGAACGTGACGCCGTAGTTGCGGCTGCAGAACTCGGCGATCTCTTCCTCGCTGCCCGGCTCCTGGTTCCCGAACTGGTTGCAGGGGAAGCCCAGGACCACGAGGCCGTCCCGCTTGAAGTTCCGCCACAGCTGCTCGAGGCCTTCGTACTGCGGCGTGAACCCGCACTCGCTCGCGGTGTTGACCACGAGCACCACCTTCCCGGCGTACTCGGACAGCGGTTGCTCGCGCCCGTCGAGGGTCGTGGCGGTGAAGTCGTGCAGCGTGGTCATGGGAGCCTCCGGGGCGGTCGAGGACGGCGGTCTGCTCCCATCATGCCGCGGGAGCCCCGCCGGTGTCCGGGCGAGCGCCGTGGTCGCGGACCACGGCCACGCAGCCGGGCGCGGTGGCCGGCAGCCGCCACCTCGCGGAAGGAGGGAGGGGAGAGCGGAGGGGCCGGGGCGGGGTGCAGGTGGGTAACGATCCCGCGGAGGGGTCCCACGGGCCGCGGGGGCGCGGCGTACCCTGGCCGTGTCGGAAGGAGCCCCTCATGACACAGCGCAACGAATCGTGGCCCGCCGGAACGCCCTGCTGGGCCGATCTGATCGCCTCCGACCCGGACCGCACGCAGGAGTTCTACCGGGAGGTGCTCGGCTGGGAGTACGGCGAGCCGCGGCCGGAGCACGGCGGGTACCGCAACGCCCTGATCGGTGGAAGACCCGTGGCCGGGCTCTACCCGGCAGGCCCGGACCTGAGGGGCGTCCCGCACGTGTGGCAGGTGTACCTCGCCTCGGACCGGATCCACCGCTGCGCCGAGCGGGTCCTCGCCGCCGGGGGCACGCAGCTGATGGAGCCCGTCGAGGTGGGCGAGTTCGGCTGGATGGGCCTCTGGCAGGACCCCACCGGGGCGTCCTTCGGGATGTGGCAGGCCGGGGAGCACATCGGCTTCGCCGTGGTCGACGTGCCCGGCAGCGTCGCCTGGTGCGACCTCATGACCCCGGACCACCACGCCGCCCGCGACTTCTACGCCCAGGTCTTCGGCTACCACTACGAGGACGTCGGCGAGGACGACGCCCCCTACGCCACCTTCACCGTGCCGCACGGAGGCCGACCGGCCGGCGGCATCGGCATGACCGACCCCGCGGCGGAGAACGCGCCCGCGGCCTGGTCGGTCTGCTTCCAGGTCGACGACGTCGGCGCCGCCGTCCAGCGCGTGCGCGACGCCGGCGGATCGGTCGTGGAGGACCCGTTCGACGTCGAGTACGGGCGGCTGGCGGTCGTGGCCGGTCCGGACCGGGAGTCCTTCGCGATCATGACGCCCGCGACCGTGCAGGCCACGGGCACGTAGTCGGGGACGTCCCTGCAGCGCGTCCCCGACGGCGCGGGAGCACGCCGTGACAGGGGTCACCCGGCGGTAGCATGGTGACCCGGCGAACATCCCTCGCCGTCCCCACCGCCACCTCCACAGAGATCGGAGCGACATGAACTCCATCGTCCTCGCCGTGGTCGGTGTGGCCATGATGATCCTCGGGTACCTCCTGTACTCGAAGTTCGTGGCCCGCCGGATCTACAAGCTCCAGGACTCCTTCGTCACCCCCGCCCACGAGCTGGGCGACGGCGTGGACTTCGTCCCCACCAACAAGTACGTGCTGTGGGGCCACCACTTCACCTCCGTTGCCGGCGCGGCCCCCATCGTCGGCCCCGCCATCGCCGTCATCTGGGGCTGGATGCCCGCGTTCCTCTGGGTCACCCTCGGCACCGTCTTCTTCGCCGGCGTCCACGACCTCGGTGCCCTGTGGGCGTCCAACCGGCACCAGGGCAAGTCCATCGGGTCGCTGTCCGGGAAGTACATCGGCCACCGGGGCCGCAACCTGTTCCTGGTCGTGATCTTCCTCGTGCTGCTCATGGTCAACGCCGCGTTCGCCGTGGTGATCTCCAACCTGCTGGTCGGCACGCCCACCGCCGTGATCCCCACGTGGGGCGCCATCGTCGTCGCCCTGCTCATCGGCCAGGCGGTCTACCGCTACAAGTGGAACCTGGCCGTCGTGTCCGTCGTCGGCGTCGTGGCACTGTACGCCCTCATCCTGATCGGCGACCGTTTCCCGGTCATCCTGCCGGAGACGGTCCTGGGCCTGCCGGCCAACGCGTTCTGGATCGTGGTGCTCTTCGCCTACGCCGGCGTCGCCTCCGTGCTGCCCGTGTGGATGCTCCTGCAGCCGCGCGACTACATCAACGGCCTGCAGCTGTTCATCGCCCTGGGCATCCTCTACGGCGCGGTGCTGATCTCCTCCCCGACCGTCGTCGCCCCGGCCTTCAACGACTCCGTGCCCGAGGGCACGCCGAGCCTCGTGCCCCTGCTGTTCGTGACCATCGCCTGCGGTGCGATCTCGGGTTTCCACGGCATCGTGGCCTCGGGGACGTCCTCCAAGCAGCTGGACAAGGAGCCGGACGCGCGCTTCGTCGGCTACTTCGGCGCCGTCGGCGAGGGCCTCCTGGCGCTCGGCGCGATCATCGCCACGACCGCCGGCTTCCGCACGCTCGCCGACTGGGAGGCCGTGTACACCGCGTTCGGCCAGGGCGGCGTGGCCGCGTTCGTCCAGGGCGGCGCTTCGGTCGTCAACTCCGGACTGGGCATCCCCGCGTCGCTGAGCGCGACCATCCTCGCGACCATGGCCGTGCTCTTCGCGGCCACCACGATGGACACCGGCATCCGCCTGCAGCGCTTCGTGGTCCAGGAGGCGGCCCACATCATGGGCGTCACCCTCAACAAGGCGATCGCCACGCTCGTCGTCCTCGTCGTGTGCGTGGGGCTGACCTTCAGCGCGGGGGCGGACGGCTCCGGGGGCATGCTCATCTGGCCGCTGTTCGGCACCACCAACCAGCTGCTGGCCGGCCTCACCTTGTCGATGATCGCGGTGATCCTGCTGCGCAAGGGCCGTCCGGTGCTGCCAGTGCTGGTCCCCCTGGTGTTCCTGCTCCTGATGTCCGTCTACGCGCTGATCGTCCAGCTGGGACAGTTCTACGCCGCCGAGAACTGGTTCCTGCTCGTCCTCGACGTGATCATCCTGATCGCGGCCCTGTGGGTCATCGTCGAGTCCGTGACCGCGATGAACACGGCCCGGAAGAACCCGCCCGAGCTCGACGAGGAGGCCGTCAGCACCTCGCCCGGGGAGGTCCGCGGGCTGTGAGCCGGTGAGCGTCCTCGACCGGCTGCGCTCGGTGCAGGCCCGCCTCGGTGCGGGCCTGCACGAGTTCTACGTGGCGCCCTACCGGCGCACCTTCGCCCGCGCCCAGCGCGACGAGGAGGACCTGTTCATGATGCTGGTCCTCTCGGAGGCTCTCGGCGTGCCCAATCCCGCCAGCTACTACACCGTGGAGCTGCTGCCCGTGGTCTACGACCGGTTCCACGACTGGCACCGGCGGATGGGCATGGAGCGCTCGCCCCTGGAGCACATCGCATGCTGCTAGAGCTCGCCTCCACCCGCCGGGTCCTGTTCGTCGGCGGCAAGGGGGGCGTCGGCAAGACCGCCGTCGCCTCCGCCACCGCCCTCGCCCAGGCCCGAGCGGGCCGCCGGGTGCTCGTCGTCTCGACCGACCCCGCCCACAACCTCGGGCACCTGTGGGAGCGCCACGTGGGGGACCGGATCACCTCCCTCGCCAAGGACCCGGGCGGTGCCGGGGCCGGAGCGGGTCTCCTCGACGGCATCGAGGTGGACCCGGTCGCCACGACCGACGCCCACCTCGCCGCCGTGGGCGCCACCATCCGCCGGCTCATGCCCGAGCACCTCGCCGCCGAGGTCGACAAGCACATGGAGCTCGCTCGCGACTCGCCCGGCACCCACGAGTCGGCGGTGCTCGAGCGGATCGCCGAGCTCGTGGACACGGGCCTGGACGACTACGACCTCATCGTCTTCGACACCGCACCGTCCGGGCACACCGCCCGGCTCATGGCCCTGCCCGAGATCATGTCCGCCTGGACCGAGGGGCTGCTGCGCCGGCGCGGGAAGGCGGAGAAGTTCGGCGCCGCCCTGCGCGGCCTCGAGGACCGGGACGCCGCGAGCGAGAGCATCGTGGGCACGGGGCGGCCACGGGACCCCCGGGAGGAGCGGGACCTCGAGATCCGGCGGATCCTGCTGCGCCGCCGCGAGCGCTTCGAGGCGCTGCGCGAGGTGCTGGTGGACGCCGAGCGCTGCAGCTTCGTCATCGTCCTCGCGGCCGAGCGGCTGCCCGTCCTCGAGACCGTCGAGCTGCACGAGCAGCTGCTCCGCGCCGGTGTGCACGTGGGGGCCCTCGTGATCAACAAGCGCTCCCCGGCGGATGCGGGGGACTTCCTCGCCGAGCGCCGCGCGCTGGAGGAGGTGCACGTCGCCACCCTCCGCGGCGCCCTCCCGGAGGTCCCGGTGCTGCAGGTCCCCCTGCTGCCGGGGGACGTGGTGGGGCAGGAGGCGCTCGAGCGGTTCGGGGACGCGCTCGCCCAGGCGGATCTCAGGGCCACGTGACACGCTGAGGTGCATGACCACCACCGCGGACCGTCCGGACACCGGGCGACGACGACGGACCCCCGCCGACCTCGGGCCGTGGCTCCTCGCCGGAGTCGCCGCGACCGCTCTCGCCGTGGGCCTGGCCGAGCTGCTGGCCTGGGTGACCGGGCCGGTCGGCGCGCCGCTCACGGCGGTGGGCGGGGTGATCGTGGACGCGGTGCCCGGCCCGGTGAAGGACGCGGCGATCGCCCTGTTCGGCACCGCCGACAAGCTCGTGCTGCTGCTCGTCATGGCCGCCGGGCTCGTGGCGGTCGGTGCGGGCATCGGGGCGGCGCAGCGCGCCGCGCCGCCGATGGGTGTGGTGCTGCTCGGCGTGCTGGGGCTCCTCGGGCTCCTGGGGGTGCTGACGCGGGCGGGGCCCACCGTGGCGGACACGGTGCCCGTCGTCGTCGGCACGGGGGCCGGGGCGATCTTCCTGACGGTGCTCACCCGCCGCACCGCTCCGTCGGCCCGGTCCGTGGCGACCCTCGACCGCCGCGGCTTCGTCCGGCTCTCCGCGGCCACCGCCGTGCTGGGCGCCGCCGCCGGCGTCGCGGGACGCTGGGCGTCCGCGGCCGCCGCCCGGATGCCCGCCGCCCGGGACCTGCTCCGGATCCCCGCTCCCGCCGTGCGGGACCCGGTCCCCGCCGGGGCCGACCTCGGCGTGGCGGACGTGGAGCCCTGGCTCACGCCCGCCGACGACTTCTACCGCATCGACACCGCCCTGTCCGTCCCGCGCATCGACGTGGCCGCGTGGGAGCTGCGGATCCACGGCATGGTGGAGCGCGAGCTGGCCCTCGGCTTCGACGACCTCACGGCCCGGCCGCTGCTCGAGCGGATCGTGACCCTGGCGTGCGTGTCCAACCCCGTGGGCGGCGACCTCGTGGGCAACGCCGTGTGGACCGGCGTGCCGATCCGGGACCTGCTCGCGGAGGCCGGGCCCTCCGCCGAGGCGGACATGGTGCTCTCGACCTCCGAGGACGGGTTCACGGCGAGCACCCCGCTGGAGGCCCTGACCGATCCCGGCCGGGACTCCCTGCTCGCGGTGACCATGAACGGGGAGCCGCTGCCGTTCGAGCACGGCTACCCCGTGCGGATGGTCGTCCCGGGGCTCTACGGCTACGTCTCGGCCACCAAGTGGGTCGTGGACCTCGAGGTCACCCGCTTCGACCGGGCGGAGGCGTACTGGACGCCGCGGGGCTGGTCGGCCCGGGGGCCGATCAAGATGTCCTCGCGCATCGAGGTGCCGGCCGAGGGCGGGCGCACGGAGCCGGACCCCGTGGTCCTGGCCGGCACGGCCTGGGCCCAGCACACCGGGATCGCCGCCGTGCAGGTCAGCGTGGACGAGGGGCCGTGGCAGGACGCCGAGCTGGGCTCCGCGGGCACGGACGACACCTGGCGGCAGTGGGTGCTGCGCACCGGGCTGCCGAGCGGCCGGCACACCGCGCGGGTGCGGGCCGTCGACCGGGACGGGACCGTCCAGACCGCCGAGCAGGCCACGCCGGCCCCGGACGGCGCCTCGGGGCGGCACGAGCGCACCTTCACGGTGGCCTGACCGCCCCGCCCCGCCGGCAGCACCCACCGCTCCCCGCCCGCAGCACCCACCGCTCCCCGCCGTGCTGCACGCACCGCCCCTGCCGCCGACCCCACCGGCACCGCGGCCGGTGTGCGCCGGTCCCGGGCAGAACCGGTGAGCTCGCGGAACGGGGTGCGGCGAGGGACGGTCCCTGGCCCGGGGCGGGTCCTGCCATGATGGGGCGGGACCAACCTTGGGGCGGGACGAACGACGGGCAGGACGGGAGGGAGCACGCGGTGACGCTGGTGGACAACGTGGTGTACGTGGAGGGCCGGCGCGCGTCGACCCCGGAGGACCTCGACGAGACCTACGCGGCGCTGCGCGGGCGGGGCGGGATGGCCTGGATCGGTCTCTACCGCCCCGAGCCGGCCGAGGTGCAGTCCGTGGCCGCGGAGTTCCGGCTGCACGACCTGGCGGTGGAGGACGCCCTGAAGGGCCACCAGCGCGCCAAGCTGGAGCGCTTCGGGGACACCCTCTTCGTGGTGCTGCGCCCGGCCCGCTACCTGGACGACGTGGAGAAGGTCGAGTTCGGGGAGCTGCACGTGTTCGTGGGCCGCGACTTCGTGGTGACGGTCCGCCACGCCGAGTCCCCCGACCTGGCCGCGGTCCGGCGCCGGCTGGAGGCCTCGCCGGCGCTGCTGGGCACGGGCCCGCAGGCGGTGCTGTACGGGATCCTCGACGAGGTGGTCGACGGCTACGCGCCCGTGGTCGCGGGGCTCGAGAACGACATCGACGAGATCGAGAACCAGATCTTCGGCGCCGACCGGGACGTCTCCCGCCGTGTCTACGAGCTCTCCCGGGAGGTCATCGAGTTCCAGCGCGCCGTCCACCCGCTGGTGGCCATGCTGGAGGCGCTGCAGGCCGGAGCGGAGAAGTACGGGCTCGACCTCGAGCTGCAGCAGCGGCTGCGGGACGTGCAGGACCACGCCATCCGGGTGGGGGAGCGCGCGGACGCGTTCCGGCTGCTCCTGCAGAACGCCCTCACGGTGCACGCGACCCTGGTGGGGCAGCGGCAGAACGACGAGATGCAGCGGCTCACCGAGTCGGCCCTCGCCCAGAGCGAGGAGGTCAAGCGGATCTCCTCCTGGGCGGCGATCCTCTTCGCCCCCACCCTGGTGGGCACGGTGTACGGGATGAACTTCGAGCACATGCCCGAGCTCGCGTGGCCGCTGGGCTACCCGCTCGCGCTGCTGGCCATGCTGGGCATGGGGGTGGCCCTCTACGGGGTGTTCAAGTGGAAGCGGTGGCTCTGAGCGGCGCCGGGCGACCTCCCCGGCGGGCCGCTCAGATGCTGTTGCGCATCGCCCGGATCCCCACGGCCAGGCCCAGGGCGGCCAGCACGACCGCGGCGAGGGCGCCGGCCGGCACGGCCGGGTCGCCGAACTGGCCGTTGAACAGGGCCCGCTCGGCGTCGACCATGTAGGTGAGCGGGTTGAACCGTGAGAGCACCTGCATCCACCGCGGACCGGCCTCGAGCGGCAGCAGCATCCCGGACAGCAGCATGAGCGGGAACAGCAGCCCCTGCTGCACGGTCCAGAACATCCAGTCCCGGTTCCGGGAGACGATGGCCAGGGCGTAGCTCAGCGCCCCCAGCCCCACCCCGAAGACCGCGAGGATCGCCAGGCCCACCGCCATGCCGGACAGGGACGGGCGGAAGCCGAAGAACGCGGCCACCCCGGAGAGCACCAGCGCCTGCAGGACCAGCGGCACCATCTCCTTGCACGCGCGCCCCACCATGAGCGCCGAGCGGGTCACCGGCGCCACGAGCATCCGCTCGTGCGCCCCGGACTGGATCTCGAACAGCAGGTTCGAGCCGGTCATCGCGGTGCCGAACAGCGCGATCATCACGACGATGCCCGGCACGAACCACTGGAACGCCCGGTCGAGGGGGAGCCCGGTCATCCCGCCCAGGAGCGGGCCGAAGAAGGCGAGGAACATCAGCGGCTGCATGAGCGAGAAGACCAGGCTGAAGGGGTCCCGGATCACGGGCCGGAGCTCGCGGACGAAGACGCTGACGGAGTCGTGCAGGATCCCGGCCGGCCGGGCCCGGTCGGTGCCGCCGGTGCCTTCCCCGGGCGACTCGCGGGTGGTCGGAACGGTGGTCATCGGGGTGCTCCCACGCTCGAGGCCTCGGGGGCCGGACCGGTCCCGGACGCGTCCGTCCGCTCCTCCCGCAGGCTCCGGCCGGTGAGCCGGAGGAAGACGTCATCGAGGGTCGGGCGGGCGAGCTCCGCGGTCCGCACGGTGCGGCCGTCCCGGTCGAGCTCCCGCAGCAGGACGGGCAGCACGCGCTCGCCGTGCTCGACCGCGACGACCACGCGCGTGACCTCCCCGGCCGGGACCGCCTCCGGCTCGGCGCCGCCGGCCCCCGCCGCCTCGGCAGCGCGCCGGACGGCCGCCACGGCGGCGGCCGGGTCGGCCTCCAGGGTGAGGGTGATCCGGTCGCCGGCCAGGTCCGTCTTGAGCCGGGACGCGGTGTCGTCGGCGATGATGCGTCCCCGGTCCACGACCATGACCCGTTCGGCGAACTGGTCGGCCTCGTCGAGGTAGTGGGTGGTCAGGAACAGGGTGGTCCCGTAGCGCCGGCGCAGCTCGAGGATGTGCTCCCACAGGTGCGCGCGGGACTGCGGGTCCAGACCGGTCGTGGGCTCGTCGAGGAAGAGCAGCTGGGGTCCGGGGATCAGTCCCAGGGCGATGTCCACGCGGCGGCGCTGACCGCCGGAGAGCTTCAGCGTGGGCCGGCGGACGAGGTCGCCGAGGCCGAGGGCCTCCACGAGCTCGTCCACACGGCGTCGGGTCTCCGCCCGGCTCAGTCCGTACAGGGCGCCCTGGCTGAGCAGCTCGTCGCGGACCCGCTGGTACTGACCGGCCCCGTTCTTCTGTCCGATGTAGCCGATGCGGGCGCGCACCTCGGCCGGCTGCCGGGCGACGTCGAACCCGCACACGGTGGCGGTGCCGCCGGTGGGTCGCAGCAGGGTGGTGAGCATGCGCAGCGAGGTCGACTTGCCCGCGCCGTTGGGCCCGAGGAACGCGGTCAGCGTGCCCGGCGCCACGTCCACGGTCAGATCGCGCACCGCTTCGACGGTCCGGCCGCCGGACCCGCGGAAGCTCTTGCTCAGCCCGCGGGCGCTGATGATGGGTGGGGTGCTCATGGGTCCACGGTAGAGCGCATTCAGGTCATGAGCTGTCCGCTGGGGGCGTGGATTGCAGGACATGTCCGATCCGGCGTCGCGGGTGCTCCGGCTGCTGTCCCTGCTGCAGTCCCACCCCTGCTGGGCCGGTTCCGAGCTCGCCGAGCGCCCTGGCCAAGGTCCAGCAGGTGCTGCCGCGGCACCTGCGCCGCCGGGGCGTCGCGCCGCAGGCGCACACGGTCCCCGGTGGCCCGCACGGGCGCGCAGGTGGCCACCGAGGTCCTCGCTCAGCTCACCCTGGCCTGTCGAGATCACGAGCGCTTCCACTACGTCGACCGGCGGGGCCGGACCAGCGCCCGCCTGGTCGAGCCGCAGTCCCTGGTCCTGTGGGACCGGTGGTGGTACCACGTGGCCTGGGACGCCGACCGCGCCGCCTGGTGCAGGTGGCGAGATGACGCGTGTACCCCGAGGCGAGTACTCTGTGCGTCGTGCGGCGACACGCCGTGATCAGCAAAGGACCCTTCCATGATGATTAAGAATGAGCCGCTGGGCGATCAGCTCGCGAGGGAGTTGCGCCGGGGGATCCTTTCGGGAACGCGTCAGCCCGGCGAGCTGCTCATCGAAAAAACGCTCTCCGAGGAGTACGGGCTTAGTCGTGGGCCAGTGCGAGACGCGTTCCAACAGCTGAAGCAGGAGGGGCTCATCGAGCCAGTCGGACGCAGCTACCGCGTTTGTGCGGTCATGGCAGAAGACATCATGGAGTTCGTCGATGTGCGGATGGCATTGGAGATGCTCGCTGTTGAGCGCGCGATGGGTCGCAACCCGGATTGGTCGGCGGCGCGCGACGCCGTGGCCGCGATGCACGCCGCCGCTGACGTCAACGACCCGAAAGCATTTGCCTATGCCGATCTGGCCTTCCACACTGCGCTGATCGAGGCAACCCCGCAAAGGCGACTCAACGAGACCTACCGCACGCTCAGACGGACGCTCGAGACTCTTCTCGAAATGAACCCGGAACTCCTCGAAGACGATGCGGTGAGTACCGCTAACGAGCACGAGGAACTCCTGAACGCCATCGAGACAGGTGACAAGCGTTGGAGACATCTTTTGCGGCAGCAGCTCTACGCAGGCCTGCAACTCCTGCTGAACCGCTTCGGTGAGCAATGGGGACGCAACGATGCGAACTAGTGGCCCGTCCTCAAGGTGGTTGGTCGATTGGCTTTCTTGAGTCTTTCGGCGCTGATCCTGGTCCGCACAAAGGGGTGACAGGGGTCGTTCCAACCGGTGACGAACGCGCGGATGAGCTTGTTCAGTACGGCCACCGAGGCCACATCGGCTCGGTGCAGGGCTTGGCGCTCGATGATTCCGAACCAGACTTCGACCAAGGCGGGCCACGAGGCCGAGGTCAGGTGAAGTGCACCCGGATCCCGGGCTTCTCGGCCAGTCGTTGCCTCACTTCGGGATCTTTCGCACGGCGTGGTTGTCCACCACCCAGTGCAGCTGCCCCTCGGGGTAGGCCCGGGCGACCTGCTTCAGGAATGCCAGGAACTCCCGACGCCGGAGCCTGGGCTTGCAGGCGCGGTCACGTGGCCGGTGGCGATCTCCAAGGCCGCGAACAGCGTGGAGGTCTCGTGGCGGATGTCGTCGTGGGTGTCCCGAGCTGGTTGACCAGACTGCATCGGCAGACCCGGTGCGGTGCGCTCGAGCGCTTGGATCTGGGACTACTTGTCCATGCACCTCCACGACCGCGTTCTCGGGCGGGGCCGGGTAGAGCCCCGCGACGTCGACGACTTTGGCCACCAGCTCGGGGTCGGTGGGAACCTTGAAGATCTGTTTCCGCCACGGCGCCACCCCGCCCTCCGCCATGCCTGGGCACCGTGATGTGATCGATTCCCCACCGGGCGGCCAGCACCCGGGAGGACCAGTGCGTGACCCCCAGCTTCTTCAGCGGTCGCCGTAGCGTCGCGGCCACGATCGCCCGGTGACCGATCCACCGCGGACGGCCCGACCGATCGTGATCAGCCAGCCCCTCGGTGCCGACCTCGTCATAGCGGTTCGCCGGACGATCACTGTCGTGCGGGTGGTCCCGACTCTCTCCGCGATCTCGGTGTTGGAGATGCTCTCGGCGGCCAGCAGCACAATCCTTGCCCGCTGCGCCACTCCAGCCCGCACCGAGGTGAATCGCACGAGCCTTTGCCACTTGTCCCGGTCGCCCTGCCGCAACAGCAGCAGGTCCACAGGCTGGTTTGCCATGAGCCATGGTCCCACCCGCCGGGCGTCCAGGTAGGTCGACTACGGAGCCCTCGCTGGCCGCGGGTGATGGACTTCCCGTGCGCGATCACGCCCTGACACCGGCGCGGGCTGCCCGGGGTCACCTTGACTTCCCCACGTCCCACTGATTGACTGAAAAAAACGGTCAACAGTCAACCGTTCTGAGGGCGACTCGGCTCGAGGGTGCCAACAGTCGAGGTCTGGAACTCTGATCAATGAAGAGAGGGACGGGGCAGAGCCCAATGTCAATCGATCAAGAGGGCCGTCGGAGGAGCCCCGCCGGAGCTGAACCGGGAATCACTCCGGATCAAGGCGAACGTCGTATGCTCCGCTCGGAGAGCTGGTTCAACGACCCCAGCGAGCCGGGAGCTGGTGTGCTCTATCTCGAGAGTCTCATCAACTACGGACTCACCCATGAAGAGTTGCAGTCCGGACGGCCGATCATCGGCATCGCCCAGTCGGGATCCGATCTCTCGCCATGCAACCGCCACCATCTTGATCTGGCGAAGCGTCTACGAGAGGGCATTCGCGAGTCGGGCGGTATCGCCTTCGAGTTTCCCATGCACCCGATTCAGGAATCGTGTCGGCGACCGGGAGCGGCATTGGATCGCAACCTTGCTTATCTCGGTCTGGTCGAAATCCTCCACGGGTACCCGCTGGACGGCGTGGTGCTGACAACCGGGTGCGACAAGACCACTCCGGCCGCCATCATGGCAGCGGCGACGGTCGACATCCCGGCAATCGTGCTGTCGGGCGGGCCGATGCTGAACGGGTGGCTCGACGGAGAGCGTGTCGGTACTGGGACGGTCTTCTTCAAGGCGCGAGAGAAGTTCGCGGGCGGGCTGATCAGCAAAGAAACGTATCTGGACACGGTCTCCCGCGGTGCACCTTCGGTAGGTCACTGCAACACCATGGGGACCGCGACGACTATGAACTCGATCGCGGAAGGACTCGGCATGAGCCTGCCGGGGTGCGCCGCGATTCCCGCACCCTATCGAGAGCGATCATCGATCGCCTACCAGACGGGTCGCCAGATCGTCGAGATGGTGCGTGCCGACCGTAAACCCTCGGACATTCTGACTCGGGAGGCCTTCGAGAACGCGATCATACTCACCTCGGCGATCGGTGGGTCGACCAACGCGCCCATCCACCTCGCCGCTATGGCGCGACATGCCGGCGTCCATATCACGCTCGACGATTGGCAGCGCGTGGGAGAGGACATCCCTCTGCTCGTGAATATGATGCCGGCGGGCAAGTACCTCGGAGAGGAGTTTCATCATGCAGGCGGTGTCCCCGCCGTGTTGCGCGAGCTCCTCGTCGCAGGGCTCTTGCACGGAGATGCGCTGACGGTGAACGGCCGCACGCTTGCTCAGAATGTCGAGGAGCACGCTCGAGAGGCCGACGGCGAGGTCATCCGTTCCTGCGCCGAACCCATGCTCGAGCGGGCAGGGTTCCGCGTCTTTACGGGCAATCTCTTCCGATCCGGAATCATGAAGGTCTCCGCGATATCCGATGACTTCCGAGGTCGCTACCTCTCCAACCCGGACGACCCAGAGGCTTTCGTGGGCACTGCCTTCGTTTTCGATGGGCCTGAGGACTACACCGAAAGGATCAACGACCCGGATCTTCCAATCGATGAGTACAGCATTCTCGTGATGCGCGGAACTGGGCCAATCGGGTACCCGGGTTCGGCCGAGGTTGTCAACATGGATCCGCCCGCGCGACTCATCGCCGCCGGGGTGCAGTCGCTGCCTTGCATCGGGGACGGCCGGCAGTCCGGCACTTCGGGTACGCCCGCGATCCTCAACATTGCACCGGAGGCCGCAGCGGGCGGCGGGCTGGCGCTGCTGCGGGACGGAGACCGGATCCGTGTGGATCTGCGTGGTGGGCGCGTCGATGCGATCCTCTCTGATGAGGAAGTCGAGCGGCGCTCCGGCGAACTCGAGGCGCAGGGAGGCTATCGGTACCCGGAGTCGCAGACCCCCTGGCAGGAGATCCACCGTGCCACGGTCGGTCAGCACGATGGCGGAATGGTGATCGAAGAGGCAGTGAAATACCAGCGGGTGTTCTCGAAGCACCCGGTGCCGCGTCACAGCTTCATCTTCTGAAACCGTGAATGGGTGAGGCCCAGCCACCGCGGTGGCTGGACCTCACCCATTCGGAGTCGGAATACCTGGATCAGCTTGGCGAGGCTCGAGCCGTGTTCATGGAGCGTCGACTCGAGAGCGGCGATGGCTGCTTGCTCCTCGACTGAAAGGTGTTGGGGCGGAGGCCATCGGCATCGACGCCGACCTTCCGCGAGGTGAGCACGACGCCGTACGCGGCGCAGGCGCAACTGCAGGTGCCGAAAGTCTTCTCGGCCATGAACAGTGAGCACGGTCCGGCTCTGGTAACAGTCAACCGTGGGAATGCTTGACTTGAAGACAGCAGAATGGTTGACTGAAAAAATACCGATAACGGTTAACTGTTGACGGTTGAATGGTATTTCGTTGCGAGCATAGGGCGTCTATGACACACCAACGCAGGACGAGACGGCGGATGCTTTCCGCACTTGGGATCGGGCTGGCACTTCCACTGCTCGCCGGGTGCAGCAATGGTGAGGCCACGATCGGTGGGCCGGAGCACTCCATCGTGATCGGCCATGAGGATCAGACCGCTCATTTCAATCACGAGACCTACCTGCGCTTCAAGGAGCAGGTCGAGGAACGCTCCGACGGTCGGATCGGCGTCAAAGTCGTGCCGAACGAACTGTTCGGCGACATGACGTCGTTGGTCACCTCTGTGCAGCTCAACAGCATTCAGATGACCTCACCCACAGCGGGTGTGCTCGGGCAGTTCTCAAAGGATCAGAACGTCTGGGATATGCCGTACCTGTTCGACGACGTCGAGCACGCGCATCGTGTGCTCGACGGTGAGTTCGGGCAGGAGCTGCTCGAAGGCCTGGAGGAGGTCGACCTCATCGGCTTCGGCTACTGGGAGAACGGCGTCCGCCACTTGTCGACGAAGGGCATAGAGGTGGACGGACCCGACGATCTAGACCGGGTGAAACTCCGTGTGCAGCCGAATCCGCTGCAACTCACAGCGTGGGGCGCCACGAGCGCGAACCCGACGCCGATGGCCTACGGCGAGGTGTACACGGGCCTGCAGCAGGGCACGATAGACGCTCAGGAGAACCCGCTCTCGGTGATCGTCGACGCGCGGTTCTACGAAGTGCAGGATCGAGTCACGCTGACTGGACATGTGTACTCGGCGATCCCCCTCGTCATGTCGAAGACGTTCTACGACTCTTTGCCTGTGGATCTGCAGGAGATCGTCACTGAGGCCGCACTCGACAGCATCGAGTTCAATCGGGAACTTGCCGCAGAGGCAGAAGCCGAGTCCGCGTCGGTCATCGAGGAGGCCGGCGTCGAGATCGACGAGATCTCGGACGAGGGGCGTGACGAGTTCCGCGAGAGCATGCAGGGAGCAGCGCTTCCGCAACTGCGGGACCTCGTCGGTGACGACGTCGTCGACCACCTTGAGACCGCGATCGAGGAGGAGCGGCGATGAGCCTGGGAACGAACTGGATCAGTCGAAGTCAGCCGAACGTCTGGTGGAAGCGAAACTCCATCGAGGAGTACCTCGGGGGCGTCCTGCTCGGCGTCATGGTGGTCGTGGTCTTTCTGCAGGTCATCGCCCGCTATGTGTTCGGTGATTCTTTTGCCTGGAGCGAAGAGCTTGCACGCTATTGCTTCATCTGGTTGATCTATGTGACCCTCGGCGCTGTCGTTTTGAATGCTCAGCACATCACCGTAGATGCTGTGGTGTCGCGGCTTCCCGAGGGTATGAGGCGAGGCTGGGAGCAGGCGATTCAAGTCATCATCCTTGCGCTCAACATCTTCCTCATCGTCTACGGGATGATCCTCGTGCTCCGTGTGGCCGATCTCGGGCAACTTTCGGCAGCGTTGCAGATGCCCATGTGGCTCGTCTACGCAGCCGTGCCAGTCGGTCTCCTGCTTGCCACGGTGCGCACCGTTCAGACAAGCATCGCCATCTGGCGGCCCAATCCTGAGAATGACGACCTCGTCGATGACGAAGAAGTGGGGGCCTGACACATGGCTACACTCCTGCTCACCCTCGTCCTGCTCGTCAGTCTGGCGTTCGGGATACCGATCGTCTATTCGTTCCTGCTTGCTGCCGCCATCACAATCCTGCTCGCAGACACCGGCATCTCGTTCACCTTCATGGCGCAGTCGATGACGGTTGCCGTCGATTCGTTCCCGCTCATGGCCGTGCCGTTCTTCATTCTCGCCGGCTTCATCATGGGTAGAGGCGGCATCTCGAAGCGTCTCTTCGCACTAGCGAATGCCTTGGTCGGGCACCTGCCTGGCGGTATTGGAGTCGCGGCCGTGCTCACCGCCATGTTCTTCTCCGCAATCTCTGGATCGGCGCTCGCCACGACGGCTGCCATCGGGCACATCATGATCCCCGAAATGGTCAGAGTCGGATACACACGGAGGTATTCTGCAGCACTGATTGCGGCTTCCGGCGCGATCGGGGTGGTTCTGCCGCCGAGCATCCCGCTCGTCCTGTTCGGCGTGGTCACCGGCACGAGCATCGGCGATCTGTTCATCGCCGCGGTGATCCCGGGCATCCTTATGGGCCTCGCGCTCATGGGCTGGGTCATCGTCCATGCTCGGCGCAACCACATCCAAGCCAGCACCCGAAGTACCGGCCTCGAGCGCTTGCAAGCTCTCAGAGGCTCGATCGGCGGATTGCTCATGCCGATCATCATCCTCGGTGGAATATACGGCGGAGTATTCACTCCGACCGAGGCCGCGGTTGTCGCGGTGGTCTACGGTCTCGTCGTCAGCCTCCTCTTCTACCGTGAGAGCACGGTCCACGAGATCCTCGGCACTTTCGGTCGGTCTGCGATCTCCACCAGTGGACTCATGGTCATTGTGGCCGCAGCCGTCGTGTTCGGACACTTCCTCACTATCGAGGGCGTGCCCGAAACCCTCGTCTCATCCATCAGCGGCGTCAGCGACAACCCGACTGTCATCATCTTGCTCGCGGTCTTGCTGCTCCTCCTGATCGGCACCTTCATGGATACCATTCCCGCGATTCTTCTGACCTCGCCGGTACTCGTGCCGGTGCTTGCAGAGATCGGTATGGATCCGATCCACATCGGTGTCGTGGTCGTCGTGCTCCTTGCGATCGGATTCATCACCCCACCATTCGGACCCAACGTGTTCATCGCGGCCGATACGGCGAAGGTGTCCAGCGAGAAGGTCCTGGTCTCGATCGTGCCCGGGCTCCTGCTGCTCATCGGGGTAGCGCTGATCGTCAGCTTCGTGCCATGGCTCTCGATGGTGTTTATTTCTTCTTAGAAAGGTGCTGCACACGCGCATGTCAAAGCGAATCGTGATTACGGACCACGAGTTCAAGTCCCTCGAAGAAATCGAACAAATCATCTCGGAAACCGATGCCGTGCTTGAAGTGAACAACGTCACTGATAAGTTGTCGGTGCTCGAAGTCACTCGCGGGGCCGATGTGGTGCTCATCGACTATGCCCCGGTGGATCGTGACGTGGCGGAGGGACTTGCGCCTGGAGCCGTCGTGATCCGTGCTGGCATCGGCTACGACAACATCGACGTCAGTGCACTGCGAGAGCTCGGGGTGCGCGCATGCAACGTCCCCGATTATGGCGCGAGCACTGTTGCCGACCACACCGTGATGCTGGCGCTCGCGGTGCACCGCAAAGTACGGGAGCAGCATCAAGCCATCACGAAAAGCGAAGATGGATGGGCGCAGGCGATCGACTTCGGGCCGTTGCTCGATATGGCAGATGCGACATACGGACTCGTCGGGTCGGGGCAGATCGCGCGCCTCGTAGCGAAGCGGGTGCAGGCATTCGGCGCGACGGTGATCGCGGCAGATCCGTATGTGGATCCGGCAGCCATGGACGAGCTCGGCATCGAACTCGTCAGTCGAGATGAGTTGGTGCAGCGTGCGGATATGATCTCGCTGCACGCGCCGCTGACCCCGGAAACGCGGCACATCATCGGTTATGCTCAGCTTGCCTCGATGAAGCCCGGAGTCACCCTCGTCAATACGTCTCGTGGGCCTCTGCTCGATACCGTCGCTGCGGCCGAAGCACTGCACGCCGGCAAGCTCGGCGGTCTCGGCCTCGATGTGTTCGAGACCGAGCCCCTCGAGCCCTCCCACCCGATCAGGAACGCTCCGCGTACGTTGCTCACCCCACACTCGGCCTTCTACTCGGAACGGTCGCAGCGGAACATGCAGCGTTACGCGGCGGAGGAAGCCGTTAGGGCGTGCCGCGGCGAAGCACTGCGCTGTGAGGTTGGGCTGTAGCCGGTCCCGACCTGGGATGGATCCCGTTCAGAGCGACATCCCGCCTGTAGCCCGTTGCGCAGCCCGGGGACCCGGCACCCTGGACCCGACGGCGAGAATCGGGCAAAGACCATCCACTACGGTCGACTTGCCCGCGCCGTTGGGTCCGAAGAACGCGGTGAGTGTGCCCGGTGCCACGTCCATGGTCAGGTCACGCACCGCTTCGACGGTCCGGCCGCCGGGCCCGCGGTTGCTCTGCTCGGACGAGGTTTCCGAGGCCCTGCGCGGCTTCCGGGATCGGCTCGGCGACGCCCTGGCCGGCCTGCCTCCTCCGCCTTCCGGGGGACCGGGTGCGGAGGCCGGGGCAACCAGCCCTTAGAGTCGTGGGCGTGACCGTCCGGACCACCGCCCTCGACCCCGCCCGGGTCCGGCGCGCCCGGATCGCGGTGTCCGCGTTCTTCCTCACCAACGGCGCCCTCTACGCCAACCTGCTGCCGCGCCTGCCGGAGGTCAAGGACGCGTTCGGGCTCTCCAACACCTTCTACGGCCTGGTGGTCGTGGCGTTCCCGCTCGGGGCGATCCTCGTGGGCGCCCTCCCCGCCCGGGCGATCCGCCGCTTCGGCTCCGGCCGGGTGGCGGCGCTGGGAACGGTCCTGCTGTCCGTGTGCCTCGCGGCCGCCGGGGCCGGGGCGGGCCTGGGCGCCGGCACGGGGCTGGGCGTGGGGGTGTTCCTCGCGGCGATGTTCCTCGGCGGCGCCCTGGACGCCCACGTGGACACCGCCCAGAACGCCCAGGGGATGGAGGTCCAGCGCGCCCGCGGCCGCTCCGTCATCAACTCCCTGCACGCCCTGTGGAGCCTCGGCGCCGTGGTCGGCGGGCTCATGGGCGCCGCGGCGCTCGCCCTCGGCGTGCCCCTGGGGTGGCACCTGCCGGCGAGCGGGCTCGTGTGGAGCGCGGTCGCCCTCGTGGCGCTGCGCTCCGCCCTGAGCCCGGCGGAGGGCCAGGAGCTGCGCACGGTCCGCTCGGAGGCCCCGCTGCCGGACGGCACGACGACGGACGCCGGCGCCACCAGCTCCCGGCCGGACCCCGGTCCCGGGCGCGCCGGAACGGGGCACCGGGCCACGGGGCGCATCGTCGTCGTCAGCCTCCTCCCCGTGGCCGTGATCGCGATGGCCGGGGTCATGGTGGAGGACGCCGGGCAGAACTGGTCGGCGGTGTACCTGAACACCGAGCTCGGCGCTCCGCTGACCACCGCGGGGCTCGGGCTCGTGGCGCTCATGGCGGCGCAGTTCGTGGGCCGGATGCTCGGCGACCCCATGACCGACCGCTGGGGCCGTGCCGCCGTGGTCCGCGCCGGTGCCGCCCTGAGCGCGGCCGGGATGCTGCTCGTGGTCCTCGCCCCGGCGCCGGTCCTGGCCGTCGTGGGCTTCGCACTGGCCGGCTTCGGCTGCGCCACGCTCGTGCCCGCGGCCTTCCACGCCGCCGACGACATCCCCGGGCTGCGCGCCGGGACGGGCCTGGCCCTGGTGAGCTGGCTGATGCGGATCAGCTTCCTCGGCCTGTCCCCGGCCGTCGGGGTGCTCTCCGACGCCGTGGGACTGCGGGCGGCGCTGCTCGTGGTCCCCGTCTTCGCGCTCGTCGCGGCCCTGATGGCCGGGGTCCTGCGGGAGCGCCCGACCCCCTGACCCTGGGGCTCTCGCCCGCTCCCCAGCAGGCGCCGGGTCCCCATGCCCAGCAGGATCACCGGGATGTCGACGAGGGCGAGCTCCTGCGTGCCGATCAGCGGGGAGATCACGGCGAAGGGGGTGACGACGTCGACGAAGGAGGTCGGTGAGGACTCGACGGCGCCGTCGGTGGACGGTTCGATCACTTCGCGGCCAGCCGGTCCGAGCCGAGCACCCCGGGACGGCGGTCCGGGCTATCCTGGAGCGACCATGCTCCACCACTTCTTCCTCTGACGGGTTCCGGATCCCGCCGCGCAGCACATCCGCCGCGGCGGTCCGTCGTCCTGTCCACCCGTCCCCTCGTCAGGAGTCCCGGCCGTCCCGCCGCCGCTCCGCACCCGGAGGAAGCATGTCCACCGTTCCCGCCCACCGCCCCGCCGTGCCCGCGGGTGAGCACGCCCAGCTGACCGCCGCCGGAATCCGCCTGGTCCGGGGGACCCGCACCGTCCTGGAGGGGCTCGACCTCACGATCACCCCCACCACCCGTCTCGGCGTGGTGGGGGAGAACGGCCGCGGCAAGACCTCGCTGCTGGAGGTGCTCTCGGGCGCGCTCCTCCCGGACGCCGGCACCGTCCGCCGCACCGGCACGCTCGCCGTGGTCGACCAGGAGCTGCCCGTGCCGCCCGAGGGCACCGTGGGGGACCTACTGGACCTCGAGCTCACCGCCGAGCACACCGCGGTGGCGCAGGTCGAGGCCGCCGCGCGCGCTCTCGCGGCGGAGCAGCCGGGCGCCGCGGAGCAGTACGCCCAGGCCCTGACGGTCGCCCAGGCCCTCGACGCCTGGGACGCCGACCGGCGGGTGGACCTGGCCCTGCAGGCCCTGCACGCCGTGACCGACCGCTCCCGGGTGCTCGGCACCCTCTCGGTGGGCCAGCGCTACCGGGTGCGCCTGGCTTGTCTGCTCGGCACCGTCCACGACCTCCTCCTGCTGGACGAGCCCACCAACCACCTCGACGCCGCGGGTCTGGCCCACCTGGGCGCGGCACTGCGCGAGTTCCGCGGCGGGGTGGTCCTGGTCAGCCACGACCGGCGGCTGCTGGGCCAGGTGGTCGACACCGTCCTGGACCTGGACCCCAGCCGGGACGGCCGCCCGCGGTGGTACGGCGGCGGGGTGGCGGGCTGGCGCGCCGGCCGGACCGCCGAGCGCTCGCGGTGGATCCACGACCACCGGGAGCAGCAGGCCGAGCACGCCCGGCTGGCCGGCGACCTCGACCGCGCACGATCCCGTCTGGTCGACGGATGGCGCCCGGACAAGGGCACCGGCAAGCACACCCGCGCCACCCGCGCACCGGGGCTCGTCCGATCGGTGCACCGCCGGCAGGAGGACCTCGAGCGGCACCGCGTGGACGTCCCCGAGCCCCCGCTGGTGCTGTCGGTGCCGGAGCTGCCGGCGCTGCCCGGCGTGGAGCTGCTGCGCGCCGAGGGCGTCACGGTGACGGGTCGGCTGCTCCGGCCCGTGGACGTGGTGCTGGGGTCCGGGGCGCGGCTGGTGGTCGGAGGCCCCAACGGGGCGGGCAAGTCCACCCTGCTGCAGGTGCTCGCCGGTGCGCTGGACCCCGGCACAGGGCGGTGCACCGCCGCTCCCGGGGTGCAAATCGGGCACCTGCTGCAGGAGGGGGTCCGGCACGGTGCGCGCTCCGCCCAGGAGGTGTACGAGCAGGAGCTCGTCCGGCTCGTGCTCGCGGGCCGGTTGGCCGAGCACGAAGTGGCTCCGTTGGAGGCCCTGGGTCTGCTGACGGCGCGGGACCGCGGGCGCCCGGTGGCGGAGCTGTCCGCCGGGCAGCGGCGGCGCCTCGAGCTCGCCGTGGTCCTGGCGTCCCGGCCGCACGTGCTGCTGCTGGACGAACCGACCAACCACCTCTCGATCACCCTCGTGGACGAGCTCACCGAGGCCCTCGCCGCGACGGCCGCGGCCGTGGTGCTGACCACCCACGACCGGCAGCTCCTGCGGGACACGAAGGGCTGGCCGCGGCTGAGGCTGTGACCCCCGAACTGGGCGGAGGGCAGGCCGGGAGCCGACCCTGGACCGCGGAGCAGAGGTCGGGTGAGCACCGTCCCGGTCCGGGCGCGGCGGGCCCGGCTCACAGGGTTCAGTCGATCCGGAGCTCGTGCACGCCGCGCTCGAGACCGCGCTCCACCGCGGCGATGACGTCGTCCACGTTGTGACCGGGCGGCAGCCGGGGTGGCAGACCGGTCAGCGCCCGGTCCACGAGCCCGGTGTCCATGTGCGGCAGCCGCGCGTCCATCACCGCGATCCGACGGCGGCGCAGCTCCCGCCGCAGCGACCCGAGCCACGAGGCCATGGCCGCCTTGCTGGCGGCGTAGCCGGCCATCCCGGCCAGCGGCAGCTCCGCGACCACTCCGGTGAGGACGGCGATCGCGCCGCCGTCCGCGACGTGCGGCACGGCCGCCCGGATGACGGCCATGGGGCCGAGCGCGTTGACCTCGAACAGCTCCTCCACGACGGCCTCGTCCTCGTCGGCGGCCGGGCCGAAAGCGGCGACCCCCGTGGCGATGACCACGGCGTCGAGCCCGCCGAGCTCCTCGACGGCCCGGCGCACCACTGCCGCGGCCTGGTCGTGGTCCACGAGGTCCAGTGCGTGGGCCGCCCGCAGGCCGAGCCCGCGCCGCAGCTCCTCGGCACCCGCGGCGGAGCGGCCGGTCACCACGATGTCGGTGGTGCGCTCGCTCAGCCGTTCGCACAGCCGCCGCCCGAGCACGCCGGTCGCCCCCACCACGAGGATCCTCGCGCCGTTCAGGTCCATGGCCCCACTCCTGTCCCTGGTGCGGCCCCGGAGCGAAGCCGTGCTCCGAGCGTACCCAGGCTCTCCGACAGCGCCCAGCGGTGTGCCGTTCCACAACGATCGTGGGGCGCCCGCCTCCCACCGTTGCCGAGTGCGAACCGGCAGGCGTAGATTGCAGTCCTCGGGGCCGGGCCGGGCGGACGCCCGTGGCGCTGGTGCTCCGCGATCGGGGGCCGTCCACATGTCACCGACCACGTCGCCGTCGACCCGGGCACTGGGCGCGGCCGCCGCGGCCCTGCTCCTCCTGGCCTCCTGCGGCTCCCCGGACGGCGGAGGCCCCTCCGGGGAGGGTACGAGCCCCGCCGCGGCACCGGCCACCACGGTGGTGGAGTCCCCGGCAGGCTCGGCACCGGCCACGGACTCCCCGTCGCCGACCGCCGGTCCCACCGGGGGCTCGACGACCGGGCCGACGGAGGACCCGTCCGGCACACCCACCACCGGCACGCCCACGGCGAGCCCGACCTCGGGTCCGACCCCGGCTCCGGTGGAGCTCGTGACGTACGCGGGCACGGCCGCCGACGCGGCCTTCGCCTTCGAGCTGCCGGCGACGTGGAGGGTGGACGGGGAGTTCTCGGACGTCGGCGGCACGGTGTCGGTGCTGGGGCCGGACGGTGCGCCCGTCGGCCACCTGTCGGTCCTCATCGCCTGGGGCGCCGAGTGCGGCCCCGACTGCTCGATGCCGCCGGTGGCCCACCTCGGGGACGTCCCGGGGGGCGTGCCACTGTCCAGCAGCGGGGAGTTCGTGGTGCGCTCCGTGGCCATGGATCTGACGTCCGCGCCCGAACTGCGCAACGCGTACGGCTGGCCGGACGCCGTGCGTCTCGTGACCTCGCTGACCGATGCGGACTTCCCTCCGCCCACCGCGATGCTGCCGCACGTCCTGTACGGGATGGGAATGGTCGAGACCGGGGTGGTCGCGCCCAACGGCATCACCTACCGGACGGTGATCTTCAGCTCGGTCCACGACTTCCCCACGCTCGATGCCGCCCGGGAGTACGCCGGGTCGGAGCAGCACCGGCAGGTCGTGGCGATGATCGCCTCCTTCCGCGCCTAGAGGTCCGCGGGAATCCACCGGGGGTCCCCGGTGCGCCGGGCGATCGCATGGCTGACACACAGGGCATGTGCTGTCGGCTCGGGTGGAACCGGCGAGTTCGCGGAGAAGGGGGAGGGGGCGGAGTCTCCTACTCGGAGTCGTCGAGGGGGGCGTACCCCATGCGCCGGCTGACCCGCAGGCCGGCCTCCTTGAGGTCCTCGACGAGGTCGGCCATCGTCTCCTCCGAGAACCGGAAGGCCGGTCCGGAGACACTGATCGAGGCGATGACCGTGCCGAGGTGGTCCCGCACGGGCACGGCGACGGAGTTCAGCCCGATCTCGAACTCCTCGCACACGGTGGCGTAGCCCCGGGCGACCACATCGATCAGCTGGCGTTCCAGCTGCTTCCTCGACGTGATCGTGCGCCCGGTGAGCGCCGGCAGGCCGTGGGTGCGGAGGATCTGGGCTCTCTCGTCGGACGGCAGTCCCGCCAGCAGCACCTTTCCGCTGGCGGTGGCGTGCAGGGGGGTCAGGCTCCCGATCCAGTCGTGGGTCGCGACCGAGGAGGGGCCCATCTCCTGGTCCACGTTGACGGCGTGGCCCTCTCGGAGGACCGCCAGATTGACCGTCTCGGAGTGGGTCCGCGCCAGACCGCGCACCTCGTCACGGGCCTCGGCCACCACGCTCAGCCGGCCGGGGATCGCGTGAGCCAGCCGCAGGATGCCGAAACCGAGCTGGTACCTGCTGCCGTCGCTCGGATGGTGCACCAGGCCCCGGAGCTCCAGGGCGCTGAGCAGTCGCGACGCAGTGGACTTGTGCACTCCCAGCTCGGCGGCCACCTCGGTCACCGTCGAACCACCGGTCCGGGCGAGGACCTCGAGCACCGTGATGGCCCGGTCGACGGACTGGACGCCGCCAGGGGTGACCCCGTCGGAGCCGTTCTGCTCCGTTGCGGGGTCGGGGGCGAGCGAAGATCTGGGGGTGTTTGGGGACATGACCCCATGGTAGTCACTCGTCACTGTCACCCTCCGTTCGAGGCCTGCGGGTCCGGCAGGCCGGGTGCCCGGGAACGTGCGTGCTGGGGCCGGGCGCGCCCCGCCCCAGCACGGCCGTCATGAGCGAGTCGCCCCCTTCTTCCGGACCTGGCCGTTCTCCTGGGCGTAGATCGGTTGACCGGCGGCCGTGGCGTCCACGGCCCGGAACTCGGCCGTGTTCGGGTCCGTGCTCTCCCGGGTGACCAGGGTGAACTTCTGGTGCCCGTACTCGTCGACCGCGTTGCGCACCGCACGGTTCATGACGGAGTCGGACAGGCGCTTGCGCAGCCACATCGGGTCCTGGCGCAGGTCCCGGGCCAGCGCGAAGCACAGCAGGAACATCACCAGGATGAACGGCAGAGCGGAGACGATCGTCATCCTTTGCAGGCCGCCCAGGGCGGCGGCGGGGTCGTCGCCGCCGGCCAGGAGCATCACCGCGGCGACGCCGCCCATGAGCACACCCCAGAAGACGACGACGGGTCGGGAGGGCTCCAGGCTGCCGCGGGAGCTGAGCGAGCCGGTCACGATGGACGCCGAGTCGGCCCCCGTGACGAAGAAGATTCCGGTGAGCACCATGGCCAGCACGGCGAGGCCGACGGTGACGGCCTGCGGCAGGTCCAGGCCGGTGAACATGTCGTAGATCGCGCTGTCGAAGGATATGGTCGGGGTCCCGTCCACGACCGTGGCGATGCCGTCGCCCGGGTCCGGCGTGGCGTCGGCCCGGCGCTGGATGTCGATGGCCGTGCCGCCGAAGACGGCGAACCACAGCAGGGACACCAGCGAGGGCACCACGAGCACTCCCACCACGAACTGGCGGATGGTCCGGCCCCGGCTGATCCGGGCGACGAACATGCCCACGAAGGGAGTCCAGGAGACCCACCAGGCCCAGTAGAAGATGGTCCATCCCGAGAGCCACTCGCGCATCCCCTCGTCGCCCACGGCCTCCGTGCGGGCGGACATCTCCGGCAGCATCTGAGCGTAGGAGCCGACCGCGGAGGGAACGAGGTTGAGGATGAAGACGGTGGGACCCACCGCGAAGATGATGATCGCCAGCAGGAGGGCCAGCACCATGTTGGTGTTCGAGAGGAACTGGATGCCGCGGGCGATGCCGGAGACGGCCGAGGCCACGAAGCAGAACGTCAGCACGACGATGACGGCCACCAGCATCGGGGTGGTCACCTCGGCGATGACGCCGTTGAACTGCAGGCCGCTGCCGATCTGCAGCGCGCCCAGGCCGAGCGACGCGGCGGTCCCGAACACGGTCGCGAAGATGGCGAGCATGTTGATGATCTTGCCGCCCACTCCGTCCACGGCCTTGCGCCCGAAGATCGAGATGAAGGCCTCGGAGAGCAGGTTCTTGCGGCCCAGGCGGAAGGTGCCGTAGGCGATGGCGATGCCGACCACCGCGTACATCGCCCACGGGTGCAGCGTCCAGTGGAACAGGGACGTGGCCATCGCCGCCTCGATGGCCTCGGCCGTCTGCGCGTCGGCCGTGGCCGGTGGCGGCGCGATGTAGTGGTAGAGCGGCTCGGCGACGCCGTAGAACATCAGGCCGATGCCCATGCCGCAGGCGAACATCATCGAGATCCACGACACCGTCCGGAACTCCGGGCGCTCACCGTCCTGGCCCAGCGGGATGTTGCCGAACCGGCCGACGGCCAGCCAGAGCACGAAGACCACGAACAGGGAGGCCAGCAGCACGAAGAGCCATCCGGTGCTCTGCAGCACCCAGCCCAGCGCCGCCGTCGAGGCGTTGGACAGGCTCTCCGTGTTGAGGAACCCCCAGAGCACGAATGCGACCACGAGAGCTCCGGTGACCACGAAGATGGTCCGGTCGAGACCTTCCAGGCCGGCGCGGAACGACTTGCGCCGCTCGGCGACACCGACCTTCAGCTCGTCGAGGATCGCGGCCTCCTCGGCCTCCGCCTCGTGCAGCAGGGTGGTGTCGTCCACGGGCGGTGTTGCGGGCGGTGGTGTGGGCCCCTCGGCGGGCGCCGGGCCGACGTGGGAGCCGTCGTTGCTCAATGGATCTTCTCCTGGCTCTTCGGACCGGTCTGCCCCGGGGTGGTGTCGCTGAGGGTGTCGGTGATCCAGTCGTGGAAGGCGCCGATGTGGTGTTCGGAGGGGACG
>NZ_JBHZTC010000017.1:0-91643 GCF_042879195.1 Kocuria nitroreducens
ATGCCGAGGACCGACCGGTCAGCACCCCTTCATCCTGGTGGACGGACGGGCTATGAAGAAGGTAACGGGGGCGCCCTGCGCGTCGTGGGCCCGGTGGTTATCCGAGTCCGAGCTGGACGAAGATGAACCACACCAGCAGCGGTACCACGCCGATCATGGCGATGGCCCACAGCAGTAGAGCGCGGAAGAAGAGTCGTTCGTCCTTGGGCTGGGCGCTGGCCATGAGCAGTGCCCCGCTGGTGGACATGGGGCTGACGTCCACGACGGAGGAGCTGATGGCGATCGCGGTGACGACGCCGATCGGGGTCAGCAGCGGGTCGGCGGCGATCGGGGTGACGATGGGGCTGATCACGCTGAGCGTGCCGGTGGTGGAGGCGAAGGCGGAGACGATGCCGATCACGTAGCTGGTGACGAGCGCGGCCACGGAGCTGTTGCCCAGACTGGCGATGCCGGCCTGCAGCTCGTCCAGGGCGCCCATGGCCTCGAGCATCCCGACGTAGGTGACGATGCCGGTGACCAGGATGATCGCTGACCAGGGCATGCCTTCCACGGCCGGTTTCTGGACGGCTGGCTTGACGCAGATCAGCGCCACGGCGATCGCCAGGGAGGCGACACCGACGTCCAGGCCGAAAGCGGTGGTCAGCACCAGCAGGGCCGCCAGCCCGGCCAGGGTGAGCACACGCATGGGCGTCACGTCGACTTTCACGGGGTGCTCCCAGGCCAGTGTCCCGGTGGCCGTTCCCGATCGGGTGGGGGCCAGGAGGACGCCGGTCTGATCACCGGCGGCCGTGGTCTCCTCCTGGGCGGCGCTCATGGCCTTCTCGGCCACGCGTTCGGACTCGTGGTGCTCCTCCCCGTCGGGGGGCGTGGACGTGGTCTTGCGGCGGCGCATGATCGCCTGGACAGTGGCGTAGGCGATCACGGCCAGGATGGCGTTGAAGATGAAGCAGTAGAGGTACAGCTTGAGCGTGTCCTCGGGACCGGCCCCTGCGTCGTCGAGCATCACGTTGGCCAGTACGCCGAAGGGGTTGACCGGGGAGAACGCCCCGGCGTTGGCGCCCTGGACGATGACCAGGCCCATGGCCAGGGTGCTGATCCCGAATCGGGTGCCCAGTGCCAGGGCGACCGGGGCGACGATGGCGATCGCCGCCGGGGTGAAGGCGCCGGCCGAGGCCAGGATGGCGGTGAGCAGGAACATCAGTACCGGCACCAGCAGCCGCCGGCGCCCGGCGAGGCGTTCCGCCCAGTAGGCCATCAGGTCGATCGTTCCGGTGACCCGCACGATGCCGAACAGCAGGGTGGCCCCGACGAGGATGAAGAACAAACCGGACGGGAACTGGGCGATCACCTCGCTGACGGGCATTCCGACGACCAGCGCGCCGAAGCCGAAGGCGGCCACCGTGGCCACCAGCCCGGCGTTGATGCGGGTGAAGGAGCCGAGGGCGAAGGCCCCGATGAGGACGAGGAACGCGATCAGTGACAGGGACATGGTTCCTCCTGGTCAGCCACGCTGCGCGGCGGCAGTGGTGTGGGTCCCGGACAGCAGCCTGCCGGCGCCGGGGATCGCCGGCTCGTGGCCCAGGGCCTTGAGGACCTCGTAGGTCGTGGCCGTGGCGGCGGTGATGACCGGCAGCCCCAGCTGGTCCTCGACCTTCTGGACCGCCGGAAGGGAGGGCATCTGCACGCAGGCCGAGAGGATCACCGCGTCGGCGCCTTCGTGCTTGAGGCCCTGGGCGATCTCGGGCAGTTTTTCCGGGTCGAGGGCACCGACGGCGAGATTGTCGTCGACCTCGAGGCTGATGGCGTCGAGCACCTCGATGCCGGCTCCTTCGATGTACTCGCGCACCATCTGGGTCAGCGGCTTCATGTACGGGGCGACCATGGCGATCTTGCGGGCACCCATGTCCTGGAGGGTGCGCACCAGCGCCCCGGCGCTGCTGGCCACTGCTGCGGGGTGGCCGTTGTCCTCAGCGGCGGCGGCAATGACCTTCTCGGACTCCTCGTGGGCGTTGGGGCCCTGGGCCATCACAGCCACCAGGCAGGCGTAGGCGATCACGTCGACGTCGGCGTCGGAGACCGCCCGGGCGCAGTCCCCGGCCTTGTCCACCATGGCCAGCAGTTCCTCGCGGTTGACGTTCTTCAACGCGGCCCGGGCGGAGTGGAAGGTGTAGTGCTGGCCGGTGGACTCGGACTGGCGGCGGAACAGTTCGGGAAGCTCGGTCTCCATGGTGGTGTTCGAGCTCGGGACGATGAGACCGATCCGCGACGTCTTCGCGCCCTTCGGCTCGGGGGCGGTCTCGCTGGTGATGTCAGACAGGCTCACAGTTTCTCCAAGGAGTCGGAAGCGACAGGATGTGTTGTAACCCGCTTCGTGGGTCACGAACCCAGTATGTGGGTGACAAGACCGGAGTGTCAACTGCGTCACACTGCGTGACTCCGGCCACCCCGAGAGACTCCCACCTCGGCGGCGGGCGCATTGGCTACCATGAGGGCGCTCACCGAAACGGGTCAGTGGGCGGGAAGGTGTGGTGAGAAGCAGTGGAAACGAAGCAGGGCACGGCGGCGGCTCCGATTCTCGTGCTGCACAAAGTGGCCCAGGTCCTGGACTGCTTCTCCGTCGAGGAGCCGGAGCCGACCCTGCAGCAGCTGATCCGAAAAACGGGCCTGCCCTCCAGCACCTGCCAGCGATTGGTCCAGAACATGGTCCGGGAGGGTTTCCTGGACCGCGACGGCGACCACTACCGGATCGGCATCGGACTCGTCCGCTGGGCGACTCCGGGCACGGTGGGCCTCGACGTCGTCCGCCTGGTGCGCCCGATTCTGCAAGGGCTGCGCGACGACACCGGTGAGAGCGCGTGCTTCTACACCCGCGACGGGGCGTTCCGCACCGTCGTGGCGGTCGCCCAGACCCGCCACGTGGTCATGCGCCCGTTCATGGTCGGCCAGGTCATGCCCATACACGCCGGAGCCCCGGGCAAGATCTTCCTTGCCTACGACCCCGAAGCGTGGCAGGCCCTCGAGGACGCACCGCTGACCAAGTTCGCCCCCGCCACCCCGGACAGCCTCGAGGTCCTGCGGCAGCAGGCTGCTGCAGCCCGGGAGCAAGGCTTCTACGCCGCCTTCGGCGAACGCCACGAGGACGTCGGCTCCATCAGCGCCCCCGTCTTCGACCACGCCGGAGACCTGGCCGGCGTCCTGGGGCTAGGCTTCCCCACCCAACGGGTCGGACCCGCCGACGTACCCCACCTCGGGCCGATCGTGCGCCGGACAGCAGCTCGAGCCAGCGAAGCGCTCGGACACACCGCCTCCTCGAGGTGAACCCACTGCGTTCACCGTCCGGCTGAAAGGGGCGCCACACGATGCCCGTCATCCCAGCGGAAGCCAGCGCAGACTCACCACAACGCGTGTGCCACGGTGGATCGGATCGACCGTCTGGGCGCGCTGTCTCCCGGATGGAACTCAGTTGATTCTTTCGCGCGGACTGCACCTCGAACCTCCAGGGCAACCCGCCGCCCGATCTTGAGATCCGAGGTTCCGCCGAAGGAGCTGATCGCGGAGAGGGCCTCCACATCGGGGCGTTCCTTCTGGATGATGGCCAGCACTCGGAGCACCGGTTCTCGAGCGCGGTCCTCGGTTGCCTGACGAGCGGGACCGTGGCCGGCCGTGTACTCGTCCACGCCACGGATCCACTCAGTGAGCCACGTGGTCATGAAGTCGCGCTGAACAGAGTCCATGCATGCGACTCCATGGACACGGAGGGGCGTTCGGGGCAGCCGCGCCATCCGGTGATGTCTGAGTTGGCTGTCCCGGGGAGGCCGACTACGAGGTCAGTGTGCTGGTGGGGGAGCACCCGTAGTGGTGGCGGTACTCGGTGGTGAACCGGGGCAGGTCGGTGAAGCCCCAGCGGTGGGCGATCGCGGCGACGGTCACTCCCTGAGTGGGGTCCGCGGCCAGCAGGTCCTGGTGGGCGGCGTCCAGACGGGTCACCCGCAGATAGGCGCCCGGGGTGGTGCCCAGATGCTGGCGGAAGGCGATGACCAGCTGGCTCGGGGACAGTCGGGCTGCTGCGGCGATCTCGGCCAGACCCAGGGGCTGGGCGAGGTGCTCGTCGATGAACACCACCGCGCGGTGAACGGGCCCGGGCAGGACGGTGTCTCCCTCCCCGGGCGGATCGTAGTCGTGGAAGGTGCCGGGAAAGCTCCACAGCAGGGCCGTGGCCGCCCGGCGCAGCGCCTCGTCGCGGATCAAGGGGAAGCGCATCGCCTCGTCACTGCCCAGCACGTCCTGGCGCAGGTGGTTCACCGTGTCCGTCCAGTACCGGGCGGCGTCCTCGTTGCGCGGGGTGATCTCACGGAAACGCAGCCGGAAGTCCTCGCGCTGGAGCAGCTCGGCGGCGAAGTCCTGGGTCCAGGCGGCCTCCAGGGTCAGCATGGTCAGGTCGGCGCCCTCCATGGTGGACACGAAACGTCCTTCGGGCAGCAGGCGTGGCAGGGTCGTGACCTGGAATCGGTGGCGGCCCGACTCAACCACCAGACGGCCCCTGGTGACCTGCGCCAGGCCCAGGTTCTCCGGCGGATCGATGCCTATTCGCAGATACGAGGACGCACTGACTCGGGCCTGGAAAATGCTCAAGGGCCCAGCCATGGTCCAGTTCATCGTCAGCTCGAAGCCCCCGGCCTCGGGGGCCTGTACCTGGGCGCGGCGCACGAGTCCGCCCAACGCCTCGGCGGCCGCGCCGGCGTCAGAGGTGGTCACGGCACCGCGCTCGAAGGCCCCCATGCTCAGGAACCCTAGGCTGGGTCCGGTTCTGGAGGAAGACGCCGACGAGCAGGTGGTGCGAAACCGATACCGGCAGGGGCACCAGGACAGCGACCCGGCAGGAAAACGACGTCGGGACGCCGCGCCCTGCGGCCCGGTCCTTCTTCCGCCCGCTGCAGTGCTGCGTGAAGCCGGTCACCCGCAGGCCCGGCCGGAACGTCTCGGACCGGGTGGGCGGGCCTCCACATGGCCCGGCTGAGGTCAGCGGCGACGAGTGCGGCCCTCGTGCACCCCGCGGGCGACCGCCAGCAGCTCCCGCGCCGAGTCGTCCCACGAGTAGGACCGGGCGCGGGCCAGGCCGTCCAGCACCTGGGCGCGGGCCCGGACCGGGTCCTCCAGCGCGCGCACGGCGGCGGCGAACCCGGCGTCGTCGTCGGGCGCGGCGTAGGCGGCGGCGCCCCCGGCGACCTCCCGGAAGATCGGCAGGTCGCTGCACACCACGGGGGTGCCCGCCGCGAGCGCCTCCACGAGCGGCAGCCCGTAGCCCTCGGCCCGTGAGGCGTGCACCAGGGCGGCGGCTTCGGCGAGCAGGGCCGTGTACTCGGCCTCGTCCACCCCGTCGTGGAAGACGACCCGCGCTCCTTCCGGGACGAGGGCCTCCAGCTGGGCGCGGCGGGCGGGGGAGATCCGGGAGAGCAGGTGCAGCTCGTGGTCCGGGAGCCGCCCGGCCGCGCGCAGCAGGGTCTCCACGTTCTTGTACGGCAGGAAGGAGCCCATGTAGAGCAGCTTCCGGCCGCGCAGGGGCAGCCGCTCCAGCACCTCCGTGGCGGGGAGCACGGAGCCGGGCTGGGGGGCGTTGGGCACCACGTGGACGGGGCGGCGGGTGAGGTGGTGGGCGGCGATGAGCTCGCGGGTGGTGTGCGAGACGGTCACCACGGCGTCGGCGCGGTCCAGCAGGACCCGCTGGGGCCACCGGGCCCGGTGGTAGAGCCGCCATCCCGCGCGCACGGCGGCGGGCAGGTCCGCGGGCGGCTCGGGGTGGTCGTAGTAGATGAGGTCGTGCAGGGTGAGGATCAGCCCGTGCCGGCGGCCCGCGGATCCCATGGTCTGCATGGGGGAGAACACGACGTCGGGTGCGTACCGGTTGAGCACCAGGGCGGTGGCGGCCTCGGCGGCCGACACCGGGGAGGGGCCGGTGACGTGGGGGAGGTCCGGCAGCAGGGCGAGCTGGCGGGGGTCGCTGACGAGCACGGCCACGTCCAGGCCCGGGGTCCGGCCGGCGAGACCGGCCACGGCCTCGGCCAGGCTCGCCCCGTAGCGGCTGATCCCGTCGTGGCGGTCGAGGCGGGTGTAGCGGGCGTCCAGGAGCAGTCTCACCGGCGACGTCCTCGGCGGTGTTCCTGGAGCCCGCGGTGTCCTCGGCGCACGATGCGCTGCAGCCCGGTGAACGGGGCGGTGTCGGGCGCGGGGACGTCGGTGGGGGGCGCTTGCGTGTGCAGCACGGGCGGCTCGCCGTCCGGCCCGGGAGCCGGCCCCGGGGTGGGCTCGGGGGCGGGGGAGGAGAGGAAGTCGTGGACCAGCTCGGCGGTGCGCCGGGGGGCTTCGTAGTGGATGAGATGCCCCACGCCGTCGAGGACCTCGAGGCGGTGGCGGGGGATCCAGGAGGCCATGGTCCGCTGCGCGGCGAGCGAGCCCAGCTCGTCCTGCGCGCCCACGACCAGCAGGGTCGGCATGGTCAGCTGCATCGCCACCTCCGCGACGGTGTGCGAGATCGAGGCCTCGTAGGCCTCCAGCAGCACGTCCCGGTCCGCGAAGGCCGAGAAGTACGCGCGGTGCTGGTGGCGCACGTAGCCGCGGACCCGGGGGTCCTGCGACTTGGTCATGACCCCGCTCATCGCGTCCGTGACGAGCCAGCTGGAGAGCAGCCGGTGGCCCAGCCGCCGGGGCAGCGCCCGGCCCAGCCGGTAGTAGCCCACCGTCAGGCGGCTCAGCAGCGCCGACTCGCCCTCCAGGACGGGCTCGCTGATCGGATTCACGAGCACCAGCCGCTCGACCATGGCCGGGTGGGCGGCGGCGAAGTGCGCGGCGACCACGGAGCCGAAGGAGTGGCCCAGCACGGCCACCCCGTGCGCGGAGCCGTCGTGCACCGCGCCGTCCGTGAGGGCCTCGACGAGGTCGCGCAGGAAGTCCGCGTACCCGGCGATGTCGTGGTGCCGGTCGGGGAAGGGCTCGGAGCGGCCGAAGCCGGGCAGGTCGGGGACGACGACGTGGTAGCGCTCGCGCAGCCGGTCGGCGATCAGCTGCAGGCCGTGGTGGTCGCCGCGGAAGCCGTGGACCAGCACGAGCAGGGGCTTGGGGGCCGGGTCGACGTCGTAGAACCAGTAGCGGACCTTGTGCCCCTCCAGGACCAGGCTGCGCCGCTCGGCCCAGGGGTTGTGCACCGCGCTGCCGGGCACGTCGTCGTCGTGCCCCGTGCCGGAGGGCCCGCCGCCGTCCGGTGCGCCGGCCGCTGCCGCCATGGTTCCTCCCTGCGGGCCCGGCAAGCGCCCGGTGCGCCCCGGCCCGCTGTCGATGCTAGCGCCTGCGGGCCGGGACGCCGGGCGGCCCTGGGCTAGGATGGGACGGATTCCACCACCGTCGGCGCACCGCCGGGCATCCGTGATGCCCGGGTGCCGCCCACGCGACCGCGCGCCGCCCGTTCCGTGGCCGGCGGCGGTCCACCACCGCGAAGGCGAGGACCGTGACCGAACAGCAGCACACGACCGAGACCACCGGGTACGACTTCCGCGCCATCGAGGCGGCGTGGCCGTCGTTCTGGGCGGAGCAGCAGGTCTACGCGCCCGTCGACGACGGCTCGCGGGAGCGCCGCTACGTCCTGGACATGTTCCCCTACCCCTCGGGCGATCTGCACATGGGGCACGCGGAGGCCTTCGCGATGGGCGACGTGGTGGCCCGGTACTGGCGCCAGCGCGGCTACGACGTGCTGCACCCGATCGGCTGGGACTCCTTCGGGCTGCCGGCGGAGAACGCGGCGATCAAGCGCGACGCGCACCCCGCGGAGTGGACCTACGCGAACATCGAGACCCAGAAGGCGTCCTTCCAGCGCTACGCGATCAGCGCGGACTGGTCCCGGGAGATCCACACCTCCGATCCCGAGTACTACCGGTGGACGCAGTGGCTGTTCCTGCAGTTCCACCGCGAGGGCCTGGCGTACCGGAAGAACTCGCCGGTCAACTGGTGCCCCAAGGACCAGACGGTGCTCGCCAACGAGCAGGTCGTCAACGGGGCGTGCGAGCGCTGCGGCACCCCGGTGACGAAGAAGGCCCTGAACCAGTGGTACTTCAAGATCACCGACTACGCCGACCGGCTGCTCGAGGACATGGCGCAGCTGGAGGGGCACTGGCCCGAACGGGTGCTGGCCATGCAGCGCAACTGGATCGGGCGCTCCGAGGGCGCACACGTGCGCTTCGCCATCGAGGGCGCCGGCGAGGGCGGAACGGACCGCGAGGTCACCGTGTTCACGACCCGCCCCGACACCCTCTACGGCGCCACGTTCTTCGTGGTCGCCGCGGACGCGGAGCTGGCTGGGGAGATCGTCGCCCCGGAGCACGCCGAGGAGCTGGCGGCCTACCGCGAGCAGGTCAAGGCGCTCTCCGACATCGAGCGGCAGGCCACCGACCGGCAGAAGACCGGGGTGTTCCTGGGCCGCCACGCCGTCAACCCGCTCAACGGCGAGAAGCTGCCCGTGTGGGCCGCGGACTACGTGCTGGCCGACTACGGCACGGGCGCGATCATGGCCGTGCCCGCCCACGACCAGCGCGACCTCGACTTCGCCCGCACCTTCGGCCTGCCCGTGCGCGCGGTGCTGGACACCGGGGAGGAGGACCCCGCCGTCACCGGGACCGCCACCACGGGCGAGGGCACCCTGATCAACTCCGGCGAGCTCTCCGGGCTGGAGAAGACCGAGGCCGTCGACCGCGCCATCGGCCTCGTCGAGGCCGCCGGGACGGGCAACCGCCAGGTCAACTTCCGGCTGCGCGACTGGCTGCTGTCCCGGCAGCGCTTCTGGGGGGCGCCCATCCCGATCGTGCACTGCCCCGCGTGCGGCGAGGTGCCGGTGCCCGAGGAGCAGCTGCCGGTGCGGCTGCCCGACGACCTGCGCGGCGAGCAGCTCGCGCCCAAGGGCCGGTCCCCGCTCGCGGCGGCCGAGGACTGGGTCAACGTCGAGTGCCCCGCGTGCGGCGGTCCCGCCCAGCGCGACACCGACACCATGGACACGTTCGTGGACTCCTCCTGGTACTACCTGCGCTTCGCCTCCCCCAACGACGAGACCACCGCGTTCGACCTCGAGGAGACCCGCAAGTGGCTGCCCGTGGATCAGTACGTGGGCGGCGTGGAGCACGCGATCCTGCACCTGCTCTACTCGCGGTTCTTCACCAAGGTGCTCTTCGACCTGGGGCTCGTGGACTTCACCGAGCCGTTCAAGGCGCTGCTGAACCAGGGCCAGGTGCTCAACGGGGGCCGGGCGATGTCCAAGTCGCTGGGCAACGGCGTGGACCTCGGCGAGCAGCTCGACCGGTTCGGCGTGGACGCCGTGCGCCTGACCATGGTCTTCGCCTCCCCGCCCGAGGACGACGTGGACTGGGCGGACGTCTCCCCGCAGGGCTCCCAGAAGTTCCTGGCCAGGGCCTGGCGCCTGGCCCAGGACGTGGCCTGCGCCCCGGGGGCCGACCCGTCCGCCGGGGAGCTGTCCGTGCGCCGGGCGACCCACCGGGCCGTCGACGACTCCGCCCAGCTGCTCGACGCCGCGAAGTTCAACGTGGTGATCGCCAAGACCATGGAGCTGGTCAACGTGGTCCGCAAGGCCATCGACTCCGGTTGCGGGCCCGCCGACGCTGCCGTGCGCGAGGCCGTCGAGGCCGTCGCGGTCCTGCTGTCGCTGGTCGCCCCGTACACGGCCGAGGACATGTGGCACGCGCTGGGCCACGAGGACTCCGTCGTCGTCGCCGGCTGGCCCGAGGTCGACCCGGAGCTGCTGGTGGACGACACCGTCACCGCCGTGGTGCAGATCAAGGGCAAGGTCCGGGACCGGCTCGAGGTGCCCGCCGACATCGGCGAGGACGCCCTGCGCGAGCTCGCCCTGGGCTCGGAGACGATCCGCCGCCAGCTGGGCGACGCCCAGATCCGCAAGGTGATCGTGCGCGCGCCCAAGCTCGTCAACATCGTGGCCTGACCCGCCGCTCCCGCCGCAGGGAGCCCGACGACGACGCCCCGGCGCTCCGGACCCGAGCGCCGCCCGTGTCCCGGCCGGGACACGGGCCGGGGGCCGGGCCGGTGTCCGGGCTCCACACGCACCACCGGGTCCGCGCGCGTCCCCAGGGCGGCTCCGGCCGGAACACGACACCGCCCGGCCGAGGTGAGCTGGGTCCATGACCGCTACCGTGCCGCGCGCCCGACGGCGAGCACCCACCACCCCGCCCGCGCCCGCCACGGCGCCCGGCCCCAGCGGCACGCCGCCCGGTGCTCCGCCGCCCGCCGAACGGCTCGCGGCGCTACTGGCGGAGGCCGGCTCCGACCCCACGGACCCCGGGCAGGTGCCCGCGCTCGCGGACCGCCGTCCGGGCGCGGTCCCGGCCCACCGCCGGCAGGTCGCCGCCCGGACCCGGGTCCCGGCCTCGCTGCTGCTGCTCGCCCTGGCCGCACTCGCCGTCCTCGCCTGGACGGTCCTGGGGTCCGGGGAGGGCGGCGAGGTCTCGGAGACCGCCGGCCGGCCCGTGCTCGCCGAGGCGGGGCTGGGCGGCGACACCGAGCGGGACGCCGTGCCAGGAGGCGGGCACGACACCGGGCACGGTGGCGTGGCCGGTGCGGAAACCGGTCAGGACCCGGGTGCCGGGACCGGACCCGGGACGGTTCCGCCGGGGCCGCCCACCGCGCCGCCGCCCTCGGCGGGAGCGACCCTGTACGTGCACGTGACGGGGGAGGTGGCCCGACCCGGCGTCGTGTCCGTCGAGGCCGGGGCCCGGGTCGTCGACGCGGTCGAGGCCGCGGGAGGGCTCACGGACGCCGCCGTGACGGACACCGTGAACCTGGCCGCCCCCGTCACGGACGGGCAGCAGGTGCTCGTCCCCGACAGCGCAACCGCTCCCGTCCCGGGTCCCGGGGCCCCGGCCGCGCCCGGAGCTGCGGCGCCGCCCGGAGTACCGGGAGCGCCGACCGGCACCGGGGACCTGGACGGCGCGGTCCCGGGCGGGACGCTGAACCTCAACACGGCCACCGCGGCCGAGCTCGAGACCCTCCCGCAGATCGGGCCGGTGCTGGCCGGCCGGATCGTGGCGTTCCGGCAGCAGCACGGCGGATTCGCCGCCGTCGCCGACCTCGACGCCGTGCCGGGGATCGGCCCCGCCCTGATGGAGGCCATCGGACCGCTGGTGACCGTGTGAGGCACCCCGCCGACTGGTGGGCCGGCGCCCTGGAGCACCAGGAGCACCGCGACGCCCGTGCCCCGGGCCGCACGTGGGACCTGCGGCTCGTGCCCGCAGCCCTGGGCGCGTGGCTCACCGGCCTGCTCACCGTGCACCTGCCCCCGGAACGGGTCGCGGCCGCCGCGGCGCTCTACCTGGCCGCGCTGGTCCTCGGCGCCGCCCTGGTCCTGGTCGCGGCCCGTGCCCTCCGGCGGGAGAAGCTCCGGCCCGGGCCGCCTCGCGCCCCCGGGCTGTGGCGGGCCCTGCCGTGGTCGGCCGTGGCCCTGAGCGCCCTCGCCGTCACGGCCGTGCTCCTGAGCAGCACGGCCGCCCTGCGCGACACCTCCCGCGGCCCGCTCGGGGCGGCCCTCGCCGAGGACGGGACGATGGCCGTCACGGCCGAGGTGGTGGAGCGGCCCCGGCCGTGGGCGGCGCCCGCGACCGCCCACGCGGACGAGGACCGCACCGGCGTGGTCCTCGAGCTGCGCCTCGAACACGTCACCCACGAGGGCCGTGGCGGACCCGTCGACGTCACGGCCACGGTCTTCGCGGACGGGCCCGCGTGGGCCGGGCTGGTCCCGGGCCGGCGGATCGCCGCGGTGCTCACCACCGGCCCGCCGTCCCCCGGACCCCCGGTGCTGCGCGCCGCCGCCCCGCCCGCGGACCTCCCGGCGCGGGAGCCCGGCCGGCGCGAGCAGATCCGGGAGCGCTTCGTGCTCGTCACGGCCGGACTGGGCCCCGACGCCGCCGGGCTGCTGCCCGGGATGACCTTCGGCGAGCGCGCCGGCATCGGACCCGAGCTCGAGCAGGCCATGCGGGACACCGGGCTGACCCACCTGACGGCCGTCTCCGGCGCCAACTGCGCCCTCGTCACGGCCCTGGCCGGGCACGCGGCCCTGAGCCTCGGCGCCGGACGGCGCACCTGCCTCGCCGCCGGCCTCGGCGCCCTGACGGCGTTCGTGCTCCTCGTCGGCCCCGACCCGTCCGTGCTGCGCGCCGCGGTGATGGGAGCACTCGCCGCCCTCAGCCTCCTCACGGGACGCACCGCCGTGTCGCTGGCCACCCTCTCGGGCGCCGTGATGGCCCTCGTCGTCGTCCGGCCGGCGCTCGCCGCCGAGTACGGCTTCGTGCTCTCGGTGCTGGCCACCGCGGGGATCGTGGTCAGCGGGCGGCCCCTGACCCGGTGGCTGGGCACCCGGGTCCCGGACGTGCTCGGCATGGTGGTCGCGATCCCGGCGGCCGCCCAGCTGTGGTGCGCCCCGGTGCTCGTGCTCCTCCAGCCCGCCGTGCCCCTGTATTCGCTGCCGGCCAACGTCCTCGCCGCCCCGCTGGTGCCGGCGGTGACCGTGTGCGGCCTGGCGGGCCTGCTGCTGCTGAACCTGCCCGACGGCACGGGAGCCACGGCGGCCCTGCTGCCCTTGGGCGTGGGCGCACTCGGGACGCGGCTGGTCGCCGGCACCGCCCGGGCGCTGGCCGGGGCCCCGGGGGCACTGGCCCCGTGGCCCCAGGGCCTGCCGGGCGTGCTGCTGATGACCCTGGCGAGCGCGGCGGCCCTGCTCACGGTGCACGCCCTCGACGCGCGACGCCGGCGCCCCGCACCCACCGCAGGAACCCTGCACCACGGCCCCGCGCCGGCCCCTGCCCCGGAGGAGCACTGGCGGGTGCAGGCACGCCGGCGCCGGAGCCGGCGCACGGCCGTCGCCGCGGCCGTGCTGGTCGTCGTCGCGCTGCTCGCCGTCCGCGCCGTCGTGGATGCTCGCCGCCCGCCGCCGGCGTGGCAGGCCGTCCTGTGCGACGTGGGCCAGGGGGACGCCGTCCTCCTGCGCACCGCCCCGGGGCGGGCCGTCCTCGTGGACACCGGCCCCGACCCGGAAGCCCTGGCACGGTGCCTGCGTCGCAGCGGGGTCGAGCACCTGGACCTCGTGGTCCTCAGCCACGCCCACGCCGACCACACCGGCGGCGTGCCCGCCCTGGCCCGGCACGGGCCGATCGGCGAGGTCTGGTACGCCACGGCGGCCGCGGCACCGCCGGACGAGCTGACCGAGGCCCTGCCCGGGACCCCGGCCCGGCGCCCCGCCCCGGGGGAGACCCGGACCCTGGGCGGACTGCGGCTGACCGTCCTCGCTCCGCAGCCGACCGCACCGGGGCGCTGGAGCAACCCGTCCTCCTCCGACGAGAACAACGCCTCCCTCGTGCTGCGCGCCGAGCTCACCGGCGAGGACGGCGTGACCACTTCCTGGCTGCTCACCGGGGACCTCGAGGAGGAGGGCGCCCGTGCCCTCCTGCGCAGCGCCGGCCCGCTCGTCGACGTCGACGTCCTCAAGGTCTCCCACCACGGTGCCCGCAACGGTGGCACCGCCATCATCGACGCCGCCGGTCCCCGGCTGGCCGTCGTCTCCACGGGCCGGGACAACGACTACGGTCACCCGCACCCGTCGATCCTCGCCCATCTCGAGCGCAGCGGCGTGCCGTTGCTGCGCACCGACGAGCACGGCGGTGTGGCGCTCGTCCAGCGGGAGCATCGCCTGCTCGCCGTGCCCCTGCGATAGGGGGCGCCGCTGCACCGGTCGAGCCGGCGCACCACCCTGTCGGCACGCCGGCGATCAGTGTCGTGTCCGCCCGATGAGCTTGCGCAGCTCCTCGGCCCACAGGACCGTCGAGCCGACGGTCACGGCCACGAGCCACTGGGCGCCGGTCAGGTCGGTGGTGTCGAAGATGCCCTGCAGCAACGGGGCGTGCACCACGGCGGCCTGCAGCACCACGACCGCGACCAGGGCCACCCAGACGGCCCGGTTGGTGAACGTGCGCCGGCTGAACACGGTGCGGGTCTCCGAGCGGACGTTGAGCAGGTTGAAGACCTGGAAGAAGACGAAGGTGGTGAACGCCAGGGCCGTGGCGCCGGCTGCGGAGATGCCGGGGAACCACGCGTCGTCCAGCAGCAGCACCGACAGGGTGCCCGCGGTCATCACGGTGGCGGCCAGGAGGATGCGCACCACCCGCCCCCTGGTCAGGAGGGCCTCCCCGGGCGGGCGCGGAGGCCGGCGCATCACCTCCGGATCGGTCGGATCCACGCCCAGGGCCAGGGCGGGGGGACCGTCCATGATGATGTTCACCCACAGGATCTGCAGGGCCGTGAACGGTGCCCCGCCGGCGATCCCGGTCACCCCGCAGATCAGGAAGATCATGACGAATCCCCAGGTCGTGGAGAGCTGGAAGCGCACGAACTTGAGGATGTTGGCGTAGATCCCACGTCCCTCCTCGACAGCGGCCACGATGGTGGCGAAGTTGTCGTCGGTGAGGATCATCCGGGCCGCGCCCTTGGCCACGTCGGTGCCGGTGATGCCCATGGCGATGCCGATGTCGGCCTGCTTCAGGGCCGGGGCGTCGTTGACCCCGTCGCCGGTCATCGCCACCACCTCCCCGCCGGACTGCAGGGCCTTGACGAAGCGGATCTTGTGCTCGGGGGCGACCCGGGCCAGCACCCCGTACCCGGAGGCGCGGTCGGCCAGTTCGGTGTCGTCCATCATGTCGAGGTCCGTTCCCGACACGGCCTGTGCGGGGATCCCGAGGGAATCGGCGATGGCCGCGGCGGTGCGCAGGTGGTCCCCGGTGATCATGTGCACGGCGATGCCCGCGCCGTGGGCCGCGGCGATGGCATCGGCTGCCTCCGGCCGCGGTGGATCCATGATGCCCACGAGGCAGTACAGGGTCAGGCTCCCCACGAGGTCACGCAGCTGCTCCCCGTCGTCGGGCAGCGCACGCGCGCCCGGTCCACTGCCGTCCAGGCGGCCCCCGGCGATCAGCAGGGTGCGCAGCCCCTGCCCGGCCAGCTCGTCGACGCCGGCAAGGATGCTGGTGGAGTCCTCGGCCGTCAGCGGCCGGGGACCCTCGGGGGTGAGGATGGAGCCGGCCCGGTCCAGCAGCACGCCCGGGGCGCCCTTGACGAACATCCGGTAGCCGGTCGTCGCGGTCGTCCCGGGGGTGGGAGTCTGTTCGTGGAAGGTGGCGTGGAACTTGTAGTCGGAGTCGAAGGGCACCTCCGCCACGCGCGGATGCCGCCGGCGTGCCGCCTCGACGTCCACGCCTCCCTTGGCGGCCAGCACGACCAGCGCGCCCTCCGTGGGATCGCCCATCGTCTGCCCGTCGCGCACAGTGGCGTTGCTGCACAGCGCCATCGCGAGGTAGACGTCGGGAGACGACCGGGCCGGGGCGTCGTCGGGACCGATGATGCACCCCTCCGTGGAATATCCCTCACCGGTGACGCGGTACGCAGTGCCCTCCACGAGCAGCGTCCGCACCGTCATCTCGTTGAGGGTGAGCGTGCCGGTCTTGTCCGTGGCGATGTGCGTGGTGGACCCCAGGGTCTCCACGGCCGCCAGCTGCTTGATGATCACCCCGCGCCGGGCCAGACGGTGGGCGCCCATCGCCAGGGTGAAGGCGACGACCGCGGGCAGGCCCTCGGGCATGGTGGCCACTGCCAGGGACACGGCCGTCAGCATCAGCTCGGTCCAGGGCTGCCCACGCAGCAGGCCCAGGACCACGACGATGCCCACGACCACGAAGGCGATGACCGTCAGCAGGCGGGCCAGGCGGTCGATCCGGCGCTGCAGCGGCGTCCGGGCCTCACCGGCGGCCTCGAGCATCCCGGCGATCGACCCCATCTGCGTGGCCGCACCGGTGTCGGTGACCACTGCGACGCCGCGCCCGCGGGTGACCTCGGTGCCCATGAACACCAGGTTGGACCGGTCTCCGAGAGGCACGTCCGGGTCGGGCACCGGGGCGGCGTTCTTGTCCACCGGCTGGGATTCCCCGGTCAGAGCCGCCTCGGCGACCTGCAGCTGTGCCGCCTGGAGCACCCGGGCGTCGGCCGGGACGAGGTCCCCGGCTTCCAGCAGCACGATGTCACCGGGCACCAGGTCGGCCTGGTCCACCTGCGCGTCGTGCCCGTCCCGGCGCACCCGCGCCGTGATGACGGACATCGTGCGCAGCGCGGCCAGGGAGGACTCGGCCCGCGCCTGCTGGACGTAGTTGAGCACCGTGTTGAAACCGACCACGAGCAGGATCACCACCGGCGTCTTCCACTCCCGGGACACGAGAGCGGAGACGACCGCCGCGACCAGCAGCACGATCGTCATCCGGTCCGAGAGCAGGCCCAGGACCTTGCGCCAGACCGGCACCCTGGCGGCCTCGGCCAGCACGTTGGGGCCGTGGCGCCGGGCTCGCTCCGCGACCTGCCCGCTCGACAGCCCCTGCGCCGGATCCACGCCGAGAACTCCGGTGACGTCCGCGGCGGGACGGGTGTGCCAGGGAATACTCACGGCGGCCTCGCTAGCTCGACAGTGCCCCCAGACTAGCGTCGTTGATCGCAGCCGGACGGTGCCGGACAGCCCTGTGCCGGCACCGGTTGCCCGCCCCGTCCGGACCGGAAAGCGGTCGGCACCGGCGGAGCTGCGGCTCCGTGGCGCCGCACGTGACGGTCCGCGCGTTCCGTGCGCCCCGCCGCTGTGGGCACCTCACCGACGGAACCGCCGGACGGCACGTCACCGGTGGCTGAGCCGCGAGGACCTGCCGAGGTGGTGCGTCAGTGGAGGCCGCTGCGGCGCCGGGCCACGACGGCGGAGCCGACCACGGCCAGCACGCCCGCCCCGGCCACGGCATAGCCGGGAGCGCTGGACGCGGCGGCGGGCGCGGTCTCGGTGACGGACCCGGCGGCGGGCCCGGTCTGGCCGGCCGCCGCGGGGAAGACGGCCATGCCCAGGACGCCCAGGGCAAGGGCAGGGACGGCGAGGCGGGGAAGCACGGTCATGGGGGCGTCCTTCGGGGGGTGACGGGTCTCACATGCCGTTCCCGACGGTACAGGAGGCCGGCGGTCCGTTCCACTGTCCCCCGGGCCGGCGAGTCCCGGCGCCGTCCCGCCACGTGCGCCGCCCGGAGTACCGGGCCGGCTGGTGTCCCCACGCCGTGAGAAGCTGGACCCCACCGGAGCACGCGGCCCGACCCGGCCGCCACAACAGGAGGACGCGGCCATGAATCCACCGAGGCGCCCCGCACCCACCGCAGGACCCAGCTGGCGCGACGTCGAGCCCACTCCGCTCATCCTGCTCACCGGCCCCGAGGACTACCTCGCCGCCCGCGCCCGCGACGTCGTCCGCACGGCCCTCAAGGACCAGCGCGGCCCCGTCGAGCTCTCCACCGTCGACGCCGCCGCCTACGCCCCCGGGCAGCTCGCGGCGCTCGCCAGCCCCTCCCTGTTCGACGACGCCAAACTCATCCACGTCACCAATCTCGCCGCCATGAACGACGACTGCCTCGCCGACGGCCTGGCCTATGTCCAGGCGCCCGATCCGGACGTTGTCGTGCTCTGGGAGCACAGCGGCGGCAACCGCGGCAAGAAGCTCCTCGACGCCCTCAAGGCCGCCGGCGCCGCGGTCGTCGAGTGCAAGCCCCTCAAGAACGACCGCGACAAGACCGACTTCATCGTCACGGAGTTCCGCACCCACCGGCGCCGCATCGACCCCGACGCCGCCCGCGCCCTCGCGGCGGCCGTGGGCAGCAGCACGGCGGAGCTGGCCGCCGCGTGCGCCCAGCTGCTCTCCGACGGGCCCGAGAACATCAGTTTCGACGACGTCGAGAAGTACTACGGCGGGCGGGTGGAGGCCACCGCGTTCAAGGTCGCGGACGCCGCGCTGGCCGGACGCGCCGAGAGCGCCCTCAAGCTGTGGCGCCAGGCCCTTGACACCGGGGTGGACCCCGTCCCGATGGTCGGGGCGCTGGCCGCCAAGCTGCGCACGATCGCCCAGGTGCACGGGACCCGCGGCGGCGCCGGCCAGCTCGCCCAGCGCATCGGGGCGGCCCCGTGGCAGGTGGAGCGGGCGCAGGACGAGTCCCGGCGCTTCTCCGAGGAGGACCTCGTGCGGGCGCTGCGGGCGCTGGCCGAGGCCGACGCCCAGGTCAAGGGGGAGGGCCGGGACCCCGCCTACGCGGTGGAACGGGCCATCACGACCATCGCCCTGTCCGGCCGCGGTTGAGCGCTGTCCGGCCGCAGCCGAGAACTGTCCGGCCGTCGCCGAGCGCTGACCGGCCGCGACCGGACCGGTTCGCCCGGGGACGACGGAGGCCCCGTCCCTGTCCGGGACGGGGCCTCCGTGCGGCCCGCCGGTGGGGCGGGCGCGGTTCGCGGGGAACCGGGATCAGATCTTGGCGACCAGCTTGGCCAGGCCGGACTTCTTGTTGGCCGCGTTGTTCTTGTGCAGGACGCCCTTGCTGACGGCCTTGTCGAGCTTGCGGGAGACGACGCGCAGAGCGTCCTGGGCGGTCTCCTTGTCGGAGGCGCTGACGGCCTCGTCGACGCGGCGGACCAGCGTCTTCAGCTCGGACTTGTACGCGTTGTTGCGCAGGCGCGACTTCTCGTTGGTGAGGTTGCGCTTCTTCTGGGACTTGATGTTGGCCACGTGTCACTCCTTGGCGATGGGTGCGGAATTCGGTCAGTGAGGGCAAACAGGACAGCCATGTGACTGAGTGGGAGTGGGGACGCCCGTGTGGCGACCGCCCTGCAGTGCCCGACGACCAGCGCGGACACACAGCAGAAAAGTCTAGCAGACCGCGCCCCGCCACCGGACGGCACCGACACGGCGCGATCGGGGCCGCGTGCTCAGCCGCGCAGGCGCTGGAGCCGTCCCGCCACCCGGTCGAAGAGGTGCTCGGGCAGGATGGCGCCCTCCCGCCGGACGTCCGCGGGAAGCACCCGGACCACGCGGTCGAGCTTGACCTCGGACGGCCGGCCCCGGGAGTCCCACGGCCCCGTCCCGATGTCCACGTAGTCGGGATCCTGCTCCAGGCCGTTGCTGCGGTCCCTCGAGGTGAGCATCAGGCACAATAGGTGGTCCCCGGCCCGGTCCACGACGAGCACGGGCCGGTCCTTCCCGCGACGGTGGTCCTCCTCGAAGGGCACCCACGTCCACACGATCTCGCCGGGATCGGCCTCGCCGTCGGACAGCGGGCGGTAGGCGGGCCGGACCGGTCCCTTCCAGTCCCCGGGGTAGGGCCGCGAGAGCCCCTCGGCCCGGCCGTCGCCGGCCCTGGGCGGCACGGTGGGCCGGGGCCGCCCGGAGGAGGAGGCGCGTCCACCCGGCCGGACGCGCTCCGGGCGGTGCGGCCCGGAGCGCTGACCGGCGACCACGGCACGGGCTGCGAGCCGGGCCAGAGTGCCGAGGTTCAGCTTCATGCGCCCACTCTAGCCAGGGGCCGTGCGGCGTCGTCGGGCCCGTGCGGGCCGAAATGGCTCTCCATGACCGAACGTGGGAAACTGGGCAGTTGAATCCCCGGCGCGGTCCACCCGCCGGTAGCCCCAGGACCTGCCGGAAGCGACGTTCTCCCGGAGAAAGGACCGCCCGTGTCCCCGCTGGCCGTCAATGCCCCGGTTCCCGCCTCGACCGACCCGTCGATCCTCCGCAACTTCTGCATCATCGCCCACATCGACCACGGGAAGTCCACGCTCGCGGACCGGATGCTGCAGGCCACCGGCGTGGTCACCACGCGGGAGATGAAGGCCCAGTACCTGGACCGGATGGACATCGAGCGCGAGCGCGGGATCACCATCAAGTCCCAGGCGGTGCGGATGCCCTGGAACGTGGCGGGCACGGACTTCGCGCTGAACATGATCGACACTCCGGGGCACGTGGACTTCACCTACGAGGTCTCCCGGTCCTTGGCGGCCTGCGAGGGGGCCCTGCTGCTGGTGGACGCCGCGCAGGGAATCGAGGCGCAGACCCTGGCGAACCTCTACCTGGCCATGGAGAACGACCTCACGATCATCCCGGTGCTGAACAAGATCGACCTGCCCGCGGCCCAGCCCGAGAAGTACGCCCAGGAGCTCGGCAACCTCATCGGCGTGGACCCCGAGGACGTGCTGCGGGTCTCGGGCAAGACCGGCGAGGGCGTCGAGGCCCTGCTCGACCGGATCGTGGAGCTGGTCCCCGCCCCGCAGGGGGACGCGGACGCGCCCTCGCGGGCCATGATCTTCGACTCCGTCTACGACACCTACCGCGGCGTGGTCACCTACATCCGGGTGGTCGACGGCAGGCTGACCCCTCGCGAGCGGATCCGGATGATGTCCACCGGCGCGCAGCACGAGCTGCTGGAGATCGGGGTCATCTCGCCCGAGTCGAAGCCCACGAAGGGCCTCGGCGTCGGTGAGGTGGGCTACCTCATCACCGGGGTCAAGGACGTGCGCCAGTCCCGGGTCGGGGACACCGTGACCAACCACCAGCGGCCCGCGGCCGAGAACCTGGGCGGCTACGAGGACCCCAAGCCGATGGTCTTCTCGGGGCTGTTCCCCATCGACGGCTCCGACTACCCGGTCCTGCGCGACGCCCTGGACAAGCTCCAGCTCAACGACGCCGCCCTGGTCTACGAGCCCGAGAACTCCGCGGCCCTGGGCTTCGGGTTCCGGTGCGGGTTCCTGGGCCTGCTCCACCTCGAGATCGTCCGGGAGCGCCTCGAGCGCGAGTTCAACCTCGAGCTGATCTCCACGGCGCCCTCCGTGAGCTACAACGTCACGCTCGAGGACCGCTCCGAGCGCGTGGTCACGAACCCGTCCGAGTTCCCGGAGGGGAAGATCGCCGAGATCCGCGAGCCCATGGTCGCCGCGACGGTGCTGGCCCCGTCCGAGTTCATCGGCGCGATCATGGAGCTGTGCCAGTCCAAGCGCGGTCAGCTCAAGGGCATGGACTACCTCTCCGAGGACCGGGTGGAGCTGCGCTACCGGCTGCCCCTGGCCGAGATCGTCTTCGACTTCTTCGACCAGCTCAAGTCGCGCACGAAGGGCTACGCGTCCCTGGACTGGAAGGCCGAGGGCGAGGAGGCCGCGGACCTGGTGAAGGTCGACATCCTCCTGCAGGGCGAGCCCGTGGACGCCTTCAGTGCGATCACCCACCGGGACAAGGCCTACGCCTACGGGGTGATGATGACCGGCAAGCTGCGCGAGCTCATCCCGCGCCAGCAGTTCGAGGTCCCCATCCAGGCCGCCATCGGGTCCCGGGTGATCGCCCGCGAGAACATCCGGGCGATCCGCAAGGACGTGCTCTCCAAGTGCTACGGCGGCGACATCTCGCGCAAGCGCAAGCTGCTCGAGAAGCAGAAGGAGGGCAAGAAGCGGATGAAGATGGTCGGCCGCGTGGAGGTCCCCCAGGAGGCGTTCGTCGCGGCGCTGTCCTCCGACGAGACCGCGGCGAAGGACAAGAAGAAGTAGTGGCCCCCGCCCAGCCGGAGGGCCTGCCCGGCCCGATCGACGGACTGCTGCCGCCCTCCGCCGCGGTGGGCTCCGCCGACCGCACGCTCAGCCTCTACGTGCACGTGCCGTTCTGCGCGGTCCGGTGCGGGTACTGCGACTTCAACACCTACACGGCCGTGGAGCTCGGCCCCGGGGTGTCCCAGGACGCCTACGCCGGCGACGCCGCGGCGGAGGTCCGCTGGGCCCGCCGGGTGCTCGACGACTCCGGGACGGCCCCCCGCCCGCTGCACAGCGTGTTCTTCGGCGGCGGCACCCCCACGCTGCTGCCCGCCCAGGACCTCGCCGCGGTCCTGGCACAGGCCGTGGAGAGCTTCGGGCTCGCCGAGGGCGCGGAGGTGACCACCGAGGCCAACCCGGACTCCGTGACGCCGGAGTCCCTGGCGGTGCTCGCGGCGGCCGGGGTGACCCGGGTGTCCTTCGGGATGCAGTCGGCGGTTCCGCACGTGCTCGCTGTCCTGGACCGCACGCACGACCCCGACAACGTGCCGCGCGCCGTGCGGTGGGCGCGCGAGGCCGGCCTGGGCGTGAGCGTGGACCTCATCTACGGCACTCCGGGGGAGTCCCTGGCCGACTGGGAGCACTCGGTGCGCACGGCGGTGGGCTACGAGCCCGACCACGTCTCCGCGTACTCGCTGATCGTCGAGGACGGCACGAAGCTCGCGGCGCGGATGCGGCGCGGGGAGGTCCCGCCCATCGACGAGGACGACCAGGCGGACAAGTACGAGCTCGCGGACCGGGTCCTCGCCGAGGCCGGCTTCGAGTGGTACGAGGTCAGCAACTGGGCCCGGCCCGCCGACGGCGCGCACGCCGGGGCCCACCGCAGCCGGCACAACCTCGCGTACTGGCGCAACCAGGACTGGTGGGGGATCGGCCCCGGGGCGCACTCGCACGTGGGCGGGACGCGCTGGTGGAACCTCAAGCACCCCGTGCCCTACACGAACCGGGTGCGCGCGCAGCAGTCGCCCGCGGCCGGGCGCGAGATCCTCGACGCGGACACCCGGCACCTCGAGCGCGTGATGCTGGAGGCCAGGATCCGCGACGGGTTGCCCGCGGCCGCCCTCGCCGGTGGAGGGCGCACCGCGGTGGCCGGGCTGATCGCCGACGGGCTGGTGGAGCCCGCTGCCGCGCTGCGCGGCTCGGTGGTGCTGACCCTGCGGGGCCGGCTCCTTGGCGACGCCGTGGTGCGGCGGCTGCTCGCCTGAAGTGGGCACCGCGCCCTGGAACGCCTGCACGGGGACCGAACGCCCCGGTCAGGAGCGGCCCCGGCGGGGCGAGGTGTCAGCCGCGCGCGGCGCGCTCCCGGGACCGCTCGCGGAGGCGGTCGGCGAGCCGGTCGTAGAGCCGGGTGTTGAAGCGGTAGAGGTGCGGCTCGCCGCCGTTGACCCGGACCCCGCCGATCAGGGAGCCGACGGCCAGCAGCAGCCACGCGGCGGCTGCCGCGAGCGCGAAGAACCACCCGATGAACGGCACCGGGGCGAGCAGGATCCCGGCCACCACCACGAGGGTCGGCAGCAGCGTGAAGTTCATGGCCTCCATCGACTCCTGCTCGGTGAACGGGCCCCGCCCCCGGAAGACGCGGTGGACGAGGAACGAGGGGAGGAAGCCGACGACGCCGCCGAAGTGTGCCAGGGTCGCCCACTGGTGATCCTCGGTGACGGTCAGCGGCTGGGCCACGGGGGAGAGGCCCTCGAACGGGGCCCCGGCGTGGTCGCGGCTCGATCGGGGGTCGGTCTGCACGGGCACGGATGTCCTTCGGCGGTGGGACCGCGGCGGTGCCGCGGGCGGTGGGTGGGACACGACCATCCTACCGACCGGCCCGGTCGGCGCGGGATCGCGCCCGCGCACGTGTGCCTTTGTGACGTTGCGCCGGTCGTGCGCCGGTCGCGCTCCGGGCGCGGGGACGGGATCAGGCCCCGGGCGCGGTGAGGAAGTCGATGAGCTCCTCGACCCGGCCCAGCAGGGACGGCTCGAGATCGGCGTAGCTGTCCACGCGGGAGAGGATGTGCTGCCAGGCCCGTCCCAGGTCCCCGGGGGTGCGGTGGGGCCACCCGAGGGCGGCGGCGGTGCCGGTCTTCCAGTCGGTGCCGCGCGCGACCACGGGCCAGGCGTCGACGCCGAGCGCGTGCGGCTTGACCGCCTGCCAGATGTCGACGTACGGGTGGCCCAGCACCAGGACGTTGCCCGCGGCGCCGGGCAGGCGCATCGTCTCGGCGGCGATTCGCGACTCCTTGGAGCCGGCCACGAGGTGGTCGACGAGGATGCCGAGCCGCCGCCCGGGCCCCGGCCCGAACTGCTGGACGGCGGCGGGCAGGTCGTCGATGCCGTGCAGCGGCTCCACGACGATGCCCTCGACCGCCAGGTCGTGGCCCCACACCTTGGCCACCAGCTCGGCGTCGTGGTAGCCCTCGACCCACACGCGGGAGGCCTTCGCGGTGCTCGCGCGCAGCCCCTCGACGGCGACGGAGCCCGAGCGCGTGCGGGAGGGCTTCTTCACGGCGGGGGCCCGGCGGGGCTCGACGACGACCACGGGCTCGCCCTCGAGCAGGAAGCCCGGTCCCAGGGGGAACGCCTTGACGCGCCCCCTCCGGTCCTCGAGGCCCATCACGCGCATCCCGCCGATGGTCTCCAGGGACACGACGGCGCCGACCCAGCCGGTCGTGACGTCCTCCAGGAGCATTCCCGGGGCGACCGGGACCTCCGCGGAGACCGGCCGGCGGCGGGCGAGGTCGGCGTCGTCGAGGCTGCGCGGCCCCCAGCCGTGGTCGCTCATGGTGGTCCTCCCGGGTCGCGGTGCCGCGCGTCCGGCGCGGATCAGCCGGAAGCGTACCAAACCACGGGCGGCGGACCGGCCGTCGCACGCGGGGGCTACACTGGACTGCGCTGGCACTGTGGCCGCCCGAGTGCCAGGACGGCGCGGGGGCCGGGACGGAGTGGGAAGGAGCGACGTGAACCATCCGAGACGACTGCAGATCCTGCAGGCCATCGTGGAGGACTACGTGCACTTCCGCGAGCCCGTGGGCTCGAAGGCGCTGGTGGACCGGCACCGGCTCGGCGTCTCCTCGGCCACCGTGCGCAACGACATGGCCGCGCTCGAGGAGGAGGGCCTGATCACGGCCCCCCACACGAGCTCGGGCCGGATCCCCACGGACAAGGGCTACCGCACGTTCGTCGACCAGATCGCGGCCGTCAAGCCGCTCTCGGGCCCGGAGCGGCGGGCCATCCAGCGGTTGCTCGACGACGCCGCGGACATCGACGACGTCATGGAGCGCACCGTGCGACTCCTCGCGCAGCTCACGCAGCAGGTCGCCGTCGTGCAGTACCCGCACGCCTCCGGGGTCACCGTGCGCCACGTCGAGGTCGTGGACCTCGGGGCCGGACGGGTGCTCGTGGTGCTCATCCCGACCAACGGGCGGGTGGCCCAGCGCGTCGCCGTGCTGCGGGCACCCCTCGAGGAGGCCCAGTTGCTCGAGCTGCGCGCCCGGGTGCTGGCCGCCGTGGTCGGGCGCTCCCTGGCCGCCGTGCCGGACGCCCTCGCGGTGATGACCGCGGGCACCGCCCCGCCGATGCAGCCGGCCGCGGCCGCCGTGGGGGAGGCTGTCGGCGCCCTCGCCGCGGGTGGGGCCGAGCACCGCATGGTCATGGCCGGCACCGCCAACCTCGCCCGCGCCACGGGCGACTTCCACCTGAGCATCGGCCCGGTGCTCGAGGCCCTCGAGGAGCAGGTGGTGATGCTGCGGCTGCTCTCCGAGATGGAGCAGGACGCCCGCGGGGTCGCCGTGCGGATCGGCACGGAGAACGCCGAGGGCCCGCTGTCCGAGGCCGCCGTCGTCGCCACCGGCTACGGGCCGCAGTCGAAGGTGGGGGTCGTGGGCCCCATGCGCATGGACTACCCGTCCACGATGGCCGCCGTGCGCGCCGTCGCCCGCTACCTCTCCCGTATCCTCGGGGGCTGAGCCCCCGCGGGCCCCGTTCCCCGGGGCCCTCCAGCGAAACCCACCACAGACCTCTCGACAGAACGGACCACGGTGAGCGATCACTACGAGACCCTGGGCGTGTCCCGGGACGCCAGCCAGGAAGAGATCAAGAAGGCCTACCGCAAGAAGGCCCGCCGGCTGCACCCGGACGTCAACCCCAGCCCGGAGGCCGCCGAGGACTTCAAGCGCCTCTCCCACGCCAACGACGTCCTCTCCGACCCCGAGAAGCGGCGGGTCTACGACGCGACCGGCAACGAGAACGGCACCGACACCGGCTTCGGCGGGGGCTTCCCCGGCACGGGCTTCGGCTTCGCCGACATCTTCGACACCTTCTTCCAGGGCGCCGGCGGCGCCGGCGCCGGCCGGCGCGGTCCCGCGTCCCGCACGCGCCAGGGCCAGGACGCCCTGATCAACGTCCGGGTCTCCCTCAAGGACGCCGTCTTCGGCACCGAGAAGAAGATCACCGTGGACACGGCCGTGGTCTGCCCCACCTGCGACGGCACCTGCTGCCAGCCCGGCACCCAGCCCGAGACCTGCGAGGTCTGCCACGGATCCGGCCAGGTGCAGCGCCAGGTCCAGTCGATCCTCGGCACCGTGGTCACGGCGGCGCCGTGCGCCACCTGCCAGGGCTTCGGCACCGTCATCAAGCACCCGTGCCACGAGTGCTACGGCGAGGGCCGCGTGCGCGACCGCCGCCCGCTGACCGTCAAGATCCCCGCCGGCGTCTCGTCCGGCAACCGGATCCGCCTCTCGGGGCAGGGCGAGGCCGGCACCGCGGGCGGGCCGAACGGTGACCTCTACGTCGAGCTCAAGGTCGACCCGGATCCGACGTTCGAGCGCCAGGGCGACGACCTGCACGCCCGCGTCCGGGTGCCCATGACGTCGGCGGCCCTCGGCACCACCGTGACCCTCGAGACCTTCGACGGCGAGCGCGAGGTGCCGGTGGGCCCCGGCACGCAGACCGGCCACACCGTGACCCTGCACGAGCTCGGGGCCACGCGGCTGCGCGGCGGCGGCCGGGGCGAGCTGTTCGTCCACCTCGAGGTCGAGACCCCCACGGCGATCGACGACGAGCAGCGCGAGCTGCTCGAGCAGCTGTCCCGGCTGCGCGGCGAGGACCAGTCCACCGGCACCACCCTGAACTCCCCGGCCGGCTCCGGCGGATTCTTCTCCCGGCTCAAGGACCGGTTCTCCGACCTGTGAGCCTGCCGGTCTTCAAGGTCGCCCCGGGCCGGCTCGACGGCCTCGGCCCCGGAGCGGCGCTCACAGTCACCGGCCCGGAGGCCCGGCACGCCGTCACCGTGCGCCGTCTCGCGCCCGGTGAGCGGCTCGAGCTCGTCGACGGCGCGGGGACCCGGGCGACCGTGGAGCTGCGCGCGGGGGACCGGGACAGCATGGAGGTCGGCGTCGTCTCGGTGACCGCCGAGCCCACCCGCACACCTCGTGTCGTCCTCGCCCAGGCCCTCGCGAAGGGCGACCGGGACCTGCTGGCCGTGGAGACGGCCACCGAGCTGGGCGTCGACGCCGTGGTGCCCTGGCAGGCCGACCGCTCGATCGTGCGGTGGAAGAAGGAGCGCGCCGCCAAGAGCCACGAGAAGTGGGTCCACACCGTCGCGGCCGCCGCGAAGCAGTCCCGGCGGGCGGCCTGGCCCGAGGTGCTGGCCCTGTGCACCACCCGCGAGCTCGTCCGCCTGGTGGGCGCGCCGGGCACCCGCGGTCTGGTCCTGCACGAGGAGGCGCACGCCTCCCTCGCGGATCTGTCGGGCGCCGCGGGTGCACCGTGGGAGGGCGCCGAGCGGATCGTCCTGGTGGTGGGCCCCGAGGGGGGCATCGCCCCGGCGGAGCTCGACGTCCTGAGCGGTGCGGGGGCCCTCGCGGTCCGGCTCGGCCCGGAGGTGCTCCGCAGCTCCACCGCCGGGCCGGCCGCGCTGGCGGTGCTCAGCACCGCACTGGGCCGCTGGGCGTCCGGGTCCCGCTGAGCCGGACGCGGTGGGTGCGGCCGGGTCAGCCGGGGAGGACCTCGACGTCCTTGTCGTCGCGCACGGTCCTGCCCTCGGCGTCCCTGCCGAGGACCGTCACCACGTAGTCGCCCGGCTCCAGCTCGAGCTCCGCCCGGAACGCGACGGTCCCGTCGCTCCGCGGGACCTCGGCGGCCGCACCGCTCGAGACGCGCTCCCCGCCGGGTCGGGCCACGGTCCACCGGCAGCCCCGGACGCCGTCCAGCGCCCGGCCCGAGAGGGTGAGGGACCCCTCGGTCCGCTCGTCCTGCCGCGGTTCGTCGAGCCGGATCGGCGCCTCCATCGTCTCGTCGGGGGTGAGGTGGCCGTCGAGGCGCACGGACCCGAAGACCTCCTCGTCGGGCCGGCCGTCCACGAGCACCACCACCTGGGCCGCGGAGCCCTCGGGCAGCAGCCCCGCCGTGGTCGCCGTGGCGGTCACGGTGTGCGCGAGCTGCTGGAGGGCCAGCCGGACCTCGCGGTCGTCCAGGTCCGGGCGGAAGGCCTCGGACGGCAGGTCCACGGTGATGGTCCCATCCGGGGACGTCGAGGCACCCACCCGGTCCACGGGGGTCCACAGGGTCCGGTAGTCCGGGTCCTCCGGGGTCGCCCCGGTCATCAGCGCCGCCGCCGCCGCGATAGGGTCCACGGCCGCGGCCGCCTCCGAGGCGTCCCGGAACTCCCGGAACAGCCGCTCCTCGCCGTCCGCGCGGCCCACCCAGTAGACGGGCAGCCTGGTGGTGGCCACCCTGCCGCCGTCCGCGGTGCTCGCCGCGAGGGACGAGGCCGGCGCCGTGGCCGACGTGGCCGACGTGGCCGACGTGGTGACGGTGTCGTCGAGGGCGGGCTCCGGTCCCGTGCCGCACGCGCCGAGGACGAGGACGCCGACCGCGGACAGCGCGAGCACGGGGCGCCGGCCGCGGGCGGACCGGGAGCGGGCTGTGGCCATGGGGGGACGCTCACCTCGGCATTCCGGGATCTGATGGGGGCGGTGCCGGCACCGGGGGAGGCCGCACCTGTCCCCCTGCCGGAGGACCGGACCATTCCAGCACAGCGGCCGTGGACACCCCCAACCGAGGTGCCCCGGTGGCCGTGACCGATACCAAATCGGAATGTGCGGCCGGCGGCCGCCGGCACCGGAGCCGCGCGGTACTCTGGGGAGAGGACGAGTTCCGTCCGCTGTTCCTTCCACGGCACCTCACAAGAGAGCGAGAGCACGGCCCGCGCGGCCGAACCCATGACTGAGACGTTGCCCGGCACCACGCACCCCCTGACGGCCCGCACCGTCATCACCTTCCCCGACCGCGAGACGATGGTCCGGTGCCTCGGCTCCGGGGACGACACCCTGCGCCAGGTGGAGACGGCGTTCCCGGGCCTCACGACCAGCCCCCGCGGTCTCGAGCTCGGCATCGAGGGCCCGAGCGGGCCCGTGCAGATCGTCGCCACGCTCTTCGACGAGCTGAAGGTCCTGGCCGGCCGCGAGACCGCGGTCACCCCCCAGGTCATCACCCAGCTGCTCGAGCTGATCGGCCGTGACCTCACCGCCCGCCCCAGCGGCGCCCTGACCCAGAACATCCTCTCCAGCCGCGGTCGCAAGATCCGCCCCAAGACGCTCCACCAGAAGACCTACGTCGACGCCATCGACGAGCACACCGTGGTCTTCGGCATCGGCCCCGCCGGCACGGGCAAGACCTACCTGGCCATGGCCAAGGCCGTCCAGGCGCTGCAGGCCAAGGAGGTGTCCCGGATCATCCTCACGCGCCCGGCCGTGGAGGCGGGTGAACGGCTCGGCTTCCTCCCCGGGACGCTCAGCGAGAAGATCGACCCGTACCTGCGCCCGCTCTACGACGCGCTGCACGACATGATGGACCCGGACTCGATCCCCCGCCTCATGGAGGCGGGCACCATCGAGGTCGCTCCTCTCGCCTACATGCGCGGCCGCACCCTCAACGACGCGTTCATCATCCTGGACGAGGCGCAGAACACCACGCCCGAGCAGATGAAGATGTTCCTCACCCGGCTCGGCTTCGGCTCCAAGATGGTCGTCACCGGGGACGTCACCCAGGTGGACCTGCCGGGGAGCGCGTCCTCCGGCCTGCGCCAGGTCCAGCACGTGCTCGGCGGCGTCCAGGACGTCGCGTTCACGGAGATGACCGCGGAGGACGTGGTGCGCCACGAGCTCGTCAGCCGGATCGTCAGCGCCTACGACGCCTTCGACACGACCAACCGGCACCGCAACGAGCGGCGCCGGCGCAAGGACGACACCCGTGCCGGACGCGACACCGCGCCGGCCGGTCCGGACGAGGTCGAGGCCTGATGGCCGTCGAGTTCGATCTGCAGGTCGACCCGCGGGACCTCCCCGCCGAGGAGCGCGCGGCCTACGACGCGGTCGACGTCGAGCTCCTGGGCCGTCTCGCGGAGCACGTCCTGGGACGGCTGCACGTCCACCCCGGCGCGGAGCTGTCGATCGCAGTGGTCGACGAGGAGGAGATGGCGCGCCTGCACGTCGAGTGGATGGACCTGCCCGGCCCCACGGACGTCCTGTCCTTCCCCATGGACGAGCTGCGCCCGGGAACCCCGGAGACCCCCGCGGAGGGGACGCTGGGCGACATCGTGCTGTGCCCTCCGGTGGCGCGCCGGCAGGCCGAGGCCGCGGGGCACTCCGTCGCGGACGAGCTGTGCCTGCTCACCACCCACGGGATCCTGCACCTGCTGGGGCACGACCACGCCGAGCCCGAGGAGCGGCTGGTCATGTTCGCCCTGCAGCGGGACCTGCTCACGGACTTCCTCGGCCGGCCCGCGCCGCTCGAGACCATGGAGTAGCGCCCCATGATGACCACTGCCGTACTGGTCCTCGCCGCGATCGTGTTCCTGGGCACGGCCTTCGTCCTCACGGCCGCGGAGACCGGCCTCACCTACCTGCCCCGCGCGGACGCCGAGGCCATCGTCCGGGACGATCCCGACTCCTCCGCCGCCCGGATTCTGGCCACGCCCACCGCGCACCTGCAGGCCCTGCGCTTCTGGAGCGTGTGGTTCGAGACGGCCTCCGCCGTGGCGGTCGCCCTCGCGATGTTCGACGGCCTCGACGACGTCTGGCTCGCCGGGCTCCTGGCCACCGTGGTGATGGCCGCCGTCGGCTTCGTCCTCACCGGGGTCTCGCCCCGCCAGGTCGGGCGCAGCCACGCCGCCGGCACCGTCCGGGCCACCGCCGGTCTCGTGCGCGTGCTGCGCCTCGTGCTCGGACCGGTCCCCGGGATGCTGGTCCGCCTGGGCTCGTCCGTCGCCCGGGACCCGGAGCGCACCGCCCCGGGCTACCTGACCGAGGAGGAGCTGCTCGAGTTCGTGGACCGCTCCACGGGCCAGGACCTCATCGAGGACAACGAGGCGGAGCTGCTGCACTCGGTCTTCGACCTCGACGACACCAACGTCCGGGCCGTCATGGTGCCCCGCACCGACATGGTCTCCGTCGACGACGACGACACCGTGGACAACGCCCTGAACCTCTTCTTCCGCTCCGGCTACTCCCGCATCCCGGTGATCGGGGAGAGCGCCGACGACGTTCTCGGCATCCTGTACCAGAAGGACCTCGCGGAGCGGGTGCACCGCCTGGGTGCCGGGCTGCGGCTCGAGGGGCTCTCCGAGCTCGCCCGGGAGGTCCGCTACGTGCCCGAGTCGAAGAAGGTCAACGAGCTGCTGCGCGAGATGCAGCTCGAGTCGATCCACGTCGCGATCGTCGTCGACGAGTACGGCGGCACCGCGGGGCTCGTGACCCTGGAGGACCTCATCGAGGAGCTGCTCGGGGAGATCGTCGACGAGTACGACCGGGAGAAGCCCGAGGTCGCCGAGGTCGGCGACGGCCGCTACCGCGTCTCGGCCCGGCTCGGGGTCGAGGACCTGGGCGATCTGTTCGGCGTCGACCTCGAGGACGACGAGGTGGACACGGCCGGCGGGCTGCTCGCCAAGTCCATCGGCCGGGTGCCCATCGTGGGCTCCCGCGCCACCGTCGAGGGCATCGTCCTCGAGGCCGTCACCCTGGAGGGCCGGCGCAACCGGGTGGGCCAGCTCGAGGTCCGCCGGGACCCCGACTGGGTCCCCCCGGGATCCACGGCCGTGGACCCCGCCGCCCAGGAGTCCGAGGAGGAGACCCACCACCATGTCTGAGTCCACACCCGCCGTTTTCCCCGGTGCGGGCGAGCCCGCCGCCGGGGAGCCCGTCCCGTTCCGCGCCGGGTTCGCCGTGCTGGTCGGCCGGCCCAACGCCGGGAAGTCCACGCTCACCAACGCCCTGGTCGGGCAGAAGGTCGCGATCACCTCGAGCCGGCCGCAGACCACGCGGCACACCATCCGGGGCATCGTCCACCGGACCGAGGGCCAGCTCGTGCTCGTGGACACCCCGGGACTGCACCGGCCCCGGACGCTGCTCGGCGAGCGGCTCAACGACCTCGTGGCCGACACCCTCGCCGAGGTCGACGTCATCGGCTTCTGCGTGCCCGCGAACGAGAAGATCGGCCCGGGGGACCGGTTCATCGCCCAGCAGCTCGCGGCCTCGGGGAACAAGCCGGTCGTGGCGATCGTGACGAAGACGGACACCGTCTCCCGCGCCGAGCTCGCCGAGCAGCTGCTGGCGGTCACCGAGCTGGGCCGCTCCGTCATGGAGGCCGAGCACCGGGTCCGGGCCGAGCGCGCCGAACGGGCCGCCCGCAAGCCCCGCCACCGTGCCGGGGCCGCCCACGCGCCCCGTCCCGACGCCGGCGACCCGGGCTGGGCCGACGTCATCCCCGTCTCCGCCGTGGACGGCTTCCAGGTCGAGTCCCTCGCCGGTCTGCTCATCGGCCGGATGCCGGAGTCCCCGGCCCTGTACCCCGAGGGCGAGCTGACCGACGAGCCCGAGATGACGATGGTCGCCGAGCTCGTCCGGGAGGCCGCCCTGGAAGGAGTGCGGGACGAGCTGCCGCACTCCCTCGCGGTCGTGGTGGAGGAGATGGTGCCGCGCGAGGGCCGCCCCGCGGACCGCCCGCTGCTCGACGTGCGCGTCAACGTCTACGTCGAGCGGTCCTCGCAGAAGGCCATCATCATCGGCAAGGGCGGCGCGCGGCTGCGCGAGATCGGCACCCGGTCACGGACCGCCATCGAGGCGCTGCTGGGCACGAGGGTCTACCTCGACCTGCACGTGAAGATCGCCAAGGAGTGGCAGCGCGACCCCAAGCAGCTCTCCCGCCTGGGTTTCTGAGCCACGGGCGCGACCGCACCCCGCCGCGTCGCCCGCCCCGAGGCCCGGGCGGGGGACTACCATGACACCCGGCGCCCCGGCCGGGCGCCGTCCCCCGACCCCGGGCTCCGCGCCCGGGGCCTGCCAGGAGAGAGTCACCGTGTCCTCAACGCCCCCCGACGCCCACGGACGCCACCCCGCCCGCCGATGGTCCCGGAGGCGCTGGGCCGCCGTCGCGCTGGTCGTCGTCCTGCTCGCGGTCCTCGGGGCCGGCGTGGCCGCGACCTGGCGGCTCCAGTCCAACCTGGACACCTCCCCCCTCGACCTGGGCGACGGGACGGGGCCGGAGGCCGGTCCGCTCGACATCCTCGTCATGGGCACGGACACCCGTGACGGCGAGGGCAACGGCCGGTACGGCGACGACGAGGACAGCGCCGGAGCCGGCCTGACGGACGTCATGATGCTGATGCACGTGAGCGAGGACCGCAGCGACGTGACCGTGGTGTCCCTGCCGCGCGACCTGGTCGCCGACATCCCGCGGTGCACGGACCCGGAGTCGGGCGAGGTCCACCCGGCCGAGGAGGATGCGATGCTGAACTCGGCGATCGCCAACGGCGGCCCCGGGTGCACGGTCGCGACCGTCAACCAGATGACCGGCCTCAAGATCGACCACTTCATGCTCGCCGACTTCAACGCCGTGAAGGAGCTGTCCTCGACCGTGGGAGGCGTCGAGGTGTGCGTCAACGAGGCCGTCGACGACCCGAAGTCGGGGCTGGAGCTGCCCGCCGGAGTGTCGTCCGTGGAGGGCGAGCAGGCCCTGGCATTCCTGCGCAGCCGCGCCGCCTTCGGCGACGGCGGGGACACGAGCCGGATCCGCTCCCAGCAGTCGTTCCTCGCGTCCCTCGCCCGCAAGATCAAGGACGAGGGCACGCTCTGGGACCTGCCGAAGCTCTACGAGATCGCCGACGTCGCCACGCGCAACCTGCACGTCGACGAGGGGCTCGGCTCCGTCCCGACGGTGGTCGGCCTCGGCACGGCCCTCCGGGGGATCGACCTCGGCAGAATGGTCTTCGTGACCGCGCCCACGGAGCCCTACGAGCTGGACCCCAACCGGCTCCAGCTCGACGAGGAACCGGCCGAGCACCTCTTCGAGGCACTGCGCGAGGACCGGCCGCTCACCTCGCCGTCCGCGGAGCCGACCGACGACCCGTCCTCCTCCGCGACCCCGTCGCCCGACGCCGCGGTCCCGTCCCCGACGGTCGACCCGGCCACGGTCCCGCTCACGGTCGCCAACGTCTCGGGCGTCGACGGCCGGGACGAGGACGTCGCCGCCGTGCTCGAGGACGAGGGCTACACCGCCGTCGAGTCCGGTCCGCAGGCCACCGAGCTGCCGGGCACGCAGGTCTTCTTCGGTCCGGGCTGGTACGAGGCGGCCGCCGAGGTCGCCGAGCTGCTCGGCGTCCCCGCCGCGCAGATCGTGCCCACCACCGACGTCGTGGGGGTGTTCGTCTCGGTGGGCCAGGACTTCCGCGAGGGGGACCGGCTGGAGCTCGGACCGACGCTGCCCGGGGAGCTCAACGGGCAGACCGCAGAGCAGTACACCTGCCAGCAGGCGGCCGGTGACTGGTGAGAACGCGACCCGGCACGCCGGACACCCCGTGATAGGTTGAGCACATGCGGACTGGGACGCTCCTCCTTACGTGCCGCAACGGGGCCTGACCCGTCGTCGAATGGCCGGCCTCCCGTTGCGGAGTTCCTGATGCCCGGCCACCCGCAGACGTCTCGAGCAGAACAGGCCAACCCCATGCGCAACTACCAGCAGCCCTCCGGCATGCCGATCCACAAGTACGTCCCCTATCAGCAGCAGTTCCCCTTCGACCTCGCCGACCGCACCTGGCCGGACCAGGTCATCACCGAGGCCCCCCGCTGGTGCGCGGTGGACCTGCGCGACGGCAACCAGGCGCTGATCGACCCCATGAACTCCGACCGCAAGCTCAAGATGTTCGAGCTGCTCGTGCGGATGGGCTACAAGGAGATCGAGGTCGGGTTCCCCTCGGCCTCCCAGACCGACTTCGACTTCGTGCGCCGGCTCATCGAGGAGGACCGGATCCCCGACGACGTCACGATCCAGGTCCTGACGCAGTCGCGCGAACACCTCATCGAGCGCACCTACGAGGCCATCGACGGCGCCGACAAGGCCATCGTGCACCTCTACAACGCGACCTCCACGCTGCAGCGGCGCGTGGTGTTCGACCAGGACATGGACGGGATCGTGGACATCGCCCTCACCGGGGCGCGGCTGTGCCTGAAGTACGAGGAGCAGCTGAAGAACACGTCCGTGACCTATGAGTACTCCCCGGAGTCCTACACCGGCACGGAGCTCGAGTTCGCCGCTCGCATCGCCAACGCCGTGGCCGAGACCTTCGAGATCGGCGGGGACCGGGAGATGATCCTCAACCTGCCCGCCACCGTCGAGATGGCCACGCCCAACGTCTACGCCGACTCCATCGAGTGGATGTGCCGCAACCTCTACAACCGGGACGCCACGGTGCTGTCCCTGCACCCGCACAACGACCGCGGCACCGGCGTGGCCGCCGCAGAGCTGGGCTACCTCGCCGGCGCCGACCGCATCGAGGGCTGCCTGTTCGGCAACGGCGAGCGGACCGGCAACGTGGACCTCGTGACCCTGGGCCTGAACCTGCTGACCCAGGGCGTGGACCCGCAGATCGACTTCTCCGACATCGACGACATCCGCCGGACCGTGGAGTACTGCAATCAGCTGCCCGTCCCCGAGCGGGCCCCCTACGGCGGGGACCTCGTGTTCACGGCGTTCTCCGGCTCCCACCAGGACGCCATCAAGAAGGGCTTCGACCGGATGGCCCGGGACGCGCAGGAGCAGGGCCGGGGCGTCGACGAACTGGTGTGGGCCGTGCCCTACCTGCCCATCGACCCCAAGGACCTGGGCCGCACCTACGAGGCCGTCATCCGCGTGAACTCGCAGTCCGGCAAGGGCGGGGTCGCCTACCTGCTCGCCAGCGAGCACGGGCTCGACCTGCCGCGGCGCGCGCAGATCGAGTTCTCCCGCGTGGTGCAGGAGCACACCGACACCTCCGGCGGGGAGGTCTCCGGCGCGGAGCTGTGGAAGGTGTTCGCGGACGAGTACCTGCCCACCGTCCAGGACGGGGACGCCGGGCGCTGGGGCCGGTACCGGATCACCAACATCACCACGACCTCCGAGGAGGACGGGGAGAGCACCCTCGAGATCGGCCTGGACGTCGACGGCGTCCAGCACCACCGGACGGCGCAGGGCAACGGTCCCATCGAGGCGCTGCTGGCGATCTTCGCGTCCGAGGGCGTGGACGTGCGCGTGCTCGACTACAGCGAGCACGCCCTCTCGGCCGGCGGCGACGCCCAGGCCGCGAGCTACGTCGAGGCCGCCGTGGGGGACCGGGTCCTGTGGGGCGTCGGCATCGACACGAACACCACCCGCGCCTCCCTGAAGGCCGTGGTCTCCGCGGTGAACCGGGCCGTGCGGGACGCCCAGGACTGAGCGCCGACCGGCGCTGCGCGGCGGCGGGCCACCCCGGGCGAGGGGCGGCCCGCCGTCGTCGTCCCGGCCGGTGCCGTCCGCCTGCGCCGTCCGCCCGGCGTGGGACAATGAGCCGGTGGCCAGGACGACCTTCGCATCACGCAGCTACCGGGACGACGCCGTCGTGCTGCGCACCTACAAGCTCGGCGAGGCCGACCGGATCGTCGTGCTGCTGACCCGGGACCACGGGCAGGTCCGGGCCGTCGCCAAGGGCGTGCGGCGCACGACGTCCCGCTTCGGCTCCCGGCTCGAGCCCTACAACGTCGCCGAGCTGCAGCTGGTCACCGGCCGCAACCTCGACATCGTCTCCCAGGCGCTGGGCAAGCGCGGCTACGGGTCCGTCATCGCCGCCGACTACGGCAAGTACACCGCGGCCGCGGCCATGACCGAGGCCGCGGAGAAGTTCACGGAGAACGACGACGAGTCCGCGGCCCAGCAGTACCGGCTCCTCGTCGGCGCCCTGTCCGCCCTGGCCCGCGGGCTGCACGAACCGGGAGCCGTCCTGGACTCCTACCTGCTGCGGGCCGTGTCCACGGCCGGGTGGGCCCCGAGCTTCACCGACTGCGCCCGGTGCGGCGCGCCCGGACCGCACGAGGCGTTCTCGGCCCCGCTCGGCGGCGCCGTCTGCCCCGCCTGCCGCCCGCCCGGGGCCGCCGCCCCCGACCCCGCAACCGTCGCGCACCTCTCCGCGCTGCTCACGGGGTCGTGGGAGCGGATCGACGCCGTGGAGCCCCGCACGGCCCGGGCCGCCGCCGGGATCGTGGCCACCTACGTACAGTGGCACCTGGAGAGGGCCGTCCGGTCCCTGAACCTCGTGGAACGGAGCTGACCATGCCCGGCTTTGCCGCCCCGCCCGCTCATCCCAGCGGCGCCTGCGCCCCGCCGATCCCGGAGCAGTTCGTGCCCCGGCACGTGGCCGTGGTCATGGACGGGAACGGGCGCTGGGCGAACCAGCGCGGCCTGCCGCGCAACGAGGGGCACAAGGCGGGGGAGGCGGCCCTGATCGAGGTGATGGCCGGGGCCATCGAGATGGGCATCCCGTACGTCAGCGCCTACGCCTTCTCCACCGAGAACTGGAAGCGCTCCCTCGACGAGGTGACGTTCCTGATGAACTACACGGCCGACGTCATGGAGCGCCAGCTGCCCACCTTCCAGGAGTGGGGGATCCGGATCCGGTGGGCCGGGCGCAAGCCGCGCCTGTGGCGATCGGTCATCAACCGCCTGGAGGAGGCGGAGCGGGCCACCCGCGACAACGACGTCGTCACCCTCACCATGTGCGTGAACTACGGGGGGCGGGCCGAGATCGCCGACGCCGCGGCGGCCATGGCCGCCGACGCCCGCGCGGGCACCCTGAACCCGCGCAGCATCGACGAGAAGACCGTCCAGCGCTACCTCGACGAGCCGGACCTGCCGGACGTCGACCTCTTCCTGCGCTCCTCCGGGGAGCAGCGGATCTCGAACTTCCTCCTGTGGCAGTCCGCCTACGCGGAGCTCGTCTTCCAGGACGTCCTCTGGCCGGACGTCGACCGGCGCACCCTGTGGGAGGCCGTCGAGGCCTACGCGCGGCGGGACCGGCGCTACGGCGGGGCGGTCGACCGCGTGGCGGGGCCCGGCGCCTCCGCCTGAGGCCGGTGGTGCCCCAGGCCGCGCAGCCAGGCCGCGAGATCCCGCTGCGCGGCACGCCGCACGGCCTCCCGGGAGAGATGGACGTCGTGGACCGCGCCCTCGTAGGAGCGCAGCGTCACGTCCGTGCCGAGATCGGATGCGTGCCGGCGGATCTGCCGGACGTCGAGCACGGTGTCGGCCGAGCGCATCCGCTCGCTCCACCACGGGCGGATGCACGATCGGGCGGAGGTCTGCACCAGCACGGGAAGGTGAAGGTTCAGGCCTTTCGCGACCTCACCCTGAGCTTGAAGCACTGCGTTGAGCCAGCCCGGAGTGATGTCGAAGCTGGTCTCGGGACGCCACCGGGCGTCGATCGGCCACTCGCCCTCGGCGTGCTCGCTGATCACCCGGTAGTAGTGGCTGCGCAGCCGGGCCCGCACGGGGTGGTCCGGGCGCTGCTCGGCGAGCCTGGCCACCAGGGGGCGCAGAGCGGCGCCCACGGCGTCGGCGCCGTGGCTGCCGATCCAGGGAGCGTTGAGAGCGAGGCCGTCGAGACGGTCGGGGTGCCGTGAGGCCCACAGCGCCGCGGTGAGACCCCCGGTGGAGTGGCCCATCAGCACGAGCCGCCCCTCCGGGCCGGGCAGACCGTCCTCGGCCAGCACGTCGAGCGCGGCGGCGATGTCGTCGTCGTAGTCCGCGAGGTCCGTGGTGTGCCCCGGGCAGCCGTCCTCCTCGGCGAGCACCGCGTCGGTGAGGTTCCGGCCGTAGCCGTGCAGATCCAGGGCGTAGAACGCGTAGCCCGCCGCCGCGCACGTCCGGGCCAGCTCGGCGTTGAAGAAGTAGTCGGACCAGCCGTGCACGTACAGCACGGCCCCGCGCAGTCTGCCCGGCGCGGGCGGGACGTCCCCCGGCCGGTAGCGGACCACCGTGGCGGTCGAGTGGGGTGCTGAGCCCGGGTCCAGGTCCACGGTCCGGGCGCGGAAGCCCGGCCCCAGCACGTCGGGGACCCACGGGTCCGGGGGAGCGCTCATGCCCTCACCTCGCGCGGGCGGTCCGTCGGGGCGCCGGCCCGGAGGCCCCTCCACGACCGCCCGGCCGGAGGGGTGCCCTGTGGAAGACTGGGACCATGCGTCTCTACCCTACGTTCTTCACGGCCGTCTTCTCCCGGATGGACGCCGAGAAGGCCCACCAGGTCGGCTTCCGCGGGATCCGGGCGGCGCGGGCCGCGCGGATCAGCACGGCACTGCGGGTGTACACCCGGCCCGATCCCGCCCTGGAGGTGGAGGCGCTGGGCCTGCGGTTCCCGTCCCCGTTCGGACTCGCGGCGGGTTTCGACAAGGGCGGCGAAGGGATCGGCGCCCTCACCGACCTCGGCTTCGGCCACGTCGAGATCGGCACCGTGACCGCCCAGGCGCAGCCCGGCAATCCCCGGCCCCGCCTCTTCCGGCTCGTCCGGGACCGCGCGGTGATCAACCGGATGGGCTTCAACAACGAGGGGGCGGCGACCGTGGCCCCGCGGCTCGCCCAGGCGCGCCGCGGGCTCGAGGCGGACCACCGCGGCCGCGCCCGTCCCGTGCTCGGCGTCAACATCGGCAAGACCAAGGCGGTGCCGCTGGAGGACGCGGTGGACGACTACCTGCAGAGCACCCGGACCCTCGCCCCGCTGGCGGACTACCTCGTGGTCAACGTGTCCTCGCCCAACACCCCGGGACTGCGTCAGCTGCAGGAGATCGAGAGCCTGCGCCCGCTGCTGAGCGCAGTGGGCCGCACGGCCGACGAGTCCGCGGACCGGCACGTCCCCCTGCTCGTGAAGATCGCCCCGGACCTCTCGGACGAAGACGTCCTGGCCGTCGCGGACCTGGCCCTGGACCTGGGACTGGACGGCATCGTGGCCACCAACACGACCATCGCGCGGAACGGGCTGGGGCTGGTCTCCGACCCCGGCGAGGTCGAGGCCCACGGGGCCGGCGGGTTGTCCGGCGCCCCGCTGCGGCGACGCTCCCTCGAGGTGCTGCGGCTGCTGCGCGAGCGCGTGGGGGACCGGCTGGCCCTGGTCTCCGTGGGCGGCGTGACCACGGCCGAGGACGTCCAGGAACGCCTCGACGCCGGTGCCACCCTCGTGCAGGGCTACACCGCCTTCCTCTACGAGGGCCCCTTCTGGGCCCGGCGCGTCAACCAGGGCCTGGCCCGGGCGGGTCGGGCGCTGCGCTGACGGTGGCCGGGGCGCAGGAACAGCGCTGCCCCCGGACCGCAGGGTCCGGGGGCAGCGCTGCCGGGGCCGTGCCCGGAGTCCGTGGCGGACGCGAGCCGGGCACGGTGCGGCTCAGGAGGGCCGCTCACCGCGCGCGACCCGGGGCTTGGGCAGGCGGAGACGGCGCATCGTGAAGGAGCGCATCGCGGCGTACCAGCGCACGCCGGGCTCCACGGTCCCGAACTTCGCCTGCATCGCCTTCTTCATCCGGGCGGTGGACAGCACGGCGTCCACGATGCCGAGGACCATCAGCGCCCAGATGACGTAGACCCCGTACGTGGCCACGTCCTGGACGGGGAAGAACAGGATGACGAGCGCGAGCAGCGCCACGACCATGAGGTACTCGCCGACGTTGAGGCGGGAGTCGACCCAGTCCCGCGCGAACCGGCGCTGCGGTCCGCGATCGCGCGGACCGAGGAAGCGCTCGTCCCCGGCGGCCATGCCGGCCTGGGCCCGCATCCGCTGCTCGCGCGCGGTGTCACGGGACTGGGCCTTCGCGGCCTTGCGGTCCTCCGGGACCAGGGGCCGGCGCCGGGCCGCCTCCTGCTGCCGGCGGCTGGGCGTGGGCCGGCCCTTGCCCGGCGTCTGCCGCGGGGCGGCCACCGGCTCCGTGGGGGCGGGCGCAGCGGTCACCGAGGTGGACCCTGCGCGGTCTGCATCCTTCTTGCGTCCAAACACCCGTCAAGGATAGCCGACGGACCTGCCGGTCCCCGCTGAGCACCGGACATAGGGTGGGTGCCATGAGCGAGCCCTTCGCCCCGACCGTTCCCGTTCCCGTCGACATCGTCCGCGCGGCCGTGCACGCGGGCATGCCCCGGATCCTCGAGCAGATCGTCGGTCTGGTCGCGATCCCCGGCATCGCCTGGGAGTCCTTCGACGCCGCGCAGCTCGAGCGCAGCGCCGTGGCCGTGGCCGGCGTCCTCGCGGACGCCGGGCTGGACGAGGTGGAGATCCTGCGCGTGCCCCTGGGGGGCGGCCCGGGCCACCCCGCCGTCGTCGCCCACCGCCGCCCCGCGCCCGGCTACCCGACCGTCCTGCTCTACGCCCACCACGACGTCCAGCCCCCGGGCCGGCGCGAGCTGTGGGACTCGGAGCCGTTCGTCGCCGAGGAGCGCAACGGCCGCCTCTACGGGCGGGGCGCGGCCGACGACAAGGCCGGGATCATGGCGCACGTCGGCGCACTGCGCGCCGCGACCGCCCACCGCGGGGACGGCTTCGGTCTCGGCGTGACCGTCTTCGTGGAGGGGGAGGAGGAGGCCGGCTCCCCGTCCTTCCGGGACTTCCTGGAGGCCCACCGGGACCGGCTGGCCGCCGACGTCATCGTGATCGCGGACTCCTCCAACTGGGAGGTCGGCGTCCCCGCCCTCACCACGAGCCTGCGCGGCATGGTCGGCGCGGTCGTGGAGCTGTCCGTGCTCGAGCACGCCGTCCACTCGGGCATGTACGGCGGACCGGTCCTGGACGCCCCCACGTTGCTGGCCCGGCTCGTCGCCACCCTGCACGACGACGACGGCGCCGTCGCCGTCGAGGGGCTGCTCGCCGAGGACCGCACCGACCTGGTCTACGACGAGGAGCGGTTCCGGGCCGATGCCGCGGTCAGGGACGGCGTCCGGCTGGCCGGCCGCGGCTCGATCGCCTCCCGGCTCTGGACGCAGCCGGCCCTGTCCGTCACCGGCATGGACGTCACGCCCGTGGACATCGCCTCCAACACCATCGCCCCCTCCGCCCGGGCGAAGCTGAGCCTGCGCGCGGCGCCCGGGCAGGACCCCGCCGAGGCCGCGGAGGCGCTCCGGCGCCACGTCGAGGAGCACGCGCCGTTCGGGGCGCACGTGCGCTTCGAGCTCGAGGAGACGGGCCAGTCCTTCCGCACCGACACGGACTCCGAGGCCGCCCGGATCGCACGGTGGGCGCTGGGGGAGTCGTGGGGCCGGCCCGCCGTCGAGACGGGGATCGGCGGATCCATCCCCTTCACGGCGGACCTCATGGAGGTCTACCCGGACGCCGGCATCCTCATCACGGGCGTGGAGGACCCCGACTCCCGCGCGCACAGCGCCAACGAGTCCCTCCACCTGGCGGAGTTCGAGCGTGCGGTGGTCGCGGAGACCCTCATGCTGCTCGCCCTCGACGACGCGGCCCGTGACGCGCAGGGACGCCGGGAATGAACCGGAACCCCCATCCGTTGTGCCCGTGACAGACCCGCCGCCGGCCCGACCCCGTGCGGCACCCCTCCACAGAAAGTGAGCATCATGAGCGTCACGACCGAGAACGGCGCCGCAGTGGACGGCCTGCCCACCCACGGTGTCAACCTGACCGACGTCGCGTCCGAGAAGGTCCGCGCTCTGCTCGAGCAGGAGGGCCGCACCGATCTCCGGCTGCGCGTGGCCGTGCAGCCCGGCGGCTGCTCCGGCCTCATCTACCAGCTGTACTTCGACGAGCGCATCCTGGACGGGGACTCCGTGCGCGACTTCGGCGGCGTCGAGGTCGTCGTGGACAAGATGAGCGTGCCCTACCTCGACGGCTCGACCATCGACTTCGAGGACACGATCTCCAAGCAGGGGTTCTCGATCGACAACCCCAACGCGGGGGGATCCTGCGCCTGCGGGGACTCCTTCCACTGAGTCCGTCCGCTCACCCCGAGAGGCCCGTCGTCCGCCCGGACGGCGGGCCTCCCGGCGTTCCGGAGGCCTCCCGCGGACGCCTTCCGGAAGGGCCTCCGAGCGCCGCGCGGAAGCTGACACTGTGTCACCAGATGTCAGCGACACGGGGTAAGCTCGGAGGGAAACATTCCATCTGACTGTGTCCGGGCTCTTCGAATCGGGGCCTTCGGCGCGCAGACGACGAGCACGAGAAGAAGAGGAAGGGCCGTCTGTGAGTTCGCACACACGAACCGACAGCCTCCGGCGCCGTACGGCGAAGGTGTCTGCGGCAGCAGTCCTGGCAGCAACCGCGCTGACGGGATGCTCGGAAGAGGCGAAGCTCGGCTGGATGCCCACCGAGCGTGGCACCACCGACAACGCCGACATGATCCTCGACCTGTGGATCGGGTCCTGGATCGCGGCCCTCGTGGTGGGACTGATCACCTGGGGTCTGATGCTCTGGTGCATGATCGCCTACCGCCGGCGCAATAACGAGACCGGCTACCCGCGGCAGGTCGCGTACCACGCCCCCCTCGAGGTCTTCTACACGATCGTCCCGATCGCCCTGATCATGTCCCTGTTCTTCTTCACCGAGCGCACCCAGGCCGAGATCACCGCCGTGCACGACGACCCGGACGTCACCGTCCAGGTCTACGGCAAGCAGTGGGCCTGGGACTTCAACTACCTGAGCGAAGACGTCTGGGACACCGGCATCCAGGGCCACCTCGACGGCGAGGAGGGCGTCCCCGAGCGGGTGCCCACCCTGTACCTGCCCGTCGACAGCGACGTCGAGCTGCAGGTCACCTCCCGCGACGTCATCCACTCCTTCTGGGTCCCCGCGTTCCTCGAGAAGGCGGACATGTTCCCGGGACGCACCAACAACATCAGCATCACCACGGGCCGCGAGGGCGAGTACTTCGGCAAGTGCGCCGAGTTCTGCGGCGAGTACCACTCCGAGATGCTGTTCAACGTCAACGTGGTCAGCCAGACCGAGTACGACGCCCACGTCCAGTCCTTGCGCGACGCCGGACAGACCGGGGCCCTGGGCGAGGAGTACAGCCGTGACTCCTACCCGGGCGCGGACGACGTCCTGCCCGTCAACCCCTTCGAAAACTAAGGAGTACCGGTGTCAACACTCGAGTATTCACGGGACGAGGCTGCCACTGTCGCTCCGCGCGTGGTGCCCCGGTCCAAAGGCCGGATGGTCGTCAACTGGATCACGACCACCGACCACAAGACGATCGGGTACATGTACCTGATCTCCTCCTTCGCCTTTTTCCTTCTCGCCGGGGTGATGGCGCTGCTGATCCGTGCCGAGCTCTTCGAGCCGGGCATGCAGATCCTGGAGACCAAGGAGCAGTACAACCAGCTGTTCACCATGCACGGCACGCTGATGCTGCTGATGTTCGGCACCCCCCTGTTCGTCGGCTTCGCCAACGTCATCGTCCCGCTGCAGATCGGCGCCCCGGACGTGGCGTTCCCACGGCTGAACGCCCTGGCGTTCTGGTTCTTCCTCTTCGGGTCCCTCATCGCTGTCGCCGGCTTCCTCACCCCTCAGGGTGCGGCCTCCTTCGGCTGGTTCGCCTACACCCCGTTGTCCAACTCGTCCTTCTCGCCCGGGGCCGGTGGTGACCTGTGGGTGTTCGGTCTGGCCCTGTCCGGGTTCGGCACCATCATGGGCGGCGTCAACTTCATCACCACGATCATCGCGATGCGTGCCCCCGGCATGACCGTGTGGCGGATGGGCCTGTTCACCTGGACCACTCTCATCACCGCGCTGCTCGTGATCATGGTGTTCCCGCCGCTGGCGGCGGCGCTGTTCGCGCTGGGCATGGACCGCACCCTGGGCGGGCACATCTTCGATCCGGCCAACGGGGGAGCGGTGCTGTGGCAGCACCTGTTCTGGTTCTTCGGACACCCCGAGGTCTACGTCCTCGCACTGCCGTTCTTCGGCATCGTCTCCGAGATCATCCCGGTCTTCTCCCGCAAGCCGCTGTTCGGCTACAAGGGCCTGGTGTTCGCGACCATCGCCATCGCCTCCCTGTCGGTGACCGTGTGGGCCCACCACATGTACGTCACCGGCGCGGTGATGCTGAGCTTCTTCGCGTTCATGACGATGATGATCGCGGTGCCCACCGGCGTGAAGTTCTTCAACTGGATCGGCACCATGTGGCAGGGCTCGATCACCTTCGAGACGCCCATGCTGTGGGTGCTCGGTTTCATGTTCACGTTCCTCTTCGGCGGCCTGACCGGCGTCATCCTGGCCACCCCGCCGCTGGACTTCCACGTCTCTGACTCATACTTCGTGGTCGCCCACTTCCACTACGTGGTGTTCGGCACCGTGGTCTTCTCCATGTTCGCCGGGTTCTACTTCTGGTGGCCGAAGTTCACCGGGAAGATGCTCAACGAGCGGATCGGCAAGATCCACTTCTGGTTGCTCTTCTTGGGTTTCCACATGACGTTCCTGATCCAGCACTGGCTGGGTGTCGACGGCATGCCGCGCCGCTACGCCGACTACTTGCCAGAAGACGGGTTCACCTGGATGAACCAGATCTCCACGGTCGGCGCGATGCTCCTGGGCCTGTCCATGATCCCGTGGTTCTGGAACGTCTACACCACCTGGCGCAACGGCACGAAGGTGGAGGTCGACGACCCCTGGGGCTTCGGCGGTTCCCTGGAGTGGGCGACCTCCTGCCCGCCGCCGCGGCACAACTTCACCTCGCTGCCGCGCATCCGCTCCGAGCGGCCGGCGCTGGACCTGCACCACCCGGAGCTGGCCGCGGAGTCCCCGCAGCAGTCCCCGGTCGACGACGGCGCCATCGCCACGCGAAAGGGCTGAGCATGAAACTGTCCATCAAACTGTTCATCCTCCTGGGCGGCTTCAGCCTTCTGGCGGGCGTGGTCTACGGTTTCCTGACCCGGTTCGACGAGCTCGTGGGCTTCCCCGGGTTGCTCGCCGTGGGCATCATGTCGTTCATGCTGGCGGTGTACCTGTGGCTCGTGGACCGCAACACCGGTGGCGTTCTCCCGGAGGACAAGCTCGACGGCGAGATCGTCGAGTCCGCCGGCGAGTACGGTCACTTCTCCCCGTGGAGCTGGTGGCCCCTGCTGCTCGGCATTGGCTGCGCCTTGGCCTTCACCGCGTTGGCCATCGGCTGGTGGATCCTCGGGCTGGCCGTCCCCGTCGCGGTGCTGGGCCTGCTCGGCCTGATCTTCGAGCACTCCCGCGGCGAGCACGCCCACTGACACGGACTGCTGATCGCTGATCGGCACGGAGGCCCCGGACACCCTGGTGTCCGGGGCCTCTCGCATGCCCACGCTCCGCGCTGGAGGCCGTTACTGCTGCGAGCTGCAGGTTCGGCAGCAGCGGACCCAACGGACAAACGCGTGTCGACGAAGGGAGGAAACCGCCCCCCTCACCGGCAGATGGGTCCGGGGGCTCATCCCAACATCGCCGTTCGCTGGAGGGAGGGACATGAGGATCAGAAGGCGCAAGCGGCCATTCGTTGTGGAGGACGAGAATCGGGTCTTGGTTCCGGCTGGCGTGGGCACGGTCGGGACCTGCCGGATCGCCGGCAACGGGCGCGAGACCGGGTACCAACGGCGGGCCGGGCTCGGCGGTTAGAAGGCACGGCCCGGACGCTGACCTGGGCCGGGGCTAGGAGATGTGGTGGGATGACCTGGCGGCCACGTGGTGCAGCGGCGGCGTGCAGATCGCCGAGTCGGCCGGTCCGTGGAGGCCTGGGTCGAGGGAGACCATGAGCGGGCTCCTGTGGCGGTCCTTCCCGAGGGGCACGGACCTGTGTCAACGACGGGGTGGTTTCTCGTCATGGTCGCAACACCTGCCCGAAAGCTGGGCCATGACAGCAGCGTGAGGGATCATGATCGCCGATGGACTGCGTGCCGACACGAGCCTGCGGGGCCTCGCCGCACTGCTGGGCCGGGCTCCCTCGACGATCTCCCGAGAGGTACGCCGCATTCGTGGCGGACTGGTCTCCTACCGGCCCTTCACCGCCGAGCACCTGGCCCGGCAGCGGCGCCGACGTCACCACCGTCTCAAGATCGTGGCGGACACAGAGCTGGGCGCGTGGGACACCGCGCGGCTGGCGGAATACTGGAGTTCCGCCCAGATCACCCGGTGTGGCGATCATGACGAGAAACCACCCTGTCGCACCTGCTCAGTGTTCGTCCGTCGTCGACAGGACCACGCGCGCTGCTGAGCGAGAGCCACCACGGTCACCGGTGCCCAGGTAAGGATCGGCTGCGCACGCCCGGGCTTTCCTCCTGAGATCCGTCAGCACCCGCTCCGGCACCCACCGCTCGGGGCGAGGGCGGTGATCTTCTCTCCGTTTGCCGTGACCGACCGGCTTCATAAACGTATGAAGTTGCACGGGACCTATCCGTGGGCCGGTTCGTCCCGGCACAGTAGCGCCATGACGTCGGCGATGGCCTGTGAGGCGAGTGGGTGCGGTCAGTGGGCCGTGACCGTCCTTCCGGTGGTGGCCTGGACGGCGGCGACCTTTCCGGAACTGACTGCAGCGCCGCTGCATCACTACTGTCCCGTCCACGAGCCGGTCATCAGTGACCGCTACGCGGCCGCGGTGGACTGGACGGTGTGCCGGGACAGCGTCGAGGGCCGTCGTCTTGACCCGCAGACGATCCAGGTGATCTGTGCGCACCTGCAGATGATGAGGACCCCGAAGGCTGAGGCGGTGCACACCGCCCTCGTCCGTCTCACCGAGACCCCCTGAGCCCGGGCGTCCGTTCCCACGAAGCTAGGCGGATCCCTCCTGGACGCGGCCCGTTGGTCCGGGCGCTTCCTTCTCACCCCGGGCACGCCGCGTGCTCCGGTGCGGCGGCCACGCCGTGGAGGCGATGGGCATCGGGTGACCACCGTGGGCTGCATGACTGTACGGGGAGCGATCGGGGGGTCCGGGTGAGGAACGCACCCGAGGTTCCACGGACCCTGGTGGGATCCAGGGCGTGCGCTCAGGCGCCGGCGCGGTGGGCGAGATGCTCGAGAACGCGGCGGGTTTTGGTTTCCTGACGGCTGAAGGGGTTCAGCCCGCGGGCGGCTACGGCGGTCGAGAAAGCGATCAGACGCTCGAGGGGATCCCCCTTGCTGCCTGCTTCGAGCTGGATCGACAGCTCGAGGAAGTCCAATCCCTCGACGGTCCATCGCTCCACCATCGTGGTGAACTTGCCGACCTTGACGTCCTTCCACCGGGTGCCCTCGATGGGGCCCAAGGGAGTGAGCGCGGCCAGGACCACACGACGATCGGCGCAGGCGGCCAGGAACCTTTGGTGGTGCTCGCCGAAGACCTCCCGGGGTGGAAGCGCGCTCTGGCGACTGTCTTCGGGGGCGTCCTCTGGTGTCAGGCGAACAGGGTCGATGTCGACCTTCAGGGAGGCAGCCAGGAACCGTCGCGTCCCCGCCCAGTCCTCCTCGATGCGGTACTCGTAGCCGTCTGTGCCGTCCTTTGGTGCCTCGCCTGCCGAGTGCGCCCGGTCCCAGGGGTGGGGCAGTTGAGTGCGGCGTGCTGGGCGCAGTTTCACGGTGGCGTCGGCTTCCCGGCTGCCATTCTTCTTCTCGTCGAGGCGGACCCGGAAGATCTGTCCGGTCTCCAGCATCGGCAGGTGCTGGGTCAGGCCGGGGGTGAGGTCCTCGAGGAACCAGATCCGCCGGGCCCGGCCGTCAGGCAGTTCTAGGGCCTGCACGGCCTCGTCGACGCTGCCCGGGGGAGACTCAGTGGGATCGCCGCCGACGGTGATCTTGATTTCCACCGGGTGCTCCAGGGGCATGGTCGTCTCCTTCGGTGCTGCAGGCCCCGGGATGCACACGGTTCCCGGATCGATGGGGTGAGTACTGTGGCGTTACGCTCCTGACGCGGGTGCGGTCGCGAAGCGATTTGCGGTGATCCTCTGCGATCACCCGGCGTATTCCCTGGTCACGTCAGGATGGTCCCGGTGCCGCTATGGGTCAACGGCGACGGGGTGTCAACGCCGAGCGAATATTGACCCCTTATCACCGTTGAATCCGCCCGGCGCCCGAGGGTCAGTATTCAGGCGGCAACGACACGGGGAACATGACATATCCGGCCCAGCCTGTGAGGCACCGCTGATGGCGCCCTGCCGGCAGGCGTGCCGTGACAACCAGCAGACCTCGGTGGGTCAGCTTCGGTGCCTGGCGAGGGGCTGTCGCAGACGTGGTGCAGGAAGGGGCTTTTTCCTGACCCCGTCGTTGACAACCTTGCGCGTGCACACCGCCGGCGACCTCGTACCGGTCGAGGAGCTGATCAACAACCTTCCATGCACGGTCCTCGGTTGAGCAGCACCCACCATCGTGACCACCGAGAGACTGTGAAGCTCCCAGTACGTCGGTCCTGCAACGAGCAGCTGCTTCCGCTCATCCGCCGTTCCGGCCCTCGCGGCGATAGGCGAACTCTGGGGCCACTCTCTGGAGGCGCTGGGAACCGAGAGCACGCTGCTCGCGCGTGGTGATGGTGTACGGGTTCAGGACTTGTTTGACCGATCGTTGTCGGGACATCGTTGACGGTTCACGGGGTTCGGTGACGGTGGAGCGTGTCGTCGTTTCAGGAAAGTGAGTCCGATGCCGAGCTCGCTGCTCGAATCTCCGTGGAGATCCGGCTGCGCGCTGTCATGGCGGTGCGTGACGGGGCCAGCGTGGTCGACGTCGCCGAGCAGTTCGGGGTCTCGCGCCAGACAGTGACCGCCTGGCGCAAACGCTACGAGGCGAGCGGCCTGGCAGGGCTGTCCGATCAATCGCGGCGGCCGCGCTCGAGCCCGAACCGCATCAGCGGCGAGGTGGAGGCGATGATCTGTGAGCTACGTCGCGAGCACCGCCGGTGGGGTGCCCGGCGCATTGTCTACGAGCTCCAGCGACTTGCGGGCGGGCGTTCTCCGTCGCGTTCGACGGTGCACCGGGTGCTGGTGCGCAACGGGCTGATCACCCCCCAGGAGCAGCGTCACCAGCGCGTGTACAAGCGGTGGCAGCGCGAAGCACCGATGCACCTGTGGCAGCTGGATCTGGTGGGCGGGATCCAGCTGACCGGCGGGCAGGAGTGCAAGATGCTCACCGGGATCGACGATCACTCCCGGTTCGTCGTGGTCGCCGCGGTGCTCGAACGCCCCTCCGGGACAGCGGTGTGCGAGGCGTTCATCGCCGCGATGGGCCGGTGGGGAGTCCCGTTCGAGGTCCTCACCGACAACGGAAAGCAGTTCACCGGCAGGTTCACCCGGCCCCTGCCGGTGGAGGTGCTCTTCGAGCGCACCTGCCGCGAGCACGGCATCACCGCCCGGTTGACCAAGCGGCGTTCCCCGACGACCACGGGCAAGATCGAACGCTTCCACCGCACCCTGCGCCGGGAGCTACTCGACGAGAGCGGCGCGTTCGCCACCGTGGAGGCAGCCCAGGCCGCGATCGACGAGTGGGTGCACGCCTACAACACTGCCCGCCCCCACCAGAGCCTGGACATGGCCACCCCCGCCAGTCTGTTCCATCCCCGATCGGATCCGCAGTTGACGCCCACAGAGGGCGCACCACCGCGGACTGTCACCACCGTCCCCGACCGACCTCGCCGCCCTGGAGATCGAGCTGGCGGTCCCGCCCTCCGGTGTCGTGGTGCTGGTCGGCGCGCAGCAGGTCTGGATCGGCAAAGCCTTCGCCGGACGCACCGTGACCCTGTGGGTGGATCTGACCAGCGTCCACGTCCTGCTCGAGGCCGAAATCCTCAAGACGGTCCTCTCCCGCTTGACCACCGCCGACCTCCAGCGGCTGGCCATGCGCGGAGCCCGGCCCGGCCGCCCGGCGCCGGCTTTGCCCGCGATCGGGCGCGGCGCGCGCTCAACGCCGCCGGTGGCCGTGGAAGTCGATCGCACCGCCACCCGCGACGGCATCGTCACCCTCCTGGGCCACGAGCTCGCGCTGGGCCCGCAGCACGCGAGAACCCGGGTCACGCTGCGCATCGACGGCGGTCTGCTCCACGCCATCACCGACCACCACCTGATCAAGACCCTGCCGAATCCGCTGTCGGCCACCGACCTGCGCCGCCTGACCCAGACCCGGCGCGCGGCGACCGCGCTACCACCACCTCCGCCGGCAGGGCCACAGAGCGTGCAACGGCGCGTGCCCAACGATGGCGTCACTATGGTCGCCGGGCAACGCCTGCGAGTCGGACGTACCCACGCCGGGAAGATCGTCACCGTGGTCGTCGAGGACCACCACTTCCGCGTGCTCGACGGTCAAACCGAGCTGTCCCTCCACGCCAGAACAGGCGCCAAACCGATCCGGAACTTCAACGCCCACCGGCCACGAAACCGGTAAACATGTCCCGACGACATCCGGTCGTAGATGTCATGAGCCCATACACATCAGTGGTGGGGATCCGGCCGGTTCCCGGTCACAGCCGGCGTGGGCGATGGGCCCTTTACACCCCCGACGAGAACCGACCGCAACAGATCGACGGTGTCCATCGGAGCAGCGTGCCCGCCCCGGAGGATCCTGTTAGCAGGCACTGGGGGAGCTACTGCGGCCCTGCCGAGAGGACAATCTCCCTCTCGGCGTCGCCGGGGGCCATGGCGCGGTCAGAGGGTCGCTGAAGGCCACGGCCACGGAGCCTCGCAGCCATTGGCACCCTCGTCGGCAAGCGGGAGGGACGCAGATGCGTCAGGGCCCCGAGAGGATCTCTCCTCTCGGGGCCCTGACCGGCTCATTCCTTGATCAGCGCACGAGTTCCCGGTCCTGGGAACCCGTCGTGAGGGCGTCGGCCTCGTGGTGGTGGTGCGCCGCCTCGAGCTCGGCGGGGGTGACGGGCGCGACACGGTCCTCGAAGAAGAACCGGCTGACCCGCTCGCGCGCCTTCTCGCTGCGCGTGATCTTGCCCTTCGCGTTCGGCTGAGCCGGCTCCACCTGGTAGTCCGGCATGTTCACCAGTCGGTAGCGCTTGTACTCGTCGAGGGGCTCGTGGACCTCGATGAACTCGCCGTGCGGGAGTTGCTGCACACGCCCGGTCTCACGGCCGTGGAGGACGATCTCCCGGTCCTTGCGCTGCAGCGCCAGGCAGATCCGGCGCGTGATCACGAAGGCCAGGATCGGTCCGAGGAAGTACAGGGCGCGGAGCCAGTACAGGACGTCGTTGACCGCCAGCTGGAAGTGGGTGGCGATGAGGTCACCGCTGGCGGCCACCAACTGGATCGTGTAGAACGTCACGCCGGCGGCGCCCATGGCCGTGCGGAACGGCGCGTTCCGGGGACGGTCGAGGATGTGGTGCTCCCGGTCGTCCTTCGTCACCCACCGCTCGATCCACGGCCACGCGGCCATCAGACCGAACAGGACCCCGAGGGGTGCCATCGGCAGCAGAACGTTCATCGGGACCGACATGCCCCAGAAGGTCCACTCCCAGTTGAAGGGCCAGGTGCCGGGCATGAGGCGCACGGCACCGTCGGTGAAGCCCATGTACCAGTCGGGCTGGGAGCCGGCCTGGACGGGGGAGGGATCATACGGACCGTAGTTCCAGATCGCGTTGATGGTGGTGGTGCCCGCCATGAGCGCCATGATGCCGAACACGATGAAGAAGAACCCGCCCGCCTTCGCCGCGTAGATGGGCCCCACGGGGAAGCCGACGACGTTGTTCTCGGTGCGGCCCGGGCCGGGGAACTGGGTGTGCTTGTGCACCACGACCATGAACAGGTGGACCACGATCAGCATCAGGATGATGGCCGGGATCACGAGCACGTGGAGGATGTACAGGCGCGCGATGATGTCGTGCCCGGGGAACTCGCCACCGAACAGGAACATCGACAGGTACGCGCCCACGATGGGCATCGCCTTCAGGATCGCGTCGGCGATGCGCAGACCGTTGCCGGAGAGCACGTCGTCGGGAAGGGAGTAGCCGGTGAAGCCGGCGACGATCGCGAGCAGGAAGAGCGCGACGCCCACGAGCCAGTTCAGCTCGCGCGGCCGCCGGAAGGCGCCGGTGAAGAACACGCGAAGCATGTGCACGGACACGGCCGCGGCGAAGACCAGAGCGGACCAGTGGTGGATCTGCCGAAGGAAGAGACCACCGCGGATGTCGAACGAGATGTCGAGGGAGGACGCGTAGGCCGCAGACATCTCGACGCCCTGCATCGGGACGTAGGAGCCCTCGTACTCCAGGGCCGCCATCGACGGCTCGAACCACAGGGCCAGGAACGTGCCGGAGAGCAGCAGGATGACGAAGGTGTACAGCGCCACCTCACCGAACATGAAGGACCAGTGGTCGGGAAAGATCTTCCGGCCGAACTCCTTGACCATCGGCGACATGCCGACACGGGTGTCGACGAAGTTCGCGATGCGGCCGGTGCCCGTCTGGGGCTTGTACTCGTAATCAGTGGACGTGGACATCAGTTCGCCTCACCCTGCATCTCCTCGACATGGGTACCGCGCTGCGAGTAGGTCGGTCCGACCGGCTCGTGGAAATCGCTGCGGGCCACGAGGTAGCCCTCGTCGTCCACAGTGATGGGCAGCTGGGGAAGGGGCCGTGCGGCCGGCCCGAAAATGACCTCGCACTCGTTGGTGAGGTCGAACGTGGACTGGTGGCACGGGCACAGCAGGTGGTGGGTCTGCTGCTCGTAGAGCGCGACCGGGCAGCCGACGTGGGTGCAGACCTTTGAGTAGGCGAAGATGCCGTCGACGTTCCAGTCGGCCTTCTCCGGGGAGACGTTGACGGTCCCTGGGTCCAGGCGCATGAGCAGCACGACGGCCTTGGCCTTCTCGTCGAGGTAGCCCTCGTTGTGCCCGATGGTGTTGAGGTTCTCGGGGACCACGTGGAACGTGGAGCCGAGCGTGACGTCGGAGGCCTTGATGGGCGCGCCGGAGGGATCACGCACCAGACGGATCCCTTCGTCCCAGAGGGTCTCCTTGAGGACGTCCAGGTCGGTCGGTCCGAGGTCCCGCAGGAGGCCGACGAACGGCAGGGGAGCGAGCACGGCCGCCCCGATGAGGGTGTTGCGCAGCAACGGCCGGCGCTTGATCCCGGACTCGTCGTAGATGGTGGCCATGATGCTCTGCGCCTCGGCGCGCTGCTCCTCCGTGCGCACCGCGTGCCGGTTCTCGACCAGCTCGTGGTCCGGCATGAGGGTGCGGGCCCAGTGGACGACGCCGAGACCGATGCCGAACATGCCCAGGGCGACGCCGAGGCCGAGCAGGAGGTTCTGCAGCTGCAGGGCGCGCGTGGGCTCGGTGTTCGTGACGTCGTAGATGGGGCCGTCGACGCGGATCCCGAAGTATCCGACGAAGAACAGGATCGACCCGACGATCGAGAGCAGGAACAACAGGACGACCTGCCGTTCGGCGCGCTTGGCCGCCGCGGAGTCGACGTCCGTCAGGCGCGGGCGGTGCGGGGGCAGTCCGGGGTCGGGGAAACGCTCCATTGCCGTGGTGCCCGTGGTGGCAACGGTTCCCGACTGGTGGGGAGTGCCGTCACTGTGGCTTCCCATGTGGTCCCTCATTCTTCTCTTGGTGCAGTTGATCGTAGCTTCGGGGTCCGACATCCGCTGCCGGCACGGGACGTCAGGCGGAACGCGAGGTGAGCCAGACGGTGAACCCGATGATGACGGCGAGGCCGATGGTCCAGACGAACAGACCCTCCGACACCGGGCCGAGGGCGCCGAGCCCGAAGCCACCGGGGTTGGGGTTGTCCTCGAGGGTCTTCAAATAGGTGATGACGTCGCGCTTCTCCTCGGGGGTGATGTTCGCGTCGTTGAACACCGGCATGTTCTGCGGACCGGTCTGCATGGCCTCGTAGATGTGCTTCTCCTCGACGTCCATCACCGAGGGGGCGTACTTGCCGCGGGTGAGAGCACCGCCGGCACCGGCGGCGTTGTGGCACATGGCGCAGTTCGCGAGGAAGACCTTCGCACCGTTGGCGGCGTTGCCCTGGGTGACGTCCAGGTACTCCTCCTCGGGAATGCCCGGGCCGGCACCGAAGGTCGCCACGTAGGCGGCGAACTGGCGGACCTGCTCGTCGTTGAACTGGACCGCCTTGTCCGGAGCCTGCGGGCCGTTGGCCTGCATGGGCATGCGACCGGTGCCGACCTGGAAGTCGACGGCGGCGGCACCCACACCGACGAGCGACGGGCCGGACGGCGTGCCTTCCCCGTCGAGGCCGTGGCACGTGGAGCAGTTCGCGACGAACAGCTTCTCGCCCTCCTCGATGTCCTGCGCCGTGTAGGACTCGGTCTGGGCCTTGGCCTCGTTGGTGGTGGTGGCGACTGCGTAGAGCCCACCGCTGAGGAGCAGGGCCAGGACCATCAATACCAGGACTGCCAGAGGGTGGCGCCGCTGCTGCGAAAGTGCCTTCACGTCAAACGTTCCTTCAGTTCGGTGTTGGTTTGCTTGGTTCGTCCTCCGGACCGCGTGGCCTACTTGAGGAAATAGACCACGAGGAACAGCACGATCCAGACGACGTCCACGAAGTGCCAGTAGTAGGACACGACGATCGCCGAGGTGGCCTCGAAGTGGCCGAAGCGCTTGGCGACGAAGGCGCGGCCCATGATGAACAGGAACGCGATGAGACCACCGGTCACGTGCAGGGCGTGGAAGCCCGTGGTGATGTAGAAGGCGGAGCCGTAGGAGTTGGCCGGGATGCTGATGCCGTGGGCGACGAGCTCGGCGTACTCGAAGGACTGCACCGCCACGAAGACCGCGCCCATGAGGAAGGTCAGCGCGAACCACTCCACCATTCCCCACCGTTTGAGATCGAACACGCCGCCGGCCCGGCGTGGCTGCAGGCGCTCGGCCGCGAAGACGCCGAACTGGCAGGTCACCGAGCTCAGCACCAGGACGATGGTGTTGGCGAGGGCCAGCGGAATGTTGAGCTTGGCGGACTCCTCGGCCCAGAGCTCCGGGGCGGTGGAGCGCAGGGTGAAGTACATGGCAAAGAGGCCGGCGAAGAACATGACCTCGGAGGCGAGCCACACGATGGTGCCCACTGAGGTGAGGTTGGGTCGGTTGATCGACCCGCCTACCGGCTTGGCTGGGGTATGGGTTGCAGTCGTCACAGAGACATTATGTCGCCAAAACTCCCGGCGGACCAACCACGAAGGGGATCGGGCGGTTCGCGTGTCCTGATGCCCGTGGCCGCCGCCGACGTGGCGTGCTGTCTCCTCGTGCCCCCGGGCGCGGGAGAGCGCGGATGTCCACACCCCCGAAGCTTGCATGTGATCCCACTCACAGATCTTCGTCGGACGTCGTCGCGCCGCTCGGAAATCCGTTCCGGCCGGTCCGGCAGCGGGCGATACGATCAGGAGCGTGAACACGACGACACCGACGACCGCACCGCACTTCGAGTGGCCGGACCTGATCACCGCCCTCGTCTCCGGCACCGACCTGACCCGCGACCAGACCTACTGGGCCATGGACACGATCATGTCGGGCGAGGTGTCCGACGTCGTCATCGCCGGTTTCCTCGTGGCCCTGCGGGCGAAGGGGGAGTCGGTCGAGGAGCTGACCGGGCTGGCCGACGCCATGGTGGGCAACGCGCGGCCGGTCGACATCCCCGGCCCGGCCCTGGACGTCGTCGGGACCGGTGGCGACCGGCTCTCCAGCGTGAACATCTCCACCATGTCGGCCCTCGTGTGCGCCGGTGCGGGGGCGAAGGTCGTGAAGCACGGCAATCGCGCGTCGTCCTCGAAGTCGGGCTCCGCCGATGTGCTGGAGGCGCTCGGGGTCCGGCTGGACCTGCCGGTCGAGATGGTCGAGTCCGCGGCCCGGCACGTGGGCATCACGTTCCTCTTCGCCCAGACCTTCCACCCGTCGATGCGCTTCGCCGCCGCGGCCCGGGCGCAGCTGCGCGTGGCCACCGCCTTCAACTTCCTGGGACCCCTCACGAACCCGGCCCGGGTCGAGGCCTCGGCCATCGGCGTGGCCGACCGCGCTCTGGCGCCGCTCATCGCCGGCGTCCTCGCGGCCCGTGGCGACCGCGCCCTCGTCTTCCGGGGCGGTGACGGCCTCGACGAGCTCACCGTGACGGCTCCCTCGGAGGTGTGGGAGGTCCGCGACGGGCGGATCGACCACCACGACCTCGAGCCGCTCGACCTCGGCATGCCCCGGGCCACCATCGAGGACCTCCGGGGTCAGGACGCCCGGTACAACGCGGGCGTCGTCGAGCAGGTCCTGGCGGGGGAGAAGGGGCATGTGCGCAACGCCGTGCTGCTCAACTCGGCGGCCGGGCTCGTGGCCTTCGCCCCCGGCGCCGAGGAGCCTTTCCAGGACCGGATGGCCGCGGCGGTGCGACGCGCCGAGGAGTCGGTGGACAGCGGCGCGGCCCGCGCCGTCCTGGACCGCTGGATCGCCCACACCGCGCGCTGAGGCGCGCCTCCGGCGGAAGGCCGGCGACGACGGAGGCCCGGGCGGTGTTCTCCCACCGGCCTCCTGCAGTCCGCGCGCCCGGTCACCGCGCCGGCGCCGGACGGTTCGGTCGATCGTGGTCCGGCAGTGGTGGTCACTCGATGCCGAGCGAGAAGGCCGCCTCGAGGTCGTGCTTGCTGTAGGTCCGGAAGGCGATGTTGGTGTTCGTGCCCACGACCCCCTCGATCTTCGAGAGGCGGTCGGCGATGACGTCCGCGAGGTCCTCGTGCCGGTGCACCCGCACCATCGCGATGAGGTCCCAGTCACCGGTCACGGAGTACACCTCGCTGATGCCGGGGATGTCGGAGATCTGCTCGGCGACCTCGGGGATCCGGTCGGCGGCGGTCTTGATGAGGACGATGGCGGTGAGCATGGAGCACCTTTCAGGGGACGGGGCCGGCGGGACCGGCGGGACGGGGAGGATCGGCCGGGCGGCGGGACCGGACCGCGCGCAGCGCCGAGACCAGGGCCCGCGGGCCCAGCAGGAAGACACCGAGCACCGCGAGCGTGACGAGGACGAAGCTCGGCGCCGTGCCCTCGCCGACGACCAGGCGCAGGCCCATGCCCACGGCCACGGTCGTCACCCACAGTGCCGCGCCCCGGGGCCAGACGTCGAACGGGGTGCGGCGCACCCGCCACACGAGCCAGCCCAGCAGGAGCCCCGCCAGGAACGGCCACGCCGTGACCAGGAGACCGGTGGCGTCCAGGGCGTGGGTGCTGCGCCCGAGCCCGGCGAACAGGAGCACGAGCAGCACGTCCACGATCAGCGCCGGGCCCCAGGGCCCGGAGCCCGTGGTGCGCTCCTCGGGGAGAGCGGTGCTGGGGGCCGACGTCTGCATGCTCGCAGTCTAGTGCGGCGCCGGCGGACCACGGTCCGGGGCCGTCGAACCTTCAGGTGCACCGTGAGAGTCAAAGGTTTCGGGGCGGCAAAGTCTCAACCTTCCACCAGGGGTCGATGGTGCGGACCTGATGCCGTGGCCGGCCGTCGCGAGCCCCGAGGCCCAGGTCCTGGATCCCGTCCGTGCCGACGCCGACGGGATCCAGGGACGAGGTGTGCCCGCGGGTGTCGCGCCGGCCCGGCTGACCGGCCGGCCCCATAGGCACCGGACAGGTCCGCGAGGGGGAAGCAACCGAAGGCAGTACACAGAGGGCGAGCGTCACTCGAGGGGGGCCCCGCTCAGCGCGACTTTACATAATGTAGATTATCGGCGTTAGGGAGAAGGACTGCTCGGCGGAAGTCGCAGCGCACCGTGGCACCGCGCCCGGGTCATCTGTCCGCGGCTCGTGGCGGCGGTGTCCGCCGGGCCATTGCCGGCCACCGTCCTGGACCGTGACGCTGATCGGCCGGCCGGGCTGCTTCGCCACGATGGGTGGTCGGTCGTGACGCGGTCCTGTCGTGACGCGGTCCTGTCGTGATGTGGTGCTGTCGTGACGCCGTGCCGTCGTGACGATGTCCACCGGTGGATGACGCCCGGACGCGCTGCACCGGCACGCTGGGGCACGTGCTCCGCCGCCGAGTGGAGGACGTCCGGGCGTGGATCTCCGAATGTTGCGCCGCCTCGCCCTCGCCTTGTGGCCACTTGTGGGGAGATTCCCCCGTCGACCACGCCCGGGCGGCCGGTCGCCGATACGCTCGCCGTGGCCGAGATGAATTCGCATCGGCAAATATGGCCTTCAAGGAGAGGAATTCCGTGGGACGACAGAACTGTGTGACGGCGGCGGGCGGCCGGGGGCGTCGGCTGGTGACGTCCGTGCTGGCACTGTCCGTGCTGGCGCTGGCCGGCTGCGGGCAGGACGACGGCTCGGACGCGCCCCCCGCGGTCGCCTCCGGGTCGGTCGCCCTCTCCCCCTCGCACGGCGGTCTCCAGGGCGGGAACCTGGTCCTGGCGGACACCGGCGGGGACACCGAGGACCCGGTCACCGTCCGCTTCGGCGAGGCGGAGGTCGAGTGCGAGTTCGACGACCGCTCCGCCCGCCACGCCTGCGTGGCCCCGGCCCGCGGGACCCCGGGCACCGTCGAGGTCTCCTTCGCCTCGGGCGGGAACGACGTCGGGGAGAAGACGTCCTACACCTACACGACCCAGGGCACGCAGGACATCCCGGTCCTGACCGTGGACACGGAGACCGTGCGGCGCAACGCGGAGGCGATCCGCGCCGACTTCCCGGCGAACGTCCAGCTGGGCGCGGTGCTGAAGAACGGCGAGCCCGTGGACGTCTTCGGGAAGGTCATCGAGGACGCGGCCGACGTCGACTACGTCTTCGTGCCGAAGCTCGACGATGCCATCGCCCTGCGCGAGGCCGGCGTCGAGGCGAAGATCGCCGTGCTCTACGTCGCCCAGGTCGAGGACATCCCCCTGCTGATGCACTACGACGTCGAGGTCGCCGCCACCGACCCCGCGTGGGTCGAGGCGGCAGAGCAGGTGCTGTCGACCACGGGCGGGACGCTGAAGGTCCACCTGTGGATCGACACGGGCATGGGGCGCGAGGGCGTGGTGCCCGAGGAGGCGCTCCCCCTGGCCCGGGCCGTCGAGGACGCCCCGCACCTGGAGCTCGCGGGCATCGCCACCCACTTCTCCACCGTCACGGAGCAGGACGACGACGCCATCGAGCGCAACGACACGACCAACACCACCGTGGCCCAGAAGAACCGCTTCGACGGTGCAGTGGCCGCGATCCGGGACGCCGGTCTCGGGCAGGACGCCCTGATCCACGCCGGGGCCAGCGACGTGCTCGACAACGAGATCGACTCGCTGTACTACGACCTGCTGCGGATCGGTGGGATGTTCTTCGCCAGCAGCCCGCCGGAGTCGAACCTGTACTCCTGGACCACGGAGCTGAGCCAGGTCAAGACGCTCCCCCCGGGATGGTGCATCGACTACGGGTGCACCGAGCCCACCACGTCGCCCAAGAGGGTGGGCCTCGTCAACCACATCCCGTCCCGGGAGAACGAGCTGACGTACACGGTCGGCGGCAAGCAGGTCCCGGTGCTGCTCGACCACGGCACGGTGCTGACCCTCGACCTGTCCGAGGTCCCGGAGGCGGCCGCGGGCGACGAGGTCCGCATCGACTTCAGCGCGGAGGCCTTCCACCTGCTCGATGCGACGGCGCCGCTTCCGGTGACGACCACCGGCGGGTGACGGGCGCCGATCAGGAGCGGCCGGCCAGGCCCTCGGCGTCGTGGTCCAGCACGAGGTCGGCGTGGAAGGTCCGCGCCAGTTCCCGGGTCCGGACAGCCTGTCGCGCAGAGGCACCCGGTGGGACGGTGAGGTCCACGTAGACGACGGGCCGACCGGACGACAGCTCGAGCCGGGCCCGCAGCACCTCCGCCCGGTCGTCGCCGGGCGCGCAGTGACCCGTGCCGAGCAGGACGAACGCACGTTCGAAGTCGAGCTCGGGGGTGTGGCCCCGCGCGAGCAGGGCGGGCAGCCGCGACTGCAGCGCGGAGAGGCCGACCACGGCGGTCGCCGTCCCGGCGAACCAGGCGCCGACGGCGGAGACCGCCACCGAGGTGATGAGTTTCATGGATTTCCTCCTCCCGCAGGCCGGGTCTCGGTGGGTCCGTCCCGGCACGGCGCGCCGGGACGGATCGACGGAAAGTGGCGGCGTGCGGTCCCCGAGGAATCCGGTGCCACCACCGTAGGGATCTCAACGTCCCCGGACCAGCGCCTATTCCGGGGACGTCCGGCGGGGTCCCCGGCGCCACGCCGTTCCAGCGTCCTGTCAGGGGCGTGGGGCACAATGAAACGTAGGCGAAGGTGCCTTCGCGGAGGCGGATCGAGAGGCCGGGGACGAACATGTGGGAGTGGCTGGTCGAGAACTCGTGGGTCCTGTGGCTGATCGTCGTGATCGGGCTTGCCGCCATCGAGATGCTCACGCTGGACTTCCTCTTCCTGATGATGTCGGCTGCCGCGCTGCTGGCCTTCGGGGTGAGCTGGGTGACGGACAACTTCGTGCTCCAGGTGGTGACGTTCGCCCTCGCCTCGGTGCTGCTCATCTTCGCGGTGAGACCCGTGGCCCTGCGCCGCATCAACAGGTCCTCGCCGGAGACCACGTCCAACGCCGCCCGGCTCATCGGCCTGCCCTGCCAGGTCCTGGACCCGGTGACCGGCCGCAGCGGACTGGTGCGGCTGGAGGGAGACACCTGGAGCGCCCGCTCGGTCACCGGCGAGCAGCTGCCTCCCGGCACCGACGTCTTCGTCCACGACATCGAGGGCGCCACCGTCCTCGTCGCCCCGTACCCCGCCCCGGCGGTCGGCGGCGGGCCGGCACCGCGCCCGTCCTTCTGACCCACCGACCGCACCGGACCGGCGTCGTCGCCGCCCGGAGCGGCCCCACCGAGAGAGGCCCCCGTGGACCTAGCCGTCATCGTCCTGCTCGTCATCCTGGTCATCCTGGTCTTCATCATCCTGCTGCGGTCGGTGCGGATCATCCCGCAGGCCCGGGCCGGCATCGTCGAGCGCCTCGGCAAGTACCAGAGCACCCTGACCCCGGGCCTGCACTTCCTCATCCCGTTCGTGGACCGTCTCCTGCCCCTGATCGACCTCCGCGAGCAGGTCCAGTCCTTCCCGGCCCAGTCCGTGATCACCGAGGACAACCTCGTGGTCGGCATCGACACCGTCGTCTACTTCCAGGTCATGGACCCGCGTGCCGCGACCTACGAGATCGTCGACTACATCCAGGCCGCAGACCAGCTGACCTCGGCGACCCTGCGCAACGTTGTGGGCGGGCTGAACCTCGAGGAGGCGCTCACCTCCCGCGACAAGATCAACGCCGAGCTGCGCGGGGTCCTGGACTCCACCACGGGGCGCTGGGGCATCCGGGTGTCGCGGGTGGACATCAAGGAGATCACTCCCCCGCCCTCCATCCAGGACTCGATGGAGAAGCAGATGCGCGCCGAGCGGGAGCGCCGCGCGGTGATCCTCACGGCCGAGGGCGACAAGCAGTCGCGGATCCTCATGGCCGAGGGCCAGCGGCAGGCGGCCATCCTCTCCGCGGAGGGCGAGGCGAAGGCCGCGATCCTGCGCGCGGACGGCGAGGCCCAGGCCATCCGGAAGGTCTTCGACTCGATCCACCGGGCCCGGCCGACCCAGAAGCTGCTGGCCTACCAGTACATCCAGACCCTGCCCAAGGTCGCTGAGGGCAGCGCCAACAAGGTGTGGATGATCCCCGCCGAGCTCGGCGACGCCCTGCGCGGCGTGGGCGACTTCCTCTCCCGGCCGGACGAGGACGGCGAGGGCCCCGGCCGGGCCTGGTCGGACGCCGACGACGGACCGGAGCCCGAGCCCGCGGACGAGCCCCTCGTGAAGCCCGACGCCGTCCGGGTCACCGAGGAGGACCTCCAGCCCAATCTGGAGCGCACCATGGTCGACCCTGACGAGTTCACCATCCCCCGGCCCTCGAGCATCGACCCGGAGGCTCCCGTGCGCCTCGACGACCCGATGCCCCCGCAGGACGGTCCGGCCTCCCGCTGACCCGGCAGGCCTGACCCAGGCTCCCGGGGAACAACCCCGGGGGCCCGCGTGTTGCACCCAACGGATCCCGGGTCCCCGACCCGCCCCCAGCCCGAGCGTGTGCCACTGCCGTGGCCACCGTCAGTTATGGAGGAACCACCACAATGAGCGACCGCAGTCTCAGGGGAATGCGTCTGGGCTCCCAGTCCATGGAGACGGAGGCCGGTGTCGAGCCGGCTCCGCGCCAGCGCGTCGAGTACCGCACCGCGGACGGCGAGAAGGTCACGGTCACCTTCGCGGCGGAGGCGGAGATCCCGCCGGTGTGGGTGTCGAAGACCGGCAAGGAGGCGATCATCGTCAACGGCGAGAAGCCGGTGAACCCCAACGAGAAGCACCAGCGCACGCACTGGGACATGCTCCTGGAGCGGCGCAGCACGGACGAGCTGGAGGAGATCCTCGCTCAGCGGGTCGAGTTCTACCGGGAGAAGCACGCGATCTGATCACGTTGCCGGCAACGTGCGGAGGGCCCCACCCGATTCGGGTGGGGCCCTCCGCACGTTCCCGCCAGTGCGCCGGAACGGGTGCTCAGCGCCGGGTCAGCTTGGCCGCCAGGGTCTTCGCGCGGGCGGTGAGGCCCCACTGCGCGACGCGCACGACGGCCTCCCGGGTCACGTCCGGGCTCATCTTGGACTCCCCCTCGGCGCGCTCCACGAAGGTGATGGGCACCTCGACGACGCTCAGGCCGGCCCGCTCGGTGCGCCAGCCGAGATCGATCTGGAAGCAGTAGCCCTTGGAGTCGACGGTCTCGAGGCCGATCCGCTCGAGGGTCGCGCGGCGGAAGGCGCGGTAGCCGGCGGTGATGTCGTGGATCCGGGAGCCCAGGAGCGTCCGGGCGTAGAGGTTGCCGCCGCGGGAGAGCAGCTGGCGCTGCAGGGGCCAGTTCACGGTGCGGCCGCCGGGGACGTAGCGGGAACCGATGGCGAGGTCGGCACCGCGCTCCACGGCGTCCAGTAGCAGCGGGAGCTGCTCGGGCTGGTGGGAGCAGTCGGCGTCCATCTCGACCAGGACGTCGTAGTCCCGGGCCAGGCCCCAGCGGAAGCCGGCGATGTAGGCGGCGCCGAGACCTTCCTTGCTGGTGCGGTGCAAGACGTGGATGTTCCCGTCCGCGGCCGCCAACTCGTCGGCGAGACGCCCGGTCCCGTCCGGGCTGTTGTCGTCCACCACCAGCACGTGCCCGTCCGGGACGGACTGGCGCAGCCGGTCCATCACGGTCGGCAGCGACTCGTGTTCGTTGTAGGTGGGGATGACGGTCAGTACGCGCACCGGGTCCTTCCTTTCGAGGTCTCACCTGCCACACCACAGGGCGGGCTCCCTCGCCTTCGGACCAGACCGGCCCTGAGGGGATGCCGGCCTGTTTTCGAAGGACGAGCGAGCCCGCCCGGCAGCAGTTGCCCAGCCTATCCTGCCCCGTGCCTGCGACCAAGATCGTGCGGCACGGGCCGGCGGAGCGCCGGGCGGCTCAGAATCCGGCGGAGCGGTACAGCTCCACGCCGTCGAGCACGGTCTGCCGGCACACGGGCAGGGACGCGCCGTCGAGCGCGGGCAGCAGCGGGGTGCGGGCGCGCGGGTCCGTGCTCCAGGCGGAGCCGGTCCCCTCGGCCTGCTGCACCATGAGCGCCTCGACGTCCCAGACGGCGAACGTGGCCGGCGTCCCCGGCGCGAGCTGGCCCTGCAGGGGGTCCGGGTGCCGGGCGGCACGCCACGCGCCCCGGGTCGAGGCGAGGAACGCGGCCCGCGCGGAGATCCGCTGCTCGGGGTCGTGGTGGTGGAGGCAGGCCCGAACGGTCTCCCACGGGGACAGCGGCACCACGGGGGCGTCGCTGCCGAGCGCCACGGGCACCCCGGCACGGTAGAAGGAGGCCATCGGGTTCATCGCCGCCGCCCGGTCGGCGCCGAGCCGCTGCTCGTAGAGACCGCCGGGTCCGCCCCAGGCGGCGTCGAACCCCGGTTGCACGGACACGGTCACGGCGTGGTGGGCCAGCCGTTCGATGCCCTCGGGGTCGATCATCTCGGCGTGCTCCAGGCGGTGCCCGGCGCTGCGCAGCGCCCGTCCCCCCACGAGCTCCTCGGCGCGGTCGAGGCCGTCGAGGACGATGTCCATGCCGGCGTCCCCGATGACGTGGAACCCGCCCTGCAGGCCGGCCTCCGTGGTCGCGGCGAGGTGGGCGGCCACGGCCGAGGTATCGAGGTAGCGGGCCCCCCGATCGCCCGGGGCGTCGGCGTAGGGAGCGCGCAGGGCGGCGGTGCGGGAGCCGAGCGCGCCGTCGACGCACAGGTCTCCGGCGAGCCCCACCAGCGACTCCCGCCGGCCCACGGTGCGTCCGAGCAGGTCCGCCAGGGCGGTGTCGAACCGCGCGGCCACCGCCCGCGCCTCCTCGGCCGTGGCCGCGAGCTCGCCCCGGTAGGGCAGCACCCGCGGCGTCGGTCCCTCGGCGCCGACCCCGTGGTTGGCGAGGGCCGTGAGCCGCACGAGGTCCTCGAAGGGGGCGACCTGCTCGGCGTTGGCCTCGGCGAGGGCCACATAGCCCTGGGACGCGGCGTGCCGCAGGGCGAGCCGGTGCAGCTCGGCCCGGCGCCCGGCGCCGAAGTCGAGGACCGCGGCGCGCACGCGTTCGTGGGCCAGGTTCTCGACGCGGCCGTCGCCGAGCCAGCCGTCGGCTCCGGCGAGACCCAGCCGCCGGGCCAGGGACGAGGACACCACCCCGGAGTGGACGTCGATCCGCGCCAGGTAGACCTCACGCCCACCGGCGGCCCGGTCGAGCTCCTCCGCCGTCGGCGCCCGGCGCTCCGGCCACACGGACTCGTCCCAGCCGGAGCCGGAGACCGGGCCCGTGCCTGTGCGCGCGGCACCGGCCACGGCGTCGAGCAGCTCGGGCAGGGAACCGGCCGCCGCGAGGTCGAGGGTGGACAGCGCCAGCGCGGTCTCCGTCACGTGCACGTGGGAGTCCACGAACGCCGGGACCAGCAGCCGCCCGTCGAGGTCGACCACGTCCATGGCGGAGTCCTGCAGGGACTGCGCCGCCTCCTCGGAGCCGACCCAGGCCACGCGGGAGCCGTCGACCAGCAGGGCCGTGGCGAACGGGTCGGCCGGGCTGTAGACGGAGCCGTTGCGGTAGAGAACGGGACGGGCGGGGACGGTGGTGCTCACGGGTCTCCTGTTCGGGGCGGTCGTGCGGGCGGACGGGGTGGCGCGGGGCGCGGGAGGGCGCCGCTCAGTCCTCGAACGCGGAGTGGGCCACGACGCCGCGGCGCACCAGCGCGATCGCGCGCTGGCACTGGGCGCGCGTGCCGGCGTCGAGGAGGTCGATCTTCGCCAGCTGGTCGAGCATGTCGATCACCTGCTTCGCCCAGCGCACGAAGTCGCCGGCGGCGAGCTCCGTGCCGGACAGGGCCGTGCTCAGGGTGGCGCCGCGCGCCCACAGGTACATCGACTCCACGAGCCCGAACTCCGGCTCCGCGGTGGCCGGGAGGTGGTGCTCCTGCTCGCGGTCGGTGAGCCGGGACCAGTTGCGCACCACGGTCTGCGCGGCACGGTCCATGGCGGCGGACGGCAGGACGGGCTGGATCCCCTGCTCCTCGCGCTTGGCCTGGTAGACGAGCAGGGTCACGAGCCCCGCGGTGGCGGCGGGGTCGAGGTCGTCGAGGAAGCCGTCGCGCAGGCTCAGGGCGAGGAGCAGGTCCCGGTCCCCGTAGATCCGCCGCAGCTGCTCGCCGGCGCGGGTCGGCCGGACCTCCCCGTCCGGGAGGGTCTCGAGGTAGCCGAAGGAGCCCAGCACCTCGGAGACGCGGTCGAAGGTCTTGGCGATCGAGTTGGTGCGGCTCTCGATCTGGCGCAGCAGCCCGTCGGTGTCCCGGCGCAGCGTCCACCATCGCTCGGCCCAGCGGGCGTGGCTCTCACGGTCCGAGCAGCCGTGGCAGGGATGGCCGCGCAGGGCCTTGCGGACCTCCGTGATGCGCCGTTCGGCCGCGCTGGTGCCGCGGTCGAACTGGATGGTGTGCCCACGGCCCCCGCCCCGCGGGGGCCGGTGCTCGTGCAGGGCGTTGCGCACGGACGAGGCCAGGTCGCGCCGCTCCTTGGGCGTCCGGCCCGTGAACTGCTTGGGGATCCGGATCCGCGAGACCGGCTCGAGGGGCCCGTCCAGGTCCTGGGCCCCCACCCGGCGCAGCTGGTGGTCCAGGGTGAGGATCGAGGGGCGGGGGTCGTCCCGGTTGGGGTCGGTGGACAGGATCACGGCGTATCCGGCGTTGCGTCCCCGTGGGATCTCCACGACGTCGCCGGGGAGCAGGTCGTGCAGGGACGCGACGGCGTCCGAACGGCGCCGACGGGAGCTGGACTTCTCCTCGGCGCGCTCCAGGTCCTTGAGCTCCCGGCGCAGGGCGGCGTACTCGGAGAAGTCCCCGAGGTGGCAGGTCATGGCCTCCTCGTAGCCCTTCAGGGACTCCTCCTGCGAGCGGACCCGGCGCGCCAGGCCCACCACGGACCGGTCGGCCTGGAACTGGGCGAAGGAGGACTCGAGGATCTTGCGGGAGCGGTGGGCACCGAACTGGGCCACCAGGTTCACGGACATGTTGTAGGTGGGCCGGAAGCTCGAGTTCAGCGGGTAGGTGCGCTTGGAGGCGAGACCGGCGACGGCGTGCGGGTCCATCCCCGGCTGCCACAGCACCACGGCGTGGCCCTCGACGTCGATCCCCCGGCGCCCGGCGCGCCCGGTGAGCTGGGTGTACTCCCCCGGCGTGATGTCCACCCGGGACTCGCCGTTGAACTTGTCGAGCTTTTCGAGCACCACGGAGCGGGCGGGCATGTTGATGCCCAGCGCCAGGGTCTCCGTGGCGAAGACGGCCTTGACGAGACCGTCGGCGAACAGCTGCTCCACGAGCTCTTTGAACGCGGGCAGCATCCCCGCGTGGTGGGCGGCCACGCCGCGCAGCAGGCCGTCGCGCCACTCGTAGAAGCCGAGGACGTTGAGGTCCGCGGCCTCGAGCGAGGCGGCGGTCTCGGCCACCCGGGCGCGGATGGTCTGCTGCTCCTTCTCGCTGGTCAGCCGGATGTCCGCGGTGACGCACTGCTGCACGGCGGCGTCGCACCCGGCGCGGGAGAAGATGAAGGTGATGACGGGCAGCAGGCCCTCGGCGTCGAGGCGGCGGATCAGCTGCGGACGGGACACCCGGCGCGTCTCGGGGCTCGACCGGTAGCCCTCGCTGCCGTTGCGGCGGGAGAACCGGTCCCGGGACCGCCCCCCGGGGCCGCGGCCGCCCCTGCGGCCCCCGCGCGGGTGCTCGGCGCGGGCGAGCTGGAGCAGCTCGGGGTTGACCTCCGGCTCGTCGCGGCCGGGGCCCTCGAGCCGCTCGGCGGCCTCCTCGACCGTGGTGTCGTCCAGGAACAGGTCGAGCAGCCGCCCGCCCACCTGGACGTGCTGCCACAGGGGGACGGGGCGGTGCTCGGAGACGACCACGTCCGTGTCGCCGCGCACCGTGTCCAGCCAGGCCCCGAACTCCTCGGCGTTGGAGACGGTCGCGGACAGGGAGACGAGCTGGACGCTGTCCGGCAGGTGGATGATGACCTCCTCCCACACGGCGCCCCGGAAGCGGTCGGCGAGGTAGTGCACCTCGTCCATGATCACGAAGCCCAGGTTCAGCAGGGTCGGCGAGTCCGCGTACAGCATGTTCCGCAGGACCTCGGTGGTCATCACCACGACGTCCGCCTCGGAGTTCACGGAGGTGTCCCCGGTGAGGAGGCCGACCCGCTCGGCGCCGAAGGCCCGGGAGAACTCGTGGAACTTCTGGTTGCTGAGCGCCTTGATGGGCGTCGTGTAGAAGGCCTTCTGCCCGCGGGACAGGGCCAGGTGGACGGCGAACTCCCCCACCACGGTCTTGCCGGCGCCCGTCGGCGCGGCGACGAGCACCCCCCGCCCCTCCTCGAGGGCCCCACAGGCGGTCGTCTGGAAGTCGTCCATCTCGAACTCCAGCCGGTGCTGGAACACCGCGAGCTCGGTCCTCGCGTGGGCGGCTCGCTGCTTGGCGGCCAGGTATCGATCGGCGTGGGAGGACATGCGTCCACCCTACTGCTCGGCCCGCACGGACACGGGCCCGCCGCCGGCCCGTTCGCGCCGGGCCCAGCGGATCAGGGGCGGTTTCCGTCCTCGGGGTCGCGGCCCAGGCGCCCGAGCTCGTGGGTCGGTGTCGCGACGTCGGCCGCCGCACCCGTGCCCGCCGCGAGACGGGCCTCCCTCCTCGCCCGCCGGCGGTCCAGGAGCAGGCACAGCCCGACCGCCACGAAGAACAAGGTCAGCAGCGGCACGGCGAGGTAGAACATGGTCATGGGGTCCGGTCCGGGGGCCGCCATCGCGGAGACGACCATCACGAGGACCACGACGATCCGCCAGCTCTTGAGCACCGCGCGCCCCGAGAGCACGCCGAGCATGTTCAGGCCCACGAGGAACACCGGCAGCACGAAGGCCACCCCGAAGGTGAGGATCAGCTGGAGGAAGAACCGCAGGTACACGTCCGCGGAGATGAAGTTGGTCCCGCCCGCCGGGGTGAACGCGGTCAGGGCGTAGACGGCCGTGGGCAGGGTGAGCACCGCGACCGCGATCCCGCCCAGGAACAGCGGGACGGCCGCGGCCAGGAAGCCGACCGCGTAGCGGCGCTCGGTGCGGTGCAGGGCCGGGGTCACGAAGGCCCAGAGCTGGTAGAGCCACACCGGGCTGGCCAGGACCAGGCCGAGCACCAGGGAGACCTCCACCATGATGTTGAAGGACGAGCCCACGGCCGAGTAGTTGATCGAGGCCTCGCTGCCCTCGGCCGCGGCGAGGCGCTGGAGGGGCTCGGTGATGTAGGCCATGAACGGGATGTACAGGAAGAAGCCGCCGATCATGCCCACCACGGTGGCCAGTGCGGACCTGATCAACCGGTTGCGCAGCTCCCGCAGGTGCTCGGCCAGGGCCATCTGCGCCTGCGGATTGGCCTTGCGCGCGGTCCGGCGCTTCTTCGGGCCGCGAGGGGACTGCGAGGACATGAGGACCTTCGGGACGTGGGGGTGGCACGGTGCGCCGGGGTCGGCCGGGCGGTCCGGTCCCCGGGCGGGGATGGCGGACCGCCTGGGGACGGCGCGGAGGCTCGGGACGGCGCAGGAGGGCGGAGCAGGGGCGGGGGTCAGGCCGGAGGGCGGCCGGGGTGCTGCTCGGGGTCGTGCGGGCCGTCCGTGCCGGTGGCGGTTCCGGTGGCCCGGTCCGGGGACGCGTCCTGGCCGGGCTGCACGGGCTTGCCGTCGATGACCACGTCCGAACCGGCCGGCTGGTCGTCCTTCTTCATCTCCTTGACCTCGGACTTGAAGATGCGCAGCGACTGGCCCAGGCTGCGGGCCATGCCCGGGAGCTTGGGCGCGCCGAACAGCAGCAGGATCACCAGCAGGATGATCAGGATCATGAAGGGGCTGTCGAACAATCTACCCATGGAGCATTCCTTTCCGTTCAGCCCGGCGAAGGTCAGTGACCCGCTGCGGCTGGCCCATCCGGTCCTTGCGCTCGATGCGGCGTCTCAGACGGGCGGTTTCTCGTTGGTCACGGCCGACCCGGTAGTCGGCCACGGCTTGCCCCACCGGGGTGAACAGGGCCGGGTCCGGGGCGGTCCGTACGGGACGCTGCACACCGGCTGCGGCGTCGTCCCAGCGCTGGGCGAACTCCTCGGCCACCGTCTCGGTGTCCCGGAGCAGCGCGGAGAAGGTCTTCACCAGCCGCCACAGCATCAGTCCGAGGAACGCCGCGCCGAGCAGGACGAGGACCGTCCACAGCAGGACCCAGGACCACCAGAGCATGCCCTCCAGTATAGGCGGGCGGATCAGGCCGGCCCGGACGACCCGTAGGCCCGGAGCGCCGAGTTCACCCAGAGTTCCACCTTCGCCACGACGTCGTCGGGTCCGATCACGGCGAGCTGGCCGCCGTAGCGGGTGACGAGCGCGCACACGGCCTCGGCCGTCTGGAACCCGATGAGCGCAGCCTCGTGGTCGGCCGCCGGCCCGGTGCGGGCCCCTCCGGGCACGCGGACCACCGCTGTGCGGGTGGCGTGGTACTGGTCCGCGATCCACCGGCTGCGCCGGTCGGTGACGAGCACGACCTCCACGGTGTCCGGGGTGCCGGGGGCGGGCGGCGCCGCGGCGGCGGCCTCCTGGGCGGCAGGGCGCTCCCCCGCCGGGCCGGCGTCCTCGACCGCGGAGATCCGGTCCAGCCGGAAGTTGCGCATCCCCTCGGCGTCGAGGCACCAGGCGCGCACGTACCAGTGGGTGTTGGAGGAGAACACCTGGACCGGGTCGACGACCCGCTCCGTGAGCTCGTCCCGGGACGGGACGACGTAGCGGATCCGGATCCGGCGGCGCTGCTCCACGGCACGGCGCACCTCGGACATGACGTCGGCAAGGGCCGGCGCGGGGGTGTCCGTGATGGGCCGGGCGCCCACCGCGTTGGCGAGGACCCCGGCGTCCCCCGCCGCGCCGGCGACCTTCGCGATCGTGGAGGCCACCGCCTCGGAGTCCCCGCCGGGCACGGTGCGCAACGTCTGCAGCCCCACGAGCAGCGCGGAGGCCTCCGGCTGGGTGAGGCGCACGGGGTCGGAGAGCTCGTCGGCGTTCGAGAGGTAGACGTGGCCGTCGTCCCAGGAGGCGTCGATGAGCTGGTCCGGCATGTGTCCGGGCTTGCCGCACACGAAGAGGGTGTTGAGGTCCGCGATCAGTTCCTGGTCGGTGATCCCGAAGCGGCGGGCGGTCTCCTCGAGTTCCGCGCCCTGGTGGGCGTACACCCAGCGGACGATCTCGAGCAGCCGCGAGAGGTGGTCCGCGGTGGAGAGCTTGTTGCGCGTGCCCTTGCGGGACCGCAGGCTCCAGTCGACCTGCACCCCGAGGAACCGCGCAACGGCGGACGCGGCGCTGCGCAGCCGGCGCTCCACGGCGGCGCGCACCTCCGCCTGCATCGTGGGGGCGGTGCCGTCCCCGTCGCGGGGCACGACGACGCCGGGGCCCGCCGCGGCGATCTCCTCGGCGAGGATCTCGGTCTCCGCGAAGGGGATGTGCAGCCGGTCCCACCGGTCCACGCCGTCCCCGGCGCCGACGCCCGGCTCCTGCCGGGCGGCCATGCGGCGCAGCATGTGCGCGTGGCCGGGCCGGGCGAGCACCTCCACGGTGCGCGCGGGGGCGTGGGAGACCATGTGGGACAGGGACTCGTTCATGGAGAAGCCCTCGGGCGGGTCGAACTCCTTGCGGGTGACCGTGACGTCGGACATGATCCGCGACAGCCGGAACGTGCGGGAGTCCTTGCGGTCGAGGTCCCAGCCGACCACGTACCAGTTGCCGTAGCGGGAGCCGATCCCCCACGGCCTCAGCCTCCGGGTGGTGAGCTGGTCGGTGCTGCGGGCGAGGTAGTCGAAGCGCACCTCGCGGTGGCGCACCACGGCGGAGAGCAGCGGCTCGAAGGACGGCTCGTGGGCGGTGAGGGTGGGCTGCAGCAGCGGCGGGGCGTCGTCCTCCGGCAGACCCCCGATGGCGGGCTCGAGCTTGCGCAGGGCCCGGCGGGCGAGCTCGCCCAGGGTGGCGTCCGTCCAGGCGTTGGCCGCCAGCGCGAGCACCGCGGACTCCTCCGCCGTGAACTGCAGCGGTGGGAGCGTGAAGGAGCCGCGCGGGATGCGGTAGCGGTGACCGTGGGTGTCGTCGGGGAAGAGGGGGTCCTCGGAGACCTCCTCGATGGGGTAGCCGAGGTCGCGCAGCTCCGCCTTGTCGCGCTCGAACATGCGCTCGAACGCCTCGTCGGACGCGGACTCCGCGTACGACGGAACGGCTTCCCGGAGCTCGGCGCGGGTGTACCCGCGTTCGCGGGAGACCAGGGCGATGAGCAGGTTGAGAAGCCGCTCCGTCGATCGGGCTGCCATCCGGTGGGTCCTCAGCGCACGTCCAGGAGGTCCACCACGAAGATCAGGGCCTCGTCCGGGCCGATGACTCCGCCGGCGCCCCTGGAGCCGTAGGCCTGGTCCGAGGGGATCTCCAGCCGGCGGCGGCCGCCGACCTTCATGCCCAGCAGGCCCTTGTCCCAGCCCTCGATGACCTGGCCGATGCCCACGGTGAAGTCCAGGGGCTGGCCGCGGTTCCAGGAGGCGTCGAACTCCTCGCCGGCGGAGAACGTCACGCCCACGTAGTGGCAGGAGATCTGCTTGCCGGGGGTCGCCTCGGCGCCGGTGCCCTCCACGAGGTCCGTGATGACGAGCTCGGTCGGGGCCTCCCCCTCGGGGAAGTCGATCTCGGGCTTGCTGCGGTCGAGCTTGCGCTCTCCGAAGGACATGGGTGCTCCTGTTCGTCGGGTCGTCGACGGGTGGTCGTCGGGTTCGCTGGGGCCTCGGGCCCCACCGGGCCACCATAGCCGACCGGGGGCTACTCCTCGGTCGCGGAGGGGGACGGCGAGGCGGAGGACTCGTCCCCGGTCGCGGAGGGCGACGGCGAGGCGGAGGGCTCGTCCTCGGCCGGCGCCTCGGGGGTGTCCACGGCCGCCAGGATGTCGACGACGAAGAGCAGGCTTCCGGCCGGGTAGTCGGAGTCCTCGCCCAGATCCTTCTCCGTGCCGTAGGCCTGGCCGACGGGCACGGACAGGATGACGCGGGACCCTTCCTTCTTGCCCTCGAGCCCCTCCTGCCAGCCCTCGATGACGTTGTCGAGCGGGAAGGACGCGGGGGCGCCGTTCTCGTAGGAGGAGTCGAAGGTCTCGCCGTCGGACCACTTCACGCCCACGTAGTGCGCGATGACGGTGTCGCCCTCGGCGACCTCCTTGCCGTCACCCTCGATGAGGTACTCGGAGACGAGCTTCTTCGGCGCGTCCCCCTCGGGCTCCGCCACGGCCGGCACGCCCTCGTCGTTCTCGGTGACCTCCGGCAGGTCCCGGGGGCTGTCCTGCATGTCGCCCTCGATCTCGGTGGGGATCTTCCGGACGACCTCGTAGACCTCCACGGAGGTGGACTCGTCGCCGGCGGCCCCGGCGGTCTCCGGGGAGGAGTACGCGATGATGGCGCCCTGCTTGGCGCCCACGAGCGCCTCGTACATCTCCGGGATCGACTCCTGGAGGCCCTGCTCGAGCTGGAGCACCTGGCCGGCGCCGCGGGAGTAGGTCTCGCCGATGGAGGTGCCGTCGGAGCCCTTGAAGAGCGCCGCCTGCAGCAGGATCGTGTCGCCCTCGGCGAGCTCCTCCCCGTCGCCCTCGCGCAGCTCCTTGGCGCCGGCCTCCTCGGCGTTGAGCGGGGTCTCGAACGTGACCGACGGGGCCGTGCCCGGCTCCGGTTCGTTGTTGAGCTCCACGGAGTCGACGCCGGGCCCGGAGCAGCCCGTGAGGACGAGCGCCAGGGTCAGGGCGGCACCGGAGGTGGTCAGGGTCTTTCGCACAGGATTCTTCCTCAGGGGTCGGGCCGGTTGGGGTAGGGCGGATCGGGCCGGGACGGCGGCCAGCCTAGTGCAGGGCGCTGGGCGTTGACTGGACGGGGAGCGCCCTGCGGTCCCCGGCGCGGCGTCAGACAACAGGGGCGTCCCCGTGGGCGCGCCCCGCGGCGCCGCGCTCGCCGAGGGCGGCCACCAGGGCGTCGGCCTCTGGGTTCGCCACGGCGAACGGGTCCTTGCACAGCACCGCGCGCTGGCCGCGGTCGTTGACCTTCAGGTGCACCCAGTCGACGGTGTAGTGGTGCCCGGACGCGAGCACGGCGTCGATGAAGCGGCCGCGGACGGCGGCCCGAGTGGCGGGCGGGGTGCGGGCGGCCTCCTGGACCCGCTCGCCGGGAACGAAGGTCGCGGCCCGTCCCCGGCGCTGCAGGAGGTTGAACAGTCCCCGCTCCGGGGCGGTGTCGTGGTAGGCGAGGTCCAGCTGCGCCATCCGGGGCGCCGCGAGGTCCAGGCCGTCACGGGCGGCGTAGCCGTCGAGGAGCTTCTTCTTGATCGCCCAGTCGATCTCGGTGTCGATCGCGGAGGCGTCCTGGCGGGCCACGGCGTCCAGGGTCCGCTCCCACAGGTCGAGCACCCATGGCACCTGATCGTGGTGGGCGCCCTCGCGGTCCACGAAGCGGCGCACGGCCTCCAGGTGCTCGTGCTGCAGGTCCAGGGCGGAGCGGCGGGTGCCGTCGGCGAGCAGGACCGGCCGGGTGCCGGTCAGGTCGTGCGAGACCTCCCGCAGGGACCGGACCGGGTCCACCATGGTGCGGTCGGGCAGGATCTGCCCCGCCTCGATCATCCGCAGCACGAGGTCGGTGGTCCCGATCCGCAGCGCGGTGGTGGTCTGGGACATCGTCGAGTCGCCCACGATGACGTGCAGCCGGCGGTAGTGCTCGGCGTCGGCGTGCGGTTCGTCCCGGGTGTTGATGAGGGGCCGGGAGCGCGTCGTGGCCGAGGACGAGCCCTCCCAGATGTGGTCGGCGCGCTGGGAGAAGGAGTAGCTGGGCGTCCCGGCGTCGTCCCCCAACCGGACGGCGCCGAAGTCCTCGGGGCCCGCGGGGTGCACCTTGCCGGCGCCGACGAGCAGCTGGCGGGTGACGAGGAACGGGATGAGGATCTGCACGAGCCGGGCGAACTCGGTGCGCCGGGCGATCAGGTAGTTCTCGTGGGAGCCGTAGGAGTTGCCGCGCGAGTCCACGTTGTTCTTGAACAGGTACAGCTGCCCGGCCGTCCCCTGCTCCCCCAGGGCGTCCTGGGCCTGCCGCCGGAGGTCGTCGACGATCAGCTCGCCGGCCTTGTCCTGGGCGACGAGGTCCTCGAGCGTGGCGCACTCCGCGGTGGCGTACTCGGGGTGGGAGCCGACGTCCAGGTAGAGGCGTCCGCCGTTGGGCAGGAACACGTTCGAGGACCGGCCCCACGCCACGACGGGGCGGAAGAGGGTGCGCGCGGCCTCCTCCGGGCTGAGCGGGCGGGCGCCCGGGGCGCTGTGGGTGAGGCCGAACTCGGTCTCGACCCCGTAGATCCTGCGGTCCATGGGGGCTACTGGCCGCCCTTCTGGACGAAGCCCTTCACGAACTCCTCGGCGTTGGACTCGAGCACGCCGTCGATCTCGGCGAGCAGGTCGTCGGCGCTGCCGGTGCTGGTCCGGGCCTGGGCCGCGCCGGCGGCGGGGGCGCCGGGCTCGGGGAGCTCGGTCTCGTCGCGGCGCTGGGCGCCGGTGCCGAAGATGCGTTCCTGGGCCATGGCGGGGTCCTCCTGGGGTGTGGTGGTCGGGGTGCTCAGCCGAGGGAGCCGGTGTGCACGAGGGCGGGTCGGGCCGTGGCGAGGGCACGGACGAGGTGCTCGGCGTCGGGCGCCGCGGACAGCAGGGGGTCGACGTCCTCGCGGGTCAGCTCGAGGGGCTCGGGCATCGTGATCCGCGCGCCGCGGCGGACGCCGGGCAGGGTGAGCGAGAGCGAGTCCCAGTTGGCCGTGAGCACGTCGTCGGGGAAGCGGGCCACCACCCGGCCCCGGAACCACGCCCGGGTGTCGGCGGGAGGCAGGCCCGCCGCGCGCTCGACCTCCTCGGCGGAGAAGAGGGTGCGCATCCGGCCGGTCGCGACCAACCGGTGGTGCAGCCCCTTCTCCGGGCGCACGTCCGCGTACTGCAGGTCGATCAGCGTCAGGCGCGGATCGTCCCAGTCAAGACCGTCGCGCTCCCGGTAGCCCAGCAGCAGGGCGTGCTTGGCGACCCAGTCCAGGCGGTCCGCCAGGCAGAGGGGGTCGGTCTCGAGGGCGTCGAGGACCTCTGCCCACAGGTCGAGCACCTCGCGGGTGTCCGGGTCGGGGCCCCCGGTCGCGTCCTCGTGCGCCCGGGCGGCCTCGAGGTAGAGCCGCTGCAGCTGGACGCCCGTGAGCTGCCGGCCGTCCCGGAGCGGGACGGTGGTGGTCAGTCCCGGGTCGTGGCTGATCGCCTGCAGGGCGGCCACGGGGTCGGCGAGGGCGAGGTCGGGGGCGGCGCCGGCCTCGATCAGGCCGAGGACCAGGGAGGTGGTGCCGAACTTCAGCAGGCTCGAGGTGTGGGAGAGGTTGGCGTCACCGATGATGACGTGCAGGCGCCGGTGGTGGGTGCGGTCGGCGTGGGGCTCGTCGCGGGTGTTGACGACGGGCCGGTGGATGGTGGTCTCGAGGCCGACCTCGCGCTCGAAGAAGTCGGCGCGCTGGCTGATCTGGAAGCCCGGGCGCCCGCCGCGGTCGCCGAGGCCGACGCGACCGGCGCCGCACACGACCTGGCGGGAGGCGAAGAAGGGCAGCAGGCCGGCGGCGAGGGCGGCGAAGGGCACGGCGCGGGGCACGAGGTAGTTCTCGTGGGCGCCGTAGGAGACGGACTTGTTGTCGGTGTTGTTCTTGTACAGGTTCACCACGTCGAGACCGGTCGTGGCGGCGCCGGCGGCGATCGCCCGGACCGCGTCGAGGGCGACCCGGTCCCCGGCGGCGTCCCAGAGGACGGCGTCGCGGGGGGTGGTGACCTCCGGGGAGGAGTACTCGGGGTGCGAGTGGTCCACGTAGAGGCGCGCACCGTTGGGCAGGACGGTGTTCATCACGACCTGCCGCCGGTCCAGGGACTCCGCGCGGGCCCCGGTCTCCCGGAGGGCCTCGGCGGCGACCTCCTCGGCGGTGAGCACGGGCGCGACGTCGGTGAGCTGCGAGGGATCGGCCTGCTCGCGGGGGACGGTGAAGCCGCGGGCGTCCTGGAGGGGGCTCTCGCCGTGGTAGTCCCAGCCGGCGGCGGCGCCGGACGCACCGAGACGGCGCCGCACGAGAGCGGCGTAGGTGGTGACCACCTGGCTGGAGAGCACGGTGGCGTTGGCGTGGGGGTTGCCGGCGGCGAGCACGCCGAACTCGGTCTCGGCGCCCATGACGCGGCGGACGCTCACGCGGGCCCCTCCCCCGGGACGGGTGCGGTCGGCGACGGTGCGCTCAGGGGCCGGCCGGCCGGCGCGGAGGCGTGGCGCTCGCCGGGCCCGGCCGGGTGCGGGTCGCGGTGCAGGACCACGCGCAGGTCCGTGATGGTGTCGCCGCGGCGCCCCGAGATGCGGGCCCAGTCCTCCGGGTTGGAGGTGTTGGGCAGGTCCTGCTGCTCGTGGAACTCCTCGTCCACCGCGCGGACCAGGTGGTCGCGGGCCAGGCCGCGGACCCCGGTGGTGAGCAGGTCCTTGATGGCCTGCTTCTTGGCCCGGTCCACCACGTTGCGGATGACCGCCCCGGAGGTGAAGTCGCTGAAGTAGAGGGTCTCCTCGGTGCCGTCCCGGTAGCTCAGGTGCAGGAACCGGGTGCCGGGGCTCTTCTCGTACATCCGGGCGACGGCGGCGTCCACGAGGGCGGCGACGGCCCCGGCGCGGGAGCCGGCGGCGTCGACCTCGTCCAGCCGCAGCGGCAGGTCCTCGGTCACGTAGAGCCGGAGGATCTCGGCGGCGCCCGCGGCGTCGGGTCGGTCGATGCGGATCTTCACGTCGAGCCGGCCCGGGCGCAGCACCGCGGGGTCGATCATGTCCTCGCGGTTGGTGGCGCCGATGACGATGACGTTGTCGAGACGCTCCACGCCGTCGATCTCGGTGAGCAGCTGCGGGACGATGGTGGTCTCCACGTCCGAGGACAGGCCGGAGCCGCGGGTGCGGAACAGGGAGTCCATCTCGTCGAAGAACACGACCACGGGGATGCCGCGGGCCGCCTGCTCACGGGCGCGCAGGAAGATGGAGCGGATCTGCCGCTCGGTCTCCCCCACGTACTTGTCCAGCAGCTCGGGGCCCTTGATGTTGAGGAAGTAGCCCAGGGCCTTCCCGCGCCCGGCGCGGTCCGCGGCGCGCTCGGCGAGGGAGCGGGCGACGGCCTTCGCGATGAGGGTCTTGCCGTTGCCGGGGGGCCCGTAGAGCAGGATGCCCTTGGGCGGGGTGAGCCCGTGCTCGCGGTAGAGCTCGGGGTGGACGAAGGGCAGCTCGACGGCGTCGCGGATCTGCTCGATCTGGGGGCCGAGGCCGCCGATGTCGTCGTAGGAGACGGCGGGGACCTCCTCGAGGACGAGCTGCTCGACGTCGGAGCGCTCGATGGGTTCGAGGGCGAAGCCGGTGCGGTGGTCGATGGACACGGCGTCGCCGATCTCGGGGCGGTGTCGGCGCAGGCGCCCGGAGAGAAGGAGCACCCGCTCCTCGTCCGAGCGTCCCACGGTGAGGACGCGGTCGTGGTCGACGATCTCCTTGACGGTGGCGATCTCGCCGGTCTGCTCGTAGTCGAGGACGGCGCCGACGGTGTAGTTCTGGTCGAGGAGGACCTGGCGGCCGGGCTCGCAGGCGGCGAAGCTCACGAGCGGGCTCAGCGCCACGCGCATCCGGCGTCCGGCGACCAGGACGTCGAGCGTGCGGTCGGTGACGGCGGGCCCGGTGCCCGTCTGCTCGCCGACGGGGGCGCGGCCGGGGTTGACCTGCAGGACGGTGCCCTGGCTCAGGGGCGGGACGAGGTCGTTCTCGAGGGCGCGCTTGAGCTGTGCGATCTCGGTGCGGGTGGCGTCGAGGAGCCGGACGAGCTTCTGGTTCTGGGTCCCGGCGGCGGCGAGCTGCTTGTCGAGGGCGCGCTTCTGGTCGCGCAGGATGTTGACCTGCCGCTGGGCGTTGGTCAGGGCCCGGCGGGTCTGCTCGGCGTCCGCCGGTCCGGGGCCGGACGGTCCCGTGGTCTGCTGGGGGGAGGAATCGTTCACGGTCGCTCCTCGTGGGGCTGCTCGGCCTCGGGACCCGCTGTCGGGTCCGGTACCGGTCCCGGCGCGGGCGTCGCTCCGGGGGCGTCGGCGGGGGCGGTCGCGCGGGCGGCGCGCTCGGCCAGGCCGAGGGCCTCGCGGCCGGCGCGGCGCAGCTTCTTGCCGGTGACGTCCCGCTCGCCGAGGGCCACCGGGGTCCAGGCCTGGAGGTCCTCCTCGCTGTACTCGGACTTGGAGGCCCGTCGCTTGGGGGCCAGCCGCTCGGAGCCGTCGGCCAGCCGGCGGGCGGAGAGCAGGAAGCCGGTGTGGGCGACCATGCGGTGGTCGGGGCGCACGGCCAGACCCTCGACGTGCCAGCCGCGGACCATGGTCTCGGAGGCGTCGGGCTCGGTGAAGCGGCCGTGGGCGCGCATCGCCTCGGCGGTGCGGGAGAGCTGGGTGACGGTCGCGACGTAGCACATGACCACCCCGCCGGGGGCGAGCGCCGTGGCCACGGCGTCGAGGCACTCCCAGGGCGCGAGCATGTCGAGGACCACGCGGTCCACGGAGCCGGGCTCCTCGTGCTCGCCGAGCTCCTCGGCGAGGTCCCCGATGCTGATCCGCCAGGCGGGGTGGGGGCCGCCGAACATGGTCTCCACGTTGCCGCGGGCGATGTCGGCGAACTCCGCCCGCCGCTCGAAGGAGTGCAGGCGGCCCTCGTCGCCCACCGCGCGCAGCAGGGAGATGGACAGGGCGCCGGAGCCGACGCCGGCCTCGACCACGCGGGCGCCCGGGAAGATGTCGGCCATCGTGACGATCTGGCCGGCGTCCTTGGGGTAGACCACCGCGGCGCCGCGCGGCATGGACAGCACGAAGTCCTTGAGCAGCGGGCGCAGGGCCTGGTAGCGGAACCCGGCGGAGTTCACGACCACGGTGCCCTCCGGGCGGCCGATGAGCTCGCCGTGGCTGAGCACCCCGCGGTGGGAGTGGAACTCGCCGTCGTCCGCGAGCGTGACCGTGTTCATCCGCCCGCGCTCGTCGGTCAGCTGCACACGCTCCCCGGCCCGGAAGGGGCCGCGCCGGTTGGCGGCGCCCCGCGGGGACGCGGGTGAGGGTGCGGTGGTCTGGTCAGCGGTTCCGGTCATCGGCTCACTCTCGGGGCGGGGCATGGCGTGGTCGGGTCGTGCGGGGGCCGGCGGTCGAGCCGCCGGCCGGAGGTCTCCCCCATTGTGTCATCGTGGTGCGGGGTGCCGCCGCCGGGGCGGGGGCGGCGGGGATCAGCCGGCGAGCAGTCCCTCGAGGGCGGCGGTGCGCAGCACGCCCACGAGGGCGCCGTCGGGTCCGGTCACCACGTAGTGGGGGTACTCCCGGGCCGCGACGGCCCGCAGCAGCGACTCCTCGCGCAGCCCGGCGTCGAGCACGGCGTCGGGCGGCAGGTGCTGCAGCACGGACGTCAGCGGGGTCTCCGCGCGCCGGGCCGCGGGCACGGCGTCGGCCGTGGCCGGCAGGAGCAGGCCCACCACCTGACGGTCCGGGGAGACGGCCAGCACGTGCGGGACCGCGTCGCCCGGGCCGGTGGCGCGAGCGAGGTGGTCGGCCACCACCCGGTCGGTGTGGGCCAGGGAGGCGTTCGCGGGCACCGCCACGGCGGGTTCGGCCAGCGCGGCGGCGCTGACGCCGTGCACGCGGGACAGGACGGCCGCCCCGCGCAGGGAGGCGCCGGCGCCCTGCCACATGAAGCCGGCGATGAGGACGACGAGCACGAGGGCGACGGGCTGGCGCCACAGGCCGGTGACCGCGGCCCCGGCCACGAGGCCCGCGGCGAGCAGCCGGCCCGTCCAGGCCGCCACGACCGTGCCGTAGTGCTCCCGGCCGGTGGCCGCCCAGACCAGGGCCTCCACCACGCGGCCGCCGTCCAGAGGCAGGCCGGGGAGCACGTTGAAGACGCCTACGATGAGGTTCGCCCACGTGGTGAGGTCGAGCAGCACCCAGCCCAGCGCGGGGGACGGCTCGCCGGTGCGCAGCAGCGTCCAGCCGGCCAGGCCGAGCGCGAGGTTGACGGCGGGTCCGGCCAGCGAGACCGTGGCGGAGGCCAGCGGGGTGCTGCGCACGTCCCCGAAATGGGTGTGGCCGCCGAGCAGGCTGAGCACGATCCGGCCCGTGGGCCAGCCGAAGGCCCGCCCCGTCCAGGCGTGCGCCAGCTCGTGCAGCAGCACGGACAGGGCCAGGGTCAGGGCGAAGCCGAGGGAGGCGGCGTAGTTCAGCGCGCCCAGCCGGGGGTAGGCCTCCATGAGCACGGGGGTGTAGAGGAGCACGGTGACCGCGGCGATCACGAACCACGACCAGGAGAGGGTGACGGGGACACCGCCGATCCGGCCCAGGGGGATGCCCTCGCGGCGGGTCCTGCTCACGCGCGGGCCCCGGCCACGAGGCGCCCGAGGTCCTCGGGGCCCACGCCGGCGAGGGTCGGCAGCACGAGGTCGGCGCCGGCGTCGTCGAGCGGGACCATGTTGGGCACGCCCACGGTGAAGATCCCCGCGCCGATCGCGGAACGGATGCCCGTGTGGGAGTCCTCGACGGCGACCATGCCGGCGAGCTCCAGGGGCCGGCCGGCGCGCTCGGAGAGGCCGGCGGCGCCGATCCGGTACGGGTCGGGGGCCGGCTTCGCCGGGTGGCCGAGGTCGCCGGTGACGACGACGTCGAAGACCTCCGGGCCGCCGAAGGCGTCGAGGACGACCTCGGCCAGGGGGGCCTCGCTGCTGGTGACCAGGGCCAGGGGCACACCGCGCTCGCGCAGGGCGGTGACGAGCTCCGGCGCCCCCTCCTTGTACACGACCCGTTGCCGGGTGCGGGCCGCGACCCGGGCGAGGAGCCGGTCCACGATCTCGCGGACGCTCAGGCGCACCCCCTGGCGCTGGAACACGGCGGCGGCGTCCTCGAGGCCGGTGCCGACCATGGCCAGGGCGTCGGCCTCGGTCCAGGTCCCCCCGTGGGAGCGGACCAGCTCGATCTCGGCCTCGATCCAGTACGGCTCGGTGTCCACGAGGGTCCCGTCCATGTCGAACAGCACGGCGGTGGGCAGGCGGGCGTCGGGGGACGCGGAGGGGAGACGGGACATGGCCTCCATCGTAGTGTCCGCAACACGGAGCTCCTCGTGCCGGGGCCACTTGCCGTCGATGCCCCGGCGCGTAGTGTGGGTTCTGTGAGCAACAACTTCGACGAGACGTTCTCCCGCCCCCAGGCGGGACCGTTCGGCGTGGTCCGCGAGGACGGTGACCAGGAGCGGGTGACCGTGCTGGTGGCCGCGTTCGAGGGGTGGAACGACGCCGGGGACGCCGCCACGGACGCCGTGCAGTTCCTGGCCGGCCACTACGGGGCAAAGGACGTCTTCGAGGTGACCTCGGACGACTACTACGACTACCAGTTCTCCCGGCCCATCGTGCGCCGCGGGGCGACGGGCGACGTGAAGATCGTCTGGCCCACGACCCGGCTCTCCACCGCCACCGTGCCCGGCACCAACCTCGACCTCGTGCTGCTGCACGGGTGGGAGCCCTCCTACCGGTGGCGCTCCTTCACCGCGGAGCTGCTCGAGCAGGCGACCCTGCTCGACGTCGACTTCGTGGTGATGGTCGGGGCGCTGCTCGCGGACGTGCCGCACACCCGGCCGATCCCGGTGACCAAGACCTCCGACACCGCCGAGCTCCAGGAGGAGCTGGGCATCGACTCCTCCCAGTACGAGGGCCCCACCGGGATCGTGGGGCTGCTCTCCCACATGGCCTCCCTGGGCGGGTTCCCCACCGTCAGCCTGTGGGCGGCGGTGCCCCACTACGTGGCGCAGTCCCCCTCCCCGAAGGCCGAGCTGGCCCTGCTCCGGGAGCTCGAGGAGCTGCTCAGCATCACGCTGCCGCTGGATCCCATCGCCGAGGACGCCGAGGCGTGGGAGCGCGGGGTCAACGAGCTGGCCTCCGACGATCCCGAGATCGCCGCCTACGTCCAGCAGCTCGAGGAGGCCAAGGACACCACGGACCTGCCCGAGGCCACCGGGGACGCGATCGCCAAGGAGTTCGAGCGCTACCTGCGCCGCCGCCGCGACGAGAAGTGAGTGCGGCCGGCACCCGGCAGCGGGCGGCGAAGGGGCGGCACCCGGGAACGGGTGCCGCCCCTTCGCCGTCTCACCGGACCGGGCCCGCCGGCGGCGTCAGAGCTCGATCCCGAGCCGGGCGTCCACGAGGTCCCGGACCAGGCGGGCGTCCGCCTCGCAGGGTCCCGGGGTGCCGCGGGTCAGGGCGTCGGCGGCCCACGCGTCCAGGGCCGCCAGCGCCGTGGGGGCGTCCAGGTCGTCGGCCAGGGCGGTGCGCACGGCCTCCAGCAGCGGTGCCGCGCTGCCCTCCGGGGCGACGGCCAGGGCGCGGCGCCACGCGTCCACGCGGGCGACGGCGCCGGCCAGCACCAGGTCGGTCCAGTACCAGTCCTCGGTGTAGCGGTGGGCGAGGATCGCGGTGCGGATCACGGCGGGGTCCACCCCCTGGGCCCGGAGCGCGGACACGAGCACGAGGTTGCCCTTGGACTTGGACATCTTCTCCCCGTCGAGCCCGACCATCCCGGTGTGCAGGAAGTGCTGGGCCATGGGCCGCCCGGTCAGCGCCCAGCAGTGGCCCGCGCCCATCTCGTGGTGCGGGAAGACGAGGTCCGAGCCGCCGCCCTGGACGGTGAACGGGGCGGGCAGGTGCTCGAGGGCGATGAGCGAGCACTCGATGTGCCAGCCCGGGCGCCCCGAGCCCAGCGACGCGCCGTCCCAGGCGGGCTCACCGGGGCGCTCTGCGCGCCACAGCAGCGGATCCAGCCGGTGCCGCTTGCCCGGGCGCTCGGGGTCCCCGCCGCGCTCGGCGAACAGCGGCAGCATCTGCTCGGGCGTCAGGTGGGAGACGTCGCCGAGCACCCACGCGTCCTCGTCGTCGGTGGGCAGTGCGCCCGCGGCCTCCACGTCGAAGTAGACGTCCCCGTCCGGCTCCCCCTCCGGGCCCGGGACCCGGTAGGCGAGGTCGCGCGCCACGAGGCCCTCGACGGCGGGGACGATCCAGCCGACGGCCTCGGTCGCGCCCACGTAGTGCTGGGGCGGGAGGACGTTGAGCGCGCTCATGTCGGTGCGGAACAGCTCGGTCTGCCCGGCGGCCAGCTCCTGCCAGTCCACGCCGGTGGCCTGGGCCCGCTCGAGCAGGGGGTCGTCCACGTCGGTGACGTTCTGCACGTAGTCCACCGCGGTCCCCGCGTCCAGCCAGGCGCGGTGCAGGAGGTCGAAGGCCACGTACGTGGCGGCGTGGCCCATGTGGGTGGCGTCGTACGGGGTGATCCCGCACACGTAGAGACTGGCCCGCTCCTGCCGGGGCAGCTCCACCCGCCGCCGCAGCCGGGTGTCCTGCACGACGGGCAGGGCCGCCTCGCCGGGGAGGTCGGGAACGGGTCGGGCGGACCAGGCTTTCATGCTCACCTCGGGTGGTTCGGGGATCGGACGACGGCCGCGGGGCCTCACCCAACCTACCGGACCGGCCGTCACGCCCCGATCCCGGGGTGACGCAGGGCTCAGGCGCTGATGACACCCAGGCCCAGGAGGACGAAGATGGCCAGGCCCAGCGCGATGCGGTACCACACGAAGATCGTGTAGCTGCGGTTGGAGATGTAGTGCATGAACCAGCCGATGATCACGTACGCCACCACGAACGCGATGCCCGTGGCCACGAACGTCTCCGTCATGCCGTAGGGCCCCGCCTGCGGCTGCCCCACGGACTGCGCCAGCTTGTACAGCCCCGAGGCGAACACCGCCGGGATGGCCAGCAGGAACGCGTAGCGCGCGGCGGCCTCGCGCGTGTAGCCCATCAGCAGACCGGCTGTGATCGTGCCGCCGGACCGGGAGACCCCCGGGATCAGGGCCAGCGCCTGGGCCAGCCCGAAGAGCACGCCGTGCTTGACGGTGAGGTCGTCCAGGTGACGGGCCTGCCGGCCCACCCGGTCCGCCACGGCCAGGATCACGCCGAAGACCACCAGCATCGTGGCCGTGATCCACAGCGACCGGAACTCCGTGTCGATGTAGTCCTCCAGCAGCAGCCCGAGCACGCCGATGGGCAGGGAGCCCAGGATGATCAGCCACCCCATCCGGGCGTCGGGGTCCGAGCGCTCCACCCGGCCCACCAGGGACAGGGTCCACTGCTTGAGGATCCGGACGATGTCCCGCCAGAAGTAGATGATCACGGCGGTCTCGGTGCCCAGCTGCGTGATGGCCGTGAACGCGGCCCCGGGGTCGGCGCTGTTGGGCAGGAGCTCCCCCACGATGCGCAGGTGCGCCGAGGAGGACACCGGGAGGAACTCGGTCAGGCCCTGGACGAGGCCGAGAATGATGGTTTCGATCCAATTCACCCGGCCACCCTACGGCACCGTCCGCCCCGTCCACGGCTGGACAGGCCCGGACAGCAGCAGGAACGGCCCGCCGTGCGGGCCGTTCCTGGACGCGGTGCGGGTAGCGGGGCTAGCGGGTGGAGCGCGCCCCGTCCGTGTCGTCGAGATCCTCGTAGTCCTCCTCATCGACGAGGTCCTCGTCGAGCATCTCGTTGTCCTCCAGGAGCTCCTCGTCGTCGTCCGAGTCGTCATCGTCATCGTCGTCGTCGGACTCGTCCTCCGCGAAGACGGTCAGCGGGGTGACCTCGTCGTAGGCGTCGTAGAGCGCCTCCTCGTAGGCGTCGAAGGCGTCGGCGATGGCGATGTAGGCGCCGTCGACGGCGGGATCGTCGTCGCTGCGCCGGTTGGAGGCCGCGACGAGGTGTTCTTCGAAGGCGCTCACGAGCGCCTGCAACGCGGCACGAGGATCATTGCTCATGGAGTAGACGTTAGCGCTATTCCGTGCAGAATGGGGACCGATGAGAGAACAAGTCCGGACCAGCTCGGCGACCCTCACGAGGGACGCCGACCAGCGCTACGAGTACCTTCTGCTGACCGTGGCGCCGCACGAGCCGCTCGGTGATGCGCGGGCCCGGCTCAGCGAGCACGCCGAGTACGGCAAGTGGGAACTGACCCGTTCCGTCCTGCTCTACGGCGGCACCCGCAAGTACTGGCTGCGCCGCCGGGTGATGCGCGTGGAGCGCACCGCCTGAGCCCCGACGCCTCCCGGCCGACCGGGCTCAGCCCCCGACCGGGCCCAGCAGCGCCTTGGCCACGGCCGCGTGCACGGACTCGTTGTCGGAGGGGTGGTAGATCCCGGCGAGCACGTCCCGGTACAGCCGTTCCAGCTCCCGGCCCCGGGAGTACTGGGCCCCACCGGAGGTCCGCATCGCGAGGTCGACGACCTGACGGGCCGCCTCCGTGGCCCGGTGCTTGACCCCGGAGAACAGCAGGAACCAGCGGGGGCCGTGGTCCGGGGCGCCGGCGGTGCCGAGGGCGTCCACGTCCGCGGTCAGCCGGAGCAGCTGCAGCTCCACCCCGTCGCGCAGGAGCGCGGCCTCGGCGATCTGCCAGCGGACGTCGGGGTGCTCGGCACGAGGCGCTCCCCCGCCGCGGGAGCGCCTCGCGCCGGCGATCTCCACGGCCAGCTCCACCGCCCGGTCCGCGATCCCCGTGTAGACGGCGGCCAGCAGCAGCTCGAAGCAACCGAAGACGCCCCACACCACCGGGTCCGGATTTAGCCCCACCGGGGTGCGCGTGAGCACCTGCTCCGCGGGCATCGGCACCGAGCGCAGCACCGTGGTGCAGGACTGCGAGGCCCGCATGCCCATGGTGTCCCAGTCGTCGAGGACCTCGATGCCTTCCGCCGCCCGGTCGAGGAAGCCGAACACCAACGGGGTGCCGTCCTCGGCGTCGTCGCGGGCGTGGACGACCAGCCGGGTCCACACGGGTGAGAGCGAGGTGAAGATCTTCGTGCCGGTGATCCGGTAGCCGTCCTCGGCCGCCACCGCGGTGGTGGCGGAGTCGAGGAGCACGGAGTCGTTGCCGGCCTCGGAGATGCCGAAGGCGAAGATCTCCCCGGCGGCGGCCTGCTCGAAGATCCGGTCGGCCCGAGCGTCCCCGCGCAGGCGCAGGGTGTGCGCCACGCCCACCAGGACGTGGTGCATGTTGATGCCCAGCGCCGTGGCGGGCGCGGCCGCGGCGAGGCGCCGCTGCGCGGCGACCGCCTGCTGCAGCGTGAACCCGATGCCGCCCCGGTCCCGCGGCACCAGCATGAGCGGATAGCCGATGCGCACCAGGTCCGCGAAGTCCTCGTCGAAGAACCGGTTCTCCCGGTCGTAGCCGGCGGCGCGCGCGCGGAACGTCGCCAGCAGGTCGTCCGGGAGCAGGGTCTCGGGCACCAGGTTCTCGGCCGGTGCGGACTCGGGTGGTGCGGGCTCGGTCTCCGGACCGGTCGCGTCGTGCATCTCGCTCCTGTCGGGGGTCCTCCGGGGACGTGGGCGCCCGGGTGGTCGTGCGGGCCGGGCCGGCGCGGGGTCAGTACCGGATCAGTGGCGGGTCAGTACCGGATCAGTACTGGGTCAGCAGCCGGTGCAGCACGCGGGAGCCGAACTCCAAGGAGTCCGTGGGCACGCGCTCGTCCACGCCGTGGAACATGGCCGGGAAGTCCAGCTCGTCGGGCAGGCGCAGCGGCACGAATCCGTAGCCGGTGATCCCGAGCGGGTCCAGGGACTTGTTGTCCGTCCCGCCGGAGAGCATGTACGGCAGCACGACCGCCCCGGGGTCCTCGGCGTGCAGCGCGTCGACCATGGCGTCGACCACGGTCCCGGAGAACGGCACCTCGAGGGCGATGTCGTCCGACTCGAACTCGAAGGACACCCCGTCCCCGGCGAGCTCCGCGAGCTTCTCCAGCACCATCTCGCGCTGGCCGGGCAGGTAGCGCACGTCCAGCCCCGCCTGGGCCGACCCGGGAATGACGTTGACCTTGTAGCCCGCCTCGAGCATCGTCGGGTTCGCGGTGGTCTGCAGGGTCGCGCCCACGAACCTGGCCACCGAGCCGAGCTCGGCGAGCAGCCGCTGGGGGTTCTGGGGGTCGAACTCCACGCCCGTGAGCTCGGTGATCGAGTCGAGGAATGCTCGGGTGGTCTTGGTGAGCTCGATCGGCCACTGGTACTCGCCGATGTTGGCCAGCGCCCTCGAGAGCCGGGTGACCGGGTTGTCGTCGTTGATCTGCGAGCCGTGCCCTGCCGTTCCCTGCGCGTTGAGGCGCAGCCACATGAGGCCCTTCTCCGCCGTCTGCAGGAGGTAGGCCCGCCGGCCGCCGATGGTGGCCGAGTACCCGCCGACCTCGCTGATGGCGTCGGTGACACCGTCGAAGAGCCCGCGGTGGTGCTCCGCGATCCAGTGGGAGCCGTACACCATGCCGGCCTCCTCGTCGGCGAAGAAGCCGAAGACGATGTCCCGCCGCGGCCGTGCCCCGGTCCGCACCATGTGGCGCAGCACCGAGAGCATCATGGCGTCCATGTCCTTCATGTCCACGGCGCCGCGGCCCCAGATCATGCCGTCCCTGATCTCGCCCCCGAACGGGTCCACGGACCAGTCGGCGGCGATCGCGGGCACCACGTCGAGGTGGCCGTGCACGAGCAGGGCGTCGGCGGAGGGGTCGGTGCCCTCGAACCGGGCGAAGACGTTGGCCCGGCCGGGCGCGGACTCCAGGACGGTCGTCGAGAGACCGACCTCCTCGATCAGCCCGGCCACGTACTCGGCGGCCCGCCGCTCCCCCTTGGCGTCGCCGCTGCCGTAGTTGGAGGTGTCGATGCGGATGAGGTTGCGGCAGATCTCGACGGTCTCGCCCTCGGGCGACGCCGCGGCCGCCGCGGCGGGAACGGTCTGAGGATCGGTCATGGCGGTCCTTCCTGGGGTTCCTGGTGGGCGGATGGGGCTCAGCGGACGGCGGTGTCGCGGCCGGGGTAGCTCAGCAGCACGAGGCGTCCGGACTCCTCGACCACGACGACCTCCTCCGTGTCCTCAGGGGTGTCCCCGGGGGCGACCTCGAGCCGGTACCCGTCCGCGGTCTCTGCGGCCTCGCCCTGGACGGTGAGCGACTCGTAGCGGGAGGTGTCGGGGTGCCAGCGCTCGAGGTAGACGCTGCAGTACTGCGAGTTGCCCTCCATGGCCCGGTGCACGAAGTCGTGGGACAGCAGCTCGCAGGCGCCGTCCCAGTCGCGCTCGGCCATCGCGTCGACGAAGGCACGGGTGGTGCCCTCTGGGGTGTCGAGGTCGGGGCCGCACCCCGTCAGGACCACGGCGGCGAGGGCGAGGAAGAGCCGCGACGGGCCCTGGACGCCGGTGGCGCGGGTGGCGTGGACGGTCATCGGGCTCCTCTCCGGACGTGCCCTCCCAGCCTATCCTCACCCGCCCCGGACCCTTCGCCGCACGGGCGCCGCCGCGGGGCCACCCGCGGCGGCGAGGGCCCCGCGGCGCCGCCGGAGCCCGGGCACCGTCGGAACCCCGGAGCGGACGATCCGAAGGGTCGTGGAGCGAGAGGTCCGCACTGTCGCAGAGCGTGCTGCTCGACGGAGCGAGAACCGCTCACTATAACCGCGCGGTAACGGGCCGGTCGGCACATTCCGTGATGTTGCCGTTATTGTTCCGTGATAGACGAAACAATTTCACACATTTCCTATTTGCAATCGTGATTCCGTAGCCTTTCCGTGGGCGCCTTCCCCAGCCCAATCTGTCTCGTCGTCCGGCCGGACGGCGATAGCCCCCCGCCGCGCGGAACCCCCAACTTTTCCGTGCGTGCAGACAGACCAGGAAGCAGAAGCACCCATGGCGAAACACCGCTGCGCCCCCGCGCGCCGTCACGGCCGCGTGGCCGCTCTGGCCCTCTCCGCCGGCATCGGCGTCACCACCCTCGCCGGCACCTCCCTGCTGGCCGTTCCGGCGGCCCACGCCGCCGCCCAGGACATCGTCGCGGTGGATGCGGCCACCCGGCAGGCCGACGCCCAGCTGATCCTCGACGAGATCAACCGCTACCGGGAGTCCCTGGGCGTGAAGCCGCTGAAGTACTCCGCCACGCTGTCCCAGGTGGTGCAGAAGGAGTCCGACCGGCAGGTGGTCGAGGAGAAGTTCTCCCACAGCACCACCTTCCTCACCGACCCGCGGACCGGGTCCTGGACCAGCGCCAACGAGGTCATCGCCCTCGAGCACCACCGGGACGTGCGCGCGCTGGTGAAGTGGTGGAAGTCCTCGGCCGCCCACGACAAGGCGATCAAGGACCCGCGCCACGAGGTGATCGGCATCGGCCTCACCTACGCGGACGGCCGGCTCGAGAACACCGGGCAGGCCTGGCAGGTGCTCTCCACCGTCAACCTCTACGGGTACGCCAACGGTGGCGCGCCCGCGGACGCCTCGACGCGCGTGAACGGGGCCCCGGCCTACACCTACGAGACGTCGACGCCCGTCCAGACGCCGGCGGCCTACGGCGTGGCCGGTGCCATCGGCGCGAAGTACCACGCCCTGGGCGGCGCCGCGGTGGTCGGTCAACCCGTGACGGCGGAGCGCGGCGGGCTGCGCGCCGGAGGCGTCTATCAGGAGTTCTCCCTGAACGGGCGCAAGTCCACCCTCTACTGGAGCCCCGCCACGGGCGCCCACCGCGTCGAGAACACCACGTCCATCGGCCAGAAGTTCGTGGCCGCGGGACGGGAGAACGGCTACGGCTACCCGACCACGGAGGAGCGCCGGCTGGCCGACGGTTCCTCCTACCAGGTGTTCTCCCGTGACGGGGTCCTCACGAAGGTGCTGTGGACGCGCGCCCACGGCGCGCGCGCCGTGAAAGAGTCCAACCCGATCGGCCGCGCCTGGAAGGCCGCCGGCTTCGAACGGGGCTACGGCTACCCGGTCACCGACGAGATCCGCACCGGGACCACCGTCTACCAGCGCTTCTCCAACGGGTACAGGGTGAACTGGTCCCCGGCCACCGGTCAGGTGTGGGTCACCGGCTGGTGAGCGCGGTGCCCCGGGCCCGGACCCCCGGGGCACCGGCCGCGCACGGGTCTCAGTGCTCGAGCACGATCTTGCCGACGTGCCGGGGGCGGGCACGTCCTCGGGCTCGGGCCGGTCCAGGCCACCGGGGGGCGGAGGCGGCCGGCTGCTGCACGGGGGTCCTCCGGAGGGAGCGGGGTCGTCGGTCGCCGCCCACGATGACCGCCGCACCCACGCGTGTCATCAGCACGCTTTCCATTTTCGGGAGAGCGGATTAGGGTGCCCTTACCTGTGCGCCCCGGGTCGGCGAGCCCTCCGGCGGCGGCGGACCAGTGCAGTCGATGACGGAGGTCAGGATGTTCTTGCACCAGCAGAAGCTCCAGTACAACG
>NZ_JBHZTC010000018.1:0-88261 GCF_042879195.1 Kocuria nitroreducens
TGCCGCGACACCGTGCTGCTGACCACGGTGATCGCGATGCTGACCATGGCGGTCGTGGCCCTGCTGCTCTCCTGAACCCGGCCAGGGCACGGGGCCTGCGCGGACTCCGGGTACGCCCGGGAGCGACCCTGTCGCACGACCACGACCCGAGGAGTCCGCCCCCTGGAGGACACCCTTCTCGGCAGTTCCGGCCTCTTCGTCTCCCGGATGGCCCTGGGAACCGGCCCGAGCCCGCGGAGGCGGAGTTCTCCGCCGGGCAACGGGGCCACGTCGTCGGGCAAGGACCAGGCCGAGGCGCAGGAGGGCAGGCCTTCTCGAGACCGGGACGAACCAGGACCCTGCCCGGGACCAGTGGGCGATCCTGCCTGCAGTGCTCCCACGAGGAGGTCAGCCGATGAGCATGCCCGCGATCGCGGCGCTCATGAGGTTGGCGAGCGTCCCGCCGAGCACGGCCCGCAGGCCGAGCTGGGCGATGTCCCGGCGGCGGCTCGGGGCGATGCCGCCGAGTCCGCCGAGGAGGATCGCCAGGGAGCCGAAGTTCGCGAATCCCGTCAGCGCGAAGGTGACGATGGCCTGGGTCTTCGCGGAGTAGGTGTCGATCTGCGGGGCGAAGTCGGCGAACGCGACGAACTCGTTGAGCACGAGCTTCTGCCCGAGAAAGCTGCCGGCGTCGAGCGCCTCGGCCCAGGGCACCCCGACGGCGAACATCACCGGCGCGAAGACGTACCCGAACAGCTGCTCGAGGGTGAGGTCGCCCATCCCGAACAGGCCGCCGATCGAGCCGAGGATCACGTTGGCGAGCGCGATGAGCGAGATGAAGGCGATGAGCATCGCCCCGACGTTGAGGGCCAGGCTCAGGCCGTCGGACGCGCCGCGGGCGGCGGCGTCGATGACGTTGGCCGGCGCCTCGTCCTCGTCGGCGGGGTCGCCCGCCGCGTCCGTCGCGGACACCCCCTCCGGGTCGGCGGACCGGGCGACGTCATCGGGCCGGACGGCGTCGCCGTCGTTCCGGTCCGCGGTCTGGGCGTCCTGCCGGCGGGCGATCTCGAGGGCCGCGTGCGACGTCGCCCCGCGCCGGGCGCCGCCGGCAAGCCACCGCCGCGCGCCGCGGGCCTCCTCCCTCGCCGGTTCGTCACGCACCGGGTCACCGGTGCCCCGGTCGGTGCTCGCCGGGCTGCCGGCGACTCCTGGATCACCCGCGGGCGCGGCCGCCGGCGCCTCCATCGCCCCGGTGGGGACGAGGATCTTGGCCATGAGCAGCGCGGCCGGCGCCGCCATGAACGAAGCGGCGATGAGGTACTCGAGCGGCGCACCGAGCAGGGAGTAGCCCACGAGCACCGAGCCGGCCACGGTTGCCAGCCCGCCGCACATGACGGCGAAGAGCTCGGACCGCGTCATCTTGGCCACGTAGGGCCGGATGACCAGCGGCGCCTCGGTCTGCCCCACGAAGATGTTGGCGGCCGCGTTCATCGACTCCGGCGTCGTCGTCCCGAGGAGCTTCGCCAGCCCGCCTCCGATGATCTTCACGACCCACTGCAGGACGCCCAGGTAGTACAGCACCGACGTCAGGGCCGCGAAGAACACGATGACCGGCAGCACCTGGAAGGCGAAGACCCCGCCCTCCTCGGGCAGCACCGGGCCGAAGAGGAAGTCGATGCCTGCGGCGGAGGAGTTGATGACGGCCTGGACCGCCCTGGTGACGGTCTCGAGCACGGCGCGACCGGCCGGGACGTAGAGCACGAGCACGCCGAAGGTCACCTGGAGGGCCAGCGCCAGGGCGACGGTCCGGATCCGGATCCTGCGGCGGTCCACCGAGAACAGGAGCGCAATGGCGAGGAGCGCGATCATCCCGCCGATGCCCCAGAACACGTCGACCATGTGCGTTGTCCTTCCGTCGAGGATGCCCAGGCTGCCGGCAACAACGTCGGTGCGGTGTCTGCCCGGTGCGAACGGCGACGCCGGCGTGGTACGGGGTACTCTAGCCGGAGCGTTGCGGAGTCCCTGTCGTCGACCGGTTCGAAGGGTGAGAGCGATGGCCGATCCGGAGGCCCGGCCCTTCTACCTGGACTGCGACACCGGCATCGACGACGCCATCGCCCTGACCTACCTGATGGCCACACCCTCGGTCGACCTGCGGGGCATCGGCACCGTCAGCGGCAACACCGACGCCGTGACCGCTGCCCGCAGCACCGTGGATCTGCTGGCCCTGCTGGATCGGCCCGACATACCGGTCGCGGTCGGCGCCCAGCACCCCCTCGGCAGCCGGTTCGGCGGAGGCAGCCCGGCAGTGCACGGCGCCAACGGCATCGGGGGCGTGCAGCTGCCGAGGGCGGACGCTGCACCGGTGACCGAATCGGCGGACGCGATGCTGATCCGGCTGGCCCACGACCATCCGGGCGAGCTCCACGTGGTGGCCATCGGCCCGTTGACCAATCTCGCCCGCGCCCTGCGGCAGGACCCCGCTCTGCCCGAGCTGGTGGGCAGTGTCACCGTCATGGGCGGTGCCGCGCTGGTCCCCGGCAACCGGACGCCGGTGGCCGAGGCCAACATCCTGCACGACCCCGAAGCGGCCGCCGAGGTGCTCGCCGCCCCGTGGGAGGTGACCCTGGTGCCGCTGGACGTCACCATGACCCACCTCCTGGACGAGGACCAACGAAAGCAGATCGCCGCCATCGATCATCCGGTGATGCCTCCGCTGGCCGCGATGCTCGAGCGCTACGCCGGCTTCTACGTCGACGTCTTCGGCCGGCCGTCGTCCGCCGTGCACGACCCGCTGGCCGCAGCGGTGGCGGCGGGCACCGTCCGGCCCGGCCTCGCGCCGGTGGTCCGGGTCCAGGTCGACACGACCGACGGCCCGGGGCGCGGTCAGACGATCTGCGACATGCGTGGCCGCTACGCCGGATATCCCACTCCGGCCGGGGCCCGGTGCCGGGTGGTGCTGGAGCTGGCGGAGGACTTCGCGCCGCACCTCCTGAGGGCGTTCCGCCGGCTCGCCCCGTCGTCACCGGAGGAGTCCGCACGGCCGGCGCTCACCGTGGTGGGCAGCATCAACATCGACCTGACGGCGGTGTGCGAGCGGCTGCCAGCTCCTGGGGAAACCGTCGGCGGCGCTGCCCTGCACCGGCAGCCGGGTGGCAAGGGCGCCAACCAGGCCGTCGCCGCGGCGCGACTCGCCGGGCGCTCACGGATGATCGGCGCCGTCGGCGACGACCCGGACGGCGACGTCGTCCTCCGCAGCATGGCAGCCGCCGGAGTCGACATCACCGGCGTCGGACGCGTGCCGGCGCCGACCGGCACCGCCCTCATCGCCGTGGATCGTCACGGGGAGAACCAGATCGCGGTCTGTGCCGGTGCCAACGCCGACGTGTCCGTCGAGGGCGTGACCTTCGCCCCGGACGAGGTCGTGCTCTGCCAGCTGGAGATCGAGCTCGACACCGTGCGCGAGACCGCCCGGCGGACCACCGGCTTCTTCGCCCTGAACGCCGCCCCGGCCGTGCCCCTCCCGGGGGATCTGGTGGACCGGTGCGACCTCATCATCGTCAACGAGTCCGAGTACGCCCTCCTCCCCGAGCTGGCCGACGCCGAGCTGGTCGCGGTGACCCGTGGCGGCGAGGGCTCGGCCCTCTACGTCCACGGGCGACGAGTCGCCTTCGCCCCCGGCAACACGGTGGCCGTGGTCAGCACGGTCGGCGCCGGTGACGCGTTCTGCGCCGCGCTGGTGCTGGCCCTGACCTCCGGGCTCGACCACGAGACGGCGCTGCGCGCCGCCAATGCCGTGGGCGCTCATGCCGCCGGCGACCCCTCCGCACAACCGGCCTTCTTCCCGCTGGCGCACTACCTGCCGCCCCCGGACGACGCCGAGAAAGCCTCATCGGCCGACGGATCACGCTCTCCTGATCGTCCCTGACCGCGCGCGGAGCCGCTCCTCCGGCGGCAGAGGGCTGCCGATCAGCGGCCACGGGGAGTCGTCCCGGTCCCTCCGGTGACGCCGCGACCGCCGGACCGCCCCGGTGAGCACCGCCCGGGTGTGGATTCCTCCGGCCGGCTCGACACCTCGTGCGGAGCCGGGCCAGCTCGTGGTCCCGGAGTTCCGGGGCCGTCATCGGGAACTAGCCTGGGCACATGACCTCGCACCCTCCGCGGCGACCGGCTCCCTGGCAGCCCGAAGGGCCGGCCGTGTCCGGACCCCCGGGCCTCGGCCGCCCTGTCCCGCCCGCCGGCCGGGCGGGGGCGCCCACCCCGTACCCGGGGCCTCCGGGAGAACCCGTTCCGCCCACCGGTGGTCCGACGACGGCGGCGCCGCTCACCCACTCGGAGTTCTACCGCACGCCCCGGAACCGCTGGTGGAAGGGGTTCCTCAGCATCCTGGCGCTCGGCGCGGCGATCATGCTGTTCTCGATCGTGCTGGCCTTCGCCGCCACGGCGATCGACGTCCTCCTGGGCAGCACCACGATGGAGGAGCTCGGGAGCGGGCAGATCACCATGACGCCGGTGCTGCTGCTGGCGACCAACCTGTCGCTGATCGCCTCGGCCGCCGTCGCCGTGCTCCTCCACCGCTATCTGCACCGGCAACCGGTCGGCACGCTGCACTCGGTGGTGGGCCGCTTCCGGTGGGACTGGCTGGGGCGGGCGTCCGTCGTCGTCGTCCCGCTGTTCGTGGCCTACGTGGCGGTCGTGGCGCTCGTCGAAGCCCAGCGTCCGGTCGTCCTGGACGCGACCGCCTGGGCCTTCCTCGCGATCGTCCTGCTCACCACGCCCCTGCAGGCGGCGTCCGAGGAGTACATGTTCCGCGGCGTGATCCAGCGCGCGGCGGGCTCGTGGGTTCCCGGGGCCGTCCCGTCCCTGGTGCTCGGCACCCTGGTGAGCGCGGTCCTGTTCTCCCTCGCGCACTTCGCGACCGACGTCTGGCTCATCGCCTACTACCTCGTCTTCGGGATCGCGATGTCGCTGCTGACCCAGTTCACGGGCGGGCTCGAGGCGGCCTCGCTCGTGCACGCGGCGAACAACGTCCTGCTGTTCATCGTGTCCGCGTCCACGGGAATGATGAGCGAGGGGTTCGACCGCTCCGCCGGCGCGGGCGGCCCGGTCATGCTGTTCCCGATGCTCGTCGTCGCGGCTGTGGCCGCCGTCCTGATCGTTCTCGGCCGGCGGCGGGGACTGCAGCACCGGGCCGTTCCGCCAGCGACTGCCTGAGGCCGTTCCGCCGGCGACGGGAAGGTCCGACCGGTGGGTGAGGCCCACCGGTCCGGACCCAGTGGGCTAGAGCTCGCGGTCCTCCGTGACGTCGAGGTCGCGGAACGTGGGCTCCCCGTCCATGAGGTCGGTCAACTTCCTGGCGTACTCCTGGGTCTGCGGGAGCTGGGAGTTCTCCATGGCGGACTCGTAGGAGTCGAAGAAGACGATCTCGCAGTAGCGCTTCGGGTCGTTGCGGTCCGTTGTGGTGAGGACGCGGCGAGCCGTGCGGTTCCCCTGCGAAGCCTGCTCCCACTCCGCATAGACCTGGGCCACCTCCTCCGGCTTCGAGGTGGTGTATTCGATCAGCTGGATGAAGGCCATCACGCACACTCCTTGGGATGTGACCCCCTGCCCCGGGCCACCAGTTTAAGCCCGGGCCGCCGGGCCGGCGCTCAGATGACGGTCATGGTCCCCTGACCCGCCGGGGAGTCTTCGGGGGTTTGGCCGGCGGCCCGGTGCGGCAGCTGCCGGGCCCGTCGATCCCACAGTCCCCGCCGAGGACGGACCGGCGGACCGATCAGCGAGCACGCCCGGCGCGAGGTCTGGTCACAGCCGGCCGCTGTTGATCCGCCGGAGACGTCGGGTCAGGAAGAAGCCGTCGAGCAGCGACCAGAGGCCGAGTCCGCCGAGCGTGAGGGTCATGGCGATGCCCCTCTTCCAGTCCCCGAGGTAGTAGCGGTGCAGTCCCAGCCAGCCGAAGAAGATCCAGAGCAACCAGGCGTCGGTCGGGTTCCGGTAGTGGCGCTGGTGGCGGGACGTCCTGTTCCGGGGGCGCGGTCTGCCGACGACGGGGGCGTTCCCGATCACGTCAGGTCCTCGTTCCGGTGGTCGGTGGGAAGCTCCTGGCCGGGGCAGGCGGACAGGACCTCGGCCATGGCCGCCTTCTCCGGAGAAGTCACCCGGAGCCCGTACTTGGCCTTCACCGCGATCTGGGTGGCCACGTACTCGCAGTGGAAGGACTCCTCGGGCGGCAGCCACTCGTCGGCCGGGGAGTCGGACTTCGCCGCGTTGACGGAGCCGTCCACGGCCAGCAGGTTCAGCGGGTCGTTGTAGAACTCGACCCGCTCGGCCGGGGAGAGGCCGCTCGCCCCGGAGACCCACGCGTTGCCGGCGGCCACGACGTGGTCGATCTGCACGTCCGAGGAGGTGGTGACCCCACGGGTGAAGAAGATCGGGGTGCCGGTGTAGGGGTCGTCCAGCGTCCCCGACTCCACCCGGCACCCGTCATGGGACTCGACATCGGTCAGATCCCTGGCGAGGATCTCGTTGCGCGTGTCCACGCAGTTCCCGTCCGCGTCGACCCAGTCGCCGAACAGGGCAGAGCGGTCGTAGTCGGACAGGGAGCCACGGGCGGCCACCTCCAGTCCGTCCAGGGCGGCGAGGGCTTCCGACGACGACGTCCGAGCCGCTGTGGGCTCCGGCGAGGCGGTGACCAGCCTGTCCTCGGTCGTGGTGGGAGACGGCGAGGGGGTCGGCGCCGTGGTGCCGGCAGCGGCCGCCGGCGGCAGCGGGGACGACTCGGCGACCAGTGCGGAGGGCGCCGCCGACAAGGCGACGGCCAGCACGCTGCCCACCATGGCCAGGTGCGCCGGCACGGCGAGGAGCCATCTGCCGGTCCGGAAACCAGGATGGGAGGTGAAGGCGGTGCGCCCGGGATCAGGGGGCGACTGGCGGGCGGTGGTCATGGTTCTCCTGGGGGACACGAAGGATCCGGGGGGCATGTCGGCGGGCGCTGGTTCCTGGACCGCGGAATGACGCTGACGGATCCGGGCCCGCAGGGTGGTCCGCGGGGGTCACCGTCCGAGGTCCTCGGCCGCGGCGTCCCAGGCGGCGTGGGCGTCCCGGGTCTGGGTGGGCCGGTAGGTGTTCCGCAGCTGGTCGAACGCGGCGTTGCGCTGCTGGGCCAGGAACGCCGCGGAGCCCTGCGTGGCGGCGTCCTGGCGGACCCGGTCCCGGGCCGCCGTGATGGTCTCCATGATCCGCTCCGCAGCCTCGGTGCCGCCCTGGAGATAGGCCTCCCGGACCTCCCGGTCCTCGTGGAAGAGGTACTGCTCGCTCGTCTGACCCCGCGCGGCGTCGAACGGGCTGTCGGCCAGGTCGGAGACCATGGCGGCCATCCAGTCCAGGCGGGCATCGACCTTCTGCCGCCAGGCGGGCGTGACAGCCTGTGGCCGGAGGGCCCAGACATCCGCACCGTGCTCGCGGAACCGCTCGACGCTCCAGTCGGCCCTCGGCACCACGCCCAGCGTCCTGGACAGGGACGAGAGCTCGCTGAGGGCCTTCTGGGTGTTCCTGGGCCGGAGATGCCACTGGAGCCAGGCCGAGCGCATGTCCTCCGCACCGGCCCGCCGGGCCGCCGCAAGAGCCTTGTGCTCGGGTCGCCGGGTCGGCGAGGGCACCGACCCGTGGAACATCTTCTGCACGGCGGCGGTCACGGCACTGCCCAGCACGTAGACGAGCCGCAGGACCAGCACGATGAGGCCCAGTGCGGCGAAGAACAGGCCCACGGGCTGGATGAGCGGCAGGAGCTCCGGGAGCAGCTCGGGCAGGGAGACGGTGGTGGTCATGGTGGATCCCCCGACGACGTGTAATTGCTTAAGCATGCACATTACCCACACTGCCTCCCGGAGCGACGTCCGTTCGGGGCTCCGGAGACCGGTACATGCACTGCCGGAGCGGCGCCCGGTGCCGGCGAGCCACGACCCTTGTCCGAAGGCCCAGGTCAGCGCCGGATCCCCGGGTGCAGAAGGCGCCGATCAGCCGGGACGCGCCCTGTCCCCTCTTCGGAGGGCGGTGCCGTGTGTGACGGAATAGGGCGCAGCAGAGGCTTTCGGGTGGGGTGGATCCGAGAGGACCGACACCACGGGCCCCGGGGAACCAAGAGACTCTCCGGTGGAACTCCGGGCCGCACGTCGTCTCGATAACCGGGGGATCGGACGGTACGGTGAACGGCGTCACACCCGTGCACCGAGACCGGAGGTCGTCGTGAAGATTCGTGGAGCCGTCCTGGAGACCATGGAGGCCTCTGCCCCGTACGCGGAGTCCCAGCCGCTGCGCGTCGAGGAGTTCGAGCTCGGCGAGCCCGGGCCCACCGAGCTGCGCGTGCGGATCACCGCCGCCGGGGTGTGCCACTCCGACCTCTCCGTGGTCAACGGCAACCGGCCGCGGCCCCTGCCGATGCTCCTGGGGCACGAGGCGGCGGGCGTCGTGGAGCACGTGGGCGCCGAGGTCACCGACCTGGCCGTGGGCCAGCACGTGGTCATGGCGTTCCTGCCGCGCTGCGGCGAGTGCGCCGCGTGCAAGACCGAGGGCCTGCTGCCGTGCACGGTCGGCTCGAAGGCCAACGCCTCCGGCACACTCATCGAGGGCTCCCAGCACCTCACCTCCGAGACCCGCGGGAACGTCTACCACCACCTGGGGGTCTCCGGGTTCGCCACGCACGCCGTGGTGGACCGGCGCTCCGTGGTGCCCGTGGGCGAGGACGTCCCGGCCGCGATCGCGGCCGTCATGGGCTGCGCGGTGCTCACCGGGGGAGGGGCCGTCATCAACGCGGCGCAGGCCACCCCCGACGACGCCGTGGCCGTGGTCGGCCTCGGCGGCGTGGGGCTCGCCGCGGTGCTGGTCGCCAAGGCCGTGGGCTGCCGCCGGGTCATCGCCGTGGACGCGCTGGCCGAGAAGCTGGAGCTGGCCAAGGAGTTCGGCGCGGACGAGGCGCTCACGCCGGACGAGCTCGTGGCGCTGGAGGACAAGCCCCGCGTGGTGATCGAGGCCGCCGGGCACCCCCGGGCGTTCGAGACCGCGTTCAACGCCACCGCCGTGGGCGGGGTGACCGTCACCGTGGGCCTGCCGGCGCCGGGTGCCATGTCCCAGATCGAACCGCTGAAGATCACCGCCGAGGCCCGCCAGATCATCGGCAGCTACCTGGGCTCCGCCGTGCCGGCGGTGGACATCCCCAAGTACGAGCAGATGTGGCGCGACGGAAAGCTACCGCTGGAGAAGCTGATCACCTCCCACATCACGCTCGACCAGATCAACGAGGCGATGGACGAGCTGGACGCGGGGCGGGCGGTGCGGCAGGTGATCGAGTTCTGAGCTGCGTCCCTGAGCGAGTGTCCCTAACTGAGGGGCGCGACCGTACTCGCGGCAGAGAACACGGTAGATGGCATCTGGCGGCGCAGTTTCCAGATGATCGACATGGGCTTGGACCCTTCGTGCGACACGTAGTCGACAGGGCCCAAAAAGACATAAGGCGCAGTCATTTTCTCTTGTTCTGAGAATTCTCGAACAAACAGCATGATGTGGCTGTCCTGCCGGGTGTGGTGCTGATACCGCTGTCCGGATGAGGACTCCGGCGTGGTCTGATTCTGCGATTCCCAGTGGAAGAGCGTCTCGGAGATTGCATAGTCCTTATACATGGTGTTGGGTGAGAAGTCCTTCTCCGACTTGCGGAGCGTGACGAGCAGCGCCTCGCAGCGCGAAAACGGAATCCACGACACTCCTTCGCGCACCGTGCCGGGAGTGCGCTGACCTTCTTCTCCCATGCCCAGACCGGCCAGAAGCTCTTCCCGGGTGTAGTGCGCATGGGTCTGCAGGGGAATGTCGGCGTAGCCCTGCCCCAGCGGCTGCGGCAGGTTGCGTGCGTTGTCGGCGGTGACATCGATGAGCTGCGTCGACTCATCCCGCAGGATGGCGTGCGACCGGAGCAGTTGGAGCCCGCTTTCCAGGTCGGCCGGCCCGCCGCTCTTTGGGCCCTGCGGCCAGAAGGAGTAGTAAAGCATACGGGCCATCCGCTGCTCCATGAGCGGCAGAGACGATACCGGTGGTGCATCCGGTCGTAGCAGGGCCCCGTATGACTTGAGGCGGACAGGGTCATCTACATTTAGGAACGCCTTGGCGCGCTGCAGTAGACCGAGGACTTCCAGCTCATCATCCTCGGCGGGCCAGAGCACATCGGGGACCAACCCACCGGCGCGACGCAAAGTGTTCCAAGTCGTTGGCCGTCCATCGAACTTGCCCCGTCGATAGATGTCCGAGGCTTCCGAGAGAGAATCCATCAAGTACTGATGCAGGGTGTACGACTCCGGTGACGGATGCTGCGCCGCCAGAACCTTAATGTCGTCGACCACTTCCCGAACGTTCGGGTGTAATTGGCGCTTTACGTTGCTGAGCACTACGGATTGGGCGACCGCGTCAAAGACGATCTGCGTGCCGGAGGGAAGGAAGGGGAAGTCGTCTTCCAGGTCCCTAATCAGGCGAATCCGACCTGATCCCGTTACAGCACGGTATTTCAGGTCGAATCGGAACTTTCGGTGCTGGAATCCGATGAAATCCAGGACGGTTAGTACGGGTTTGTCGGGAGCTAGCCGTAGACCGCGTCCCAGCTGTTGGAGGAATAACGTGGGAGATTGCGTCGGTCGTAGCATGAGGATGGTGTCGACCTGCGGGATGTCGAGCCCCTCGTTGAACAGATCCACGGCAAAGACGGCCCGCAGTTCTCCGCGCTGCAGCGCTTTGAGAGCAGTCCGACGCTCGTCGCTGGAACTCTCCGCGGAAAGGGCCACCGATCGCAAGTCTGCTTCTGTGAACTTCCGTGCCATGTACTCAGCGTGGTCAACAGAGACGCAGAAGCCAATGGCTTTCATGCGGTACGGGTCGAGCACTTTGTCATTTAGGGCCTGCAGCACCTTGGCGGTGCGAGCGTCATTGCCCGTGTAGACGGCATTTAGGTCTTCTTTCTCATACCGTCCCCGCCGAAACTGCAGAGCAGACAGGTCGACGCCGTCTGAGACGCCGAAATAGTGGAACGGCGTCAGCAGCTGCTGATCGAGGGCATCCCACAGGCGCAGCTCGCTGGCGATGCGGCTCTCGAAAAACTTCTCCGCGACGTTGACGCCGTCGCCGCGCTCCGGAGTGGCCGTGAGCCCGAGAAGCTCCTGGGGTTGGAAATGTTCGATGATCCTCCGGTAGGTCGGAGCGTCGGCATGGTGGAACTCGTCGATAACCACCACGTCGAAGGAATCGGGGGCGAAGCGGTCCAGGCCCTTTGCGTTGAGCGATTGAATCGACGCGAAGACGTGCTTACCTCGTGCCGGCTGGTAACCATCCACCATCAGCTCGCCGAAGGCGCCGTCACGCAGCACGGTGGCGTAGGTTTGACGCGCCTGCTCGAGGATTTCGCGCCGATGCGCTACAAAAAGCAGTGAAAGCTCGTCTAAGGAGCCGGACTGCAGTCGACGATAGTCCAAAGCAGCCACGATGGTTTTTCCGGTGCCCGTGGCGGCGACAAGGAGATTCCGGTGGCGGTCATGAATGACGCGCTCGGCCTCCAGCTCCTGGAGCATTTGAGCTTGGTAAGAGTAGGGCTGAACATCAAGGTGGGCAATGGACACTTCCGAAGACAGCCGTCCGCCGCCTTCGGCCAGGGCAGTCGTCAAGCGCTCGGCGTCGTCGTCCGGGTTGTAGGGCTCGAAGCCCTCCGACGCCCAGTAGCTCTCAAAGGTTGCCTCGAACTTCTGGAGAAGTGCTGGGGTCGCGACGGAAGAAAGGCGCACGTTCCATTCCAAACCGTCAAGCATCGCGGCGTGCGACAGGTTCGAGCTGCCGACATATGCAGTGCTGAATCCTGTGTTGCGATGGAACATCCACGCCTTGGCGTGGAGGCGTGTATTGCGAGTTTCGTAGCTGATTCGGACCTCGGCGTCGTACTTGCGCACCAGCGCGTTGATGGCCTTGGCGTCACTGGCACCCATGTATACCGTGGTAAGTACACGGAAGGGAATACCGCGATCCTTCAACTGATGCAGCTCCTTGTCCATGACATGGAGCCCCGACCACTTCACAAAGGCGATGAGGAGGTCTACCCCGTCGGCGCTTTCCAGTTCCTTCGCGATTTCACGACCCACCTGTGGCTCGTGCGGAGTGTTGGTGAGCAGCGCCGCGTCTGATAAAGGAGTAGTCGGTCTTCGTAGTGGCTTTCCTCCATCTGGCGCAACGGATAGCAGTTGGCGGGGGCCGGGGGCGATATGTAGCGTGTCATCCGGCTTTTGATCCAGAAGCGCCAGAATGCGATTCGCTTCGTCGACGCGCGCCTGTGCCGGGACTGACTCCAGATGCGCGTTGATGCGATGCGCCAGATAGCGGCTTAATACGTGTGGGCTGTCCGCATCGTCCACGTCATCAAACGAGATTTTCTCAGGTGACAAGTGTGCTAGTTGACGGGATAGCCCAGCATCCTCGAGATGCTCATACAAACCGGGGAAAAGACGCTCGGTGGCAGTAGAGTGCGTTGGGCCCATAGGTGCAGCCTAGATGCAATGCATTGTCTACCTCTGCCAAAGGCCGGACTTTTAGATACCGTGTGGTAGCCGAATGACCCATCGTCGTCTCAGGGTGTACGGCGGGGCGTCCCATCTCCAGCATTCCCGGCGCTCTCATCGAGGGTGTCCTCGGCGCTCTCGCCCGTGATGTCCTCGGCGGCGCGGTCCTCCAGGCCCGGGCCGCCGAGCGGATCGCGATGCCAGGCCACTAGGTGCCACCCGCCGGCGGGCCGGTCCTCCAGTACGGCCGCGCCGGTGTTCATGATCTCCAGCTGTGCCGCCTCGTCGACGTCGATCCCGCCGCGCAGCGCGGTGTAGACGCGGATCGCGGCCCCGTGGCTGAAAACCGCCACCGTGTCCGCGGGGTCATGGGACCGCGCGATCTGCTGCAGGGCGGCGTCGAAGCGGCCGAGGAACTCGTGGCCGTCCGGGCCGCCGGACATGGGCCGGTTCAGGTCGCCGTGTATCCAGGCGACGAGACAGGAGATGTATGCGTGGTGGGCGTCAGGGTCCGCCCGCCTCTCCAGGTTCCCGGCCGAGATCTCCTCCAGGCCGGGACGGACCTGGACCTCCAGACCGCGGGCCTCGGCCAGCGGCGCGGCGGTGAGCTGAGTCCGCACCAGCTGCGAGGCGTGGATGCCGCTGATCCGCTCGTGGCATAGTGCGGCCGGGACCGCACGGGCCTGGACCCTTCCCAGGCCGGTCAGCGGGGCTCCGGGTACCGCCGTGTCGAGCTCACCCGAAACGTTGCAGGGTGTCTGGCCGTGGCGGATCAGCAGCAAGCGCATGGTTCCAGCGTAGGTACGCTCCTCGACCTCGGGGTAGCAGCCGCCCCTCGCTCCATCGGGCACCGCGGCTGCGGTCCCGGGGCCCCGCGGGAGCTCAGCCGGTGGTGCGCAGGACCTTAATGGCTCGGCGCTCGTCCATCGTCCGGTAGGCCTCGGTGGCCTGCTCCAGGGGCAGGGTGAGGTCGAACACCTTGCCCGGATCGATCTACCGGTCCCAGATCTGCTGGATGAGCTTGGGCAGGGCCTCAGGACGTTCGGCCTCCGCCGGCTGGCCGCCGTGGCCGAGCTGCTGGGGATCCTCGCCGACTCTCCGGAGGCGGAGCGCCGCTACCTGGACAGCCACGGCGGCTCCTACCGGCTGGACGCCGCCAAGGCCGAGGTCTTCAACCGGGCGCTGGGCTACATCACCGAACACCTGGACGGCCGGATGCTCGTGCCGGAGGTGGCCGAGGCCGTGGGGCTGAGCCGGGACGCGTTCTCCCGCCTGTTCGCCAAGGCCACCGGCGTGGGCTTCAACCGCACGGTCACCCGGATGCGGCTCACCGAGGCCTGCCGGCTGCTGCGCGGCACCGACCTGCCGGTCTCGGACATCTGCTACCGCGTGGGCTTCACGAACCTCTCCAACTTCAACCGGCACTTCCGGGCCACCACGGGCACCATGCCGTCCCGCTACCGGCGGATCGACCAGCTCTGAGCGCGACGCGGCGTCGTCGTGCACCCTGCCGAGACGGCGCACGACGCGCCGGTCGTTGTCCAGCTCACTCGAGGGCCGAGGCCGCGAGGGCTGTTCCCTCGCCCGCGCTGCACGGATAGCCTCGACTTGGGCGGTGCTGCTCACGCACCGCGTGTCCTGGTGACCAGGTGCCGGTGACGGCCCGGTCACCCGAATCTGGGAGGCCAACATGACTGATGCACAGCAGGATCCGAACCAGACGGAAGGTCCCGCCGACGGCGGAGCCTTCGGCGCCCCGGGCGTCCACGACGGCGGTGCCGATGGCGGTGCCGACAGCGGAGCCGAGGGCCCCGCTGACGGTGGGGCGGCCGGCACGCCGGGTGTCCACGACGGCGGCGCCGATGGCGGTGCTGACGGTGGAGCCGAGGGCCCGGCCGACGGTGGGGCGGCCGGCACGCCGGGTGTCCACGACGGCGGCGCCGATGGTGGTGCCGACGGCGGCGCGGACGGTGGCGCCGATGGTGGCGCCGACGGAGGAGCCGAAGGGCGAGCCGGCTGAGCGTGAACGCCGACCGCACTGACGGGCAGGACCCCGGCGCCCCTGGTGGCTCCGGGGTCCTGGAGACCCGCCTGATCGACATCGGCCGGGAGCGGTTCGCCCGTGACGTCTGGGGCCGGGCGCCGCTGCTCACGCGCCGGGCGGGCGGCTTCGCCGATCTGTTCTCCGCCGATGCCGTCGACGAGCTCATCTCGCGCCGCGGGCTGCGCACGCCCTTCCTGCGCGTCGCCAAGGACGGCTCGACGTTCCCCGACTCGTCCTTCACCTCTCCCGCCGGTGTCGGCGCCACCGTTGCCGACCAGCTCGACGACACCGCGCTGTGGCGCCGGTTCGCCGACGGCGCCACGCTGGTGCTGCAGGCCCTGCACCGCACGTGGGAGCCGGTCGCGGACTTCAGCGCCGCGCTGAGCAGCGAGCTCGGGCATCCGGTGCAGGCCAATGCCTACATCACCCCGCCGCAGAACCGCGGGTTCGACGACCACTACGACGTCCACGACGTCTTCGTCCTGCAGATCGAGGGGACGAAGCGCTGGGTCCTGCACGAGCCGGTGCACCCGGATCCGCTGCGGGACCAGCCCTGGACCGATCGCCGCTCCGCCGTGGCCGAGGCCGCGAAGGGCGAGGCACATCTCGACGTGGTGCTCGAACCCGGCGACGCCCTCTACCTGCCGCGCGGCTGGCTGCACGCGGCCCAGGCGCAGGGGGCGGTCTCCGTCCACCTCACGCTCGGGATCCACAACTGGACCCGCCACGGTCTGGCCGAGCAGCTCGCCCAGGAGGCGCTGGCTCTGCTGGCCGAGGATCCCCTGATGCGCCGGTCGCTGCCCGTGGGCGTCGACGGACCGGGCGAGGAGCTCGACACCGTCCGTGAGCGCCTGGTCGCCGCGCTCGCCGAGGCCGATCCCACTCCCCGGTTCCACCGCACCCGGCGAGGACAGGGGCGCCCGGCCCCGCTGGGTCCGCTGGCCCAGCTCGCCGCCGTCCAGGACCTGGACCCCGGGTCCCCCGTGCGGCTGCGCGGTGCACTGGAAGCACGGCTGGACGGCCCGCGCCTGAGCACGCGCGTGGGGTGGCTCGACTTCCCGGAGACCGATCTGCCCTCCGTCTCGCGCCTGCTCGACGGCGAGGTCCACACCGCGGGGGACCTGGGCGTCGAACTCGTCGAACGACTGTTGCGGGCGGGGGTCCTTGTTCCCTGTGACCAGTGACACCGCCACCGTGAATGCCTCGTGCCGCTTCTGGTGCGCCGACGGAGCCCGGGGGCGCGGCGACCCGATGGCGGGCACGGCGCCGCGCGGCGTGGTGTGGGTCCTCATCGAGTACCGAGGCGCATGGCCCGTCAACGGTTTCGACGACCTGGATCTGGAGCCCGAGGCCAAGGCCCTCGTGTCCTCCGCCGCGCAGGCAGCGCGGGCGCGAATCCTGCTGGTCCGGCGACACGGCCGCCGCAGCCGTGAGGGCCCCAGCCGGTGGGCCGTGCTGCGCCAGGACAGCTCCGGCGCCTGTCATCAGCAGTGGGGGACGTGGCGCCGCGATGAGGACCTCGCGGAGATCGCCACGGCCCTCCGCGTCCCCGGAGAGCTCGGCCATCCACCCGTCCTCCTGGTCTGCGCCCACGGTCAGCACGATCCCTGCTGTGCTGTGCGCGGACGGCCCGTGGGAAGTGCCCTCAGCGAGCGCTGGCCGGAGCTGGTCTGGGAGTGCTCGCACGTCGGCGGTGACCGGTTCGCCGCCAACGTGGTCGTCGCCCCGGACGGCGTCTACTACGGAGGACTCGACGCGGAGTCCTCCGTCACCACGGTCGAGGAGCACCTCGCCGGCCGGGTGCACGCGGAGCATCTGCGCGGGTACACCGATCTGTTCCCACCGCAGCAGGCCGCTGTCGCGGCCGCGCTCGAACGCTTCGGCCCGGCCGGCCGCCACGACTACACGGTCGCCGAATCAGTCCGCGACGGCGACCGCTGGCGGGTCCGTCTCACCGGCCGCCCACCTCAGCCGGGCCTCATCGACGTCGAACTGCAGTCCCACGCCGCCCCGCCGCATCAGCTGACCTGCCACGGACCGGCGACGAGCTCGGCCAGGGTCTACGAGCTCACCGCGATGCGCATCGTCTGAAGCACAGCGCGACCGGGGGCAGGGCTCTCCGGTCGCGACCGAGGACGACGAGGACCGCGGTGTCGTAGGACGTCTCCGGTGACCGGCCTGCACCCGCGGGTGCCACCGCGCCGGGCTCGGATCCCGGACCGAGTGAGGATGTGGTCGTCCGAGGCGGATCCCCGCAGCCGCGTCGTGGATCGCTCGCGGTCAGTGCCTCACCTGTGCTGGAGCTCGATGACAGAGTCGTTCAGGTCCGGCGCCTCGGCGGCCCACAGTCCGGCGTAGGCGTCCGCGAGCCGGTCCTCCAGGCCGGCCAGGGCCTTCACCCGGAAGATCACCGCGGCAGCGCGCAGCGGCTCGCCGGCCTCGCGGGCGGCCTTTGCATATCCCTGCGCCACCGCCCGGGTCCAGGCCTCGCTCGCGGCCTTCACGGCGGCGTAGTTGGCGCCACCCGCGAGCGGGCGGTCCACCGCGGTCGAGGACACGATCGCCAGCCGTCCCGCCGGCGAGGTCCGCAGGTCGTCGTCGACGGCGCGGCTGAGGTGGCGCAGCGCGGTGAAGGAGGCCTCCAGCGCCCGGTAGTCCTCCTCCGTCTGCCCGGCGAGCCCACCGCCGCCGCGCCAGCCGCCGACGAGGTGGAGGAGCCCGTCGATCGACGCGCCGCGGTCGTGCAGCCTGCGGGCGAGGTCGAGTACGGCGCGCTCGTCGGCAAGGTCCACCGTCTCCGTGTGGGCCCCCAGGGCTGCGAGGGGAGCGAGCTTCTCCGCGCGGCGCCCGGTGGCCACGACGCGGGCGCCGGCCGTGGTCAGGGCTCGTGCCGCCGCCAGTCCGGACGCGCTGGTGGCGCCCGCGATCAGCACGGTGCGGCCGGCCAGGTCGGTCATCGCTCCATCGTCCGTGGCGCGGATGCCGGCCGTCGACTCGATGACGCTCTTCGACGTCTGGTCGAGCGCCTCGACGAGCGCTGACAGCGGGAACTTGTCGTCCCTGAGTGCACGCCGGAGCGGCCCGCCGTCGTTGACGACGGACCGCCCCGGGGGCGAGCGCGGGTGCTCAGGCGGCCGCGAGCGCGGGCTCGGTGCAGTCGAGGCCGTGGGCCTCGCTCACGGAGCGGTGGGTGACGCGCCCGGCGTGGACGTTGAGCCCGGCGGCCAGGGCGGGGTCGGCGGCCAGCGCGGCCTCGGCGCCGCGGTCCGCCAGGGCCACGGCGTAGGGGAGGGTGACGTTGGTCAGCGCGTAGGTGGAGGTGTTCGGCACGGCTCCGGGCATGTTGGCCACGCAGTAGAACGAGGTGTCGTGCACCCGGAAGATCGGGTCCTCGTGAGTGGTGGGGCGGGAGTCGGCGAAGCACCCGCCCTGGTCCACGGCGATGTCCACCAGCACGCTGCCGGGCTTCATGGCCGCGACCATGGCGTTGGTCACCAGCTTCGGGGCCTTCGCCCCGGGGACGAGCACGGAGCCGATGACGAGGTCTGCCTCGGTCACGGCGCGCTCGACCTCCAGGGCGTTGGAGGCGATCGTCGTCAGGCGCCCGGCGTACTGGGCGTCGAGCTGGCGGAGCCGATCCACGTTGATGTCGAGGATGCTCACGTCCGCCCCCAGGCCCACGGCCATGGCGGCCGCGTTGGTGCCGGCCACGCCCGCACCGAGGACGGTGACCTTCGCCGGGCGCACCCCGGGCACCCCGCCGAGCAGCACGCCCTTGCCGCCGGCCGGGGCGGTCAGGGCTGCGGCCCCGGCCTGGACGGCCAGCCGCCCGGCGACCTCGCTCATCGGGGCCAGCAGCGGCAGGCGCCGGTCGGCGGTCTGGACCGTCTCGTAGGCGATGGCCGTGACCCCGGCCTCCAGCAGGGCACGGGTCAGCTCGGGCTCGGCGGCCAGGTGCAGGTAGGTGAACAGCACCAGGCCTTCACGGAAGTGGTGGTACTCGGCGGCCACCGGCTCCTTGACCTTCAGGATCATGTCCGCCCGGGCCCACAGCTCGTCCGCGCCGGCCACGATCCGGGCGCCGGCGGCGGTGTAGGCGTCGTCGGGGATCCCGGAGCCGATACCCGCGCCGGCCTCGACGAGGACCTCGTGGCCGCGGGCGACCAGCTCGTGCACGCCCGAGGTGGTGATGGCCACCCGGTACTCGTTGTTCTTCACTTCGCGGGGAACGGAGACGATCATGGTGGGCCCTTCCGAAGAAACGGTGATGCGGTAAGCAAAATCTACAATTTCTGCCTCTTCTCCGCTGTACGCTCGAAGATCATTCGGCACAACCAGCAAGACTGGCAGAATGGATCGGTCTGTGACGCATCCCACACCGCGCTCGCCGCAGGATCTGCGGCCCGCCCACCAGCTCGACGACCTCGACCTCCGGCTGCTCGGGCTGCTGCGGGACAACGCCCGGGCCACCAACCAGGCCCTGAGCGAGACCCTGGGCGTGGCGCCGTCCACGTGCCTGGCCCGGATCAAGGCGCTGCGACGGGCGGGCGTGATCCGCCGCTTCACCATCGAGGTGGAGCCCAAGGCGCTGGGGCAGACCATCGAGGCGCTGATCAGCGTGCGGCTGCGCCCCGGGGCCCGGCAGCAGATGGCCGCCTTCGGGGAGTCGCTGAAGACCGTCCCGGAGGTCTCCCAGTACTTCTTCCTGGGTGGAGTCGACGACTTCCTCATCCACGTCCGGGTGCGCGACACCGAGCACATCCGCCAGTTCGTGATCGAGCACCTGTCCTCGAACCCGGTCGTGGCCGCGACCCAGACCAGCCTCGTGTTCGAGCACGTGCCCGGCCCGCAGGGGCTGTGAGCGGGCGGGGCACGCCGTCGTCGGGGCGGTTGTCCCCAGAAGTGCTATCACGACACAACGCATGTATTTGCAATGGCAATGCCAGGATGAGGGAACGCCCCCGACGGCGCCTCACTCCCCTCATCCTGGAGGCCCCCGATGTTCCTCGGATTGTTGTCCCGTGCCCGCACTCCCCACGCCGGTTCCGCCTCCGGCGGCCCGCTCCGGGCGGCCGCGGCCTCGGTGGTCGTGGCCGGACTCGTCCTCGTCGGCGGCGCCGTGCCCGCCGAGGCGGCGACCACCTACAGCGCTTCGTTGCGCACCGCCGTGAAGTCCCTGCCCGTGGCCGCGGAGAGCAATGCCGGCTACGACCGGGCCGCGCAGTTCGGCACCTGGAACGACGCCAACCGCGACTGCCAGAACACCCGCGCCGAGGTGCTGCAGAACGAGTCCAGGGCGAGCATCAGCTTCACCACCAGCAAGCGGTGCACCGTCAAGGGCGGGCGCTGGATCACCACCTGGGACGGGCGAGTGCACACCTCGGCCACCACCGTGCAGATCGACCACACCGTGCCCGTCCACGAGGCCTGGGGCTCCGGGGCCCGGAACTGGACGAAGGCCAAGCGCGTGGCGTTCTACAACGACCTCGGCGACCACCGCGCGCTCAGCGCCCAGACCTCTGCGCTGAACTCGGCCAAGCAGGCCCGCGGCCCCGAGTCCTGGATGCCGCCGAGGAACCGGTGCGGCTACGTGGGGGAGTGGGTCGCGGTGAAGATCCGCTGGGGCCTCAAGGTCGACAGCGCCGAGAAGGCCGCCCTGACCCGGATCGCCGCTTCCTGCCCCAATGTCGCTCTCACCGTCCGGAAGGCCTGACCGGCGGACAGTCACCGGACGGGAGCGCCGTCCTCGGCGTCTCCTCGGGCACCCGGTGCGCCCGGACGCCGCCGCGGCCCCGGCCCGGGATTTGCGGGCCGAGACTGTGTCCCGCTGCGCCGACTCCTCTCGGCGGGCCGTCGAGCTCGCCGCGTCCCCGGCGGTGGGCCGGTGCCCTGAGCCGCGCCACCTGTCCCATCGAGGAGGCGGTGGCCGCGCTCGAGCACGGCGCCGAGAGCCGGGCGACCGGCACGAAACTCCGGATCCTCGTGGCCGGATGCCGAGCGTGGGTGCCACCGCACGGATCGCCCGCACCGGCCGGCGGGAGGCTCCCGGCTACTATCTGCTCGTGATATCGATCAGCAGCATCAGTGCCCAGCCGGCCGCCGTGCGCGGAACCCTGTGAGAAGGTCCGGTCCCGACGACGCCCTGCCGGGCCCAGGCGCGTCCCGGGGCCCGGCAGATCCGCCGTCCGCCCTGCGCCACACCCGGTTCGAGGACGCGGCCGGCCTGCTCGTCGGCACCTTCGTGGTCTCGTTCGGCCTGCACCTGCTGCACACCGTCGGGGCGGTGACCGGCGGGACCGCGGGCCTGGCCCTGCTGGTCGGCTACGCCGCCGGGCTGCCGTTCGGGGTGGTCTTCGTCGGCGTCAACCTGCCCTTCCTCGCCCTCGCGTGGTGGAAGAAGGGCTGGGTGTTCACGCTGCGCACGCTGATCGCGGTAGCGCTCGTCTCCGTCCTGGCCTCCGTGCACCCGGCCGGGCTGGGCGGGCTCAGCCCGGACCCGCGCTACGCGATCCTGGCGGGCAACCTGCTCATCGGCATCGGGGTGCTCATCGTCTTCCGCCACTCCGCCAGTCTCGGCGGGTTCAACGTCCTGGCGCTGCTGGCCCAGGAGCGCCTCGGCTGGAGGGCCGGACATGTTCAGCTGGCCTTCGACGTCGCCGTCGTCCTGCTCGCCCTCACGGTGGTGCCGCCGGTCGGCGTGCTGCTCTCCGCCTTGGGGGTGGTGGTGCTCAACACCGTGCTGGCCATGAACCACCGTCCGGGCCGCTACCTGGGGTGATGAGCGGTCCCTCCCGGACGCCGCGAGCCGGCGGCGTCGTCGGCGGTCCTGCTCAGAGCGCCTGCAGCAGGACGAGCACGGCGCCCAGCGTGGAGGCGCCGAGGCCCACCCGCCGGACGACCTGCCGGTTGATCCGTGCGTTGACGGCGCCGGACGCCGCGAAGCCGAGGACCATGGCCGGCAGGAGGACGGCGGCGAAGAGCAGGGTCCGGCGGTCGATCGATCCCACCGCCGTCAGCGCGGTGAGGGACAGCAGCGTGCCGAACAGGAAGAACGCGCTCATGGTGCCGCGCATCCGGGCGCGCGAGGACCCGTGCCACACGAGGGCCATGGGCGGGCCACCGATGGACGTGGCCGTCCCCAGGAGGCCGGAGGCCGCCCCCGCGACGGCGACGGTCGCGGGCCGCGGCCGCGGCTGCCAGCCGCACACGCTGAGCAGCACCGCGAGCAGCACGGTACCCGCCAGGACCAGCGCGAGCGTCCGGGCGGGCAGGGCGGCCACCAGGAGGGCTCCCGCCACCGTGCCGGGGACCTGCCCCATCACGGCCCAGCTGGCGTCCTTGACGTCCACGGCGGCGCGGTCCCGCAGCACGCCGAGCACGGTGAGCCCGGCCGCCACCAGGACGATGGAACCGGGCAGCAGGGTGGGATCGAACAGGGCGATCACGGGGGCGGCGAGCAGGCCCAGGCCGAAGCCGATCGCGCCCTGGAGGCAGGACGCCACGCTCACCACGAGCGCGACGACGGCGAGCTCCAAGCCGGTCACGAAGCACCTTCCGGTCGCGAAAAAAGGAATTGGTGCATTGTTCCACCTCCGGGAACACCCACAAGTCGTGCACCGGGCGTCATGGGGCTCGACGGCGCGGGGCTCGACGACGCGGGGGCTCGACGGCGCCGTGGGCGGACCGCTGCCTCGCTGTTGATGCTGACCTTGTGCCCGTGCGCCGCGCCTGTGCCCGTGCGCCGCGAGTGCCCCGGCGGTGCGAAGATGGTCCGCATGAACTGGAGTCCGCGTGCCCTGGCCCGCTCGATCGACCGGCCGGAATCGCGCAGGCTGCCCCGCCGGTTCGTCCAGCTGTTCGCCGGGCTGGTGCTCTACGGCATCACCCTGGGTCTGCTCGTGCGTGCCGAGCTCGGTGTCACCCCGTGGGACGTGCTGCACCAGGGCCTCTCCCGGCAGTTCGGGGTGAGCATCGGCACGGTGATCGTCGTCGTCAGCCTGCTCCTGCTGCTCGTGTGGATCCCGCTGCGCGAACGCCCCGGGCTCGGCACCATCAGCAACGCCCTGGTGGTCGGGGTGGTGCTCGACGCGACGCTGCTGGTGCTGCCTCCGGTCGAGTCGATGCCGCTGCGCGTGCTGCTCGTGCTCGCCGGCGTCCTCCTCAACGCCGTGGCGACCGCCGCCTACATCGGTGTGCACCTGGGGCCAGGCCCGCGCGACGGGCTGATGACCGGCCTGGTGCGACGCACCGGGGGATCCGTGCGGATCGTGCGCACCTCCATCGAGGTGACCGTGGTGCTTCTCGGGTGGCTGCTCGGGGGCACTGTGGGCCTGGGCACGGTGCTCTATGCACTGGCCATCGGGCCGCTGGTCCAGGTCCTGCTGCCGCGGCTGAGCGTCCGGCTCCACCGCTGACGTCGCTGCCCGGGTGCGGGACCCCGCTGAGCGGGACCCGGTGACCCCGGGCCCTCATCGTCCCGTGGGCGGGCATCACCCGTCCCGGTGCCGGCGGCTCGACCAGCGTTGAGCCGGTCGCCCCTGCTCGGACCCGGAAGCCTCTGCCCTGTGCGGGAACCTCTCACCCCCGGGTCACGCCGACTTGGTTTCTGAGAATGAAACTCATTACCATGAGAGCCTGTTGAGGCGGCTGATGGCAAGGGGAAAGCATGTGCGGTGCGACCGGAGTGGACGTGCGGGGCCTCGGTGTCTCCGTGGCCGGGCGGCCGTTGCTGCAGGGAGTGGACCTCCAGGTGGTGCCCGGACGGCGGGTGGCCCTGCTGGGAGCCTCGGGGTCGGGGAAGTCCCTGGCGGTGCTGGCCCTGCTGGGTCTGCTCGGGCACCGGTTCGAGGTGCAGGGCTCGCTGCGGGTCGCCGGCCGTGACCTGCCCTGGCGCCAGGCGCCGGGGCGGCGCCCGGGCATGGCGGCGGTCTTCCAGGACTCCCAGGCCGCGCTGAACCCCGTGGTGCGCCTGGACCGGCAGCTCCTGCCCGCCGTGGCCCGGCGGCGACGCCTTGATGCTGCGGGCGCCGGCCGGGTCGTGGAGGGGCTGCTCCGCGAGGTCGGCTTCGAGGATCCGGAGCGTATCCTGCACGCCCGTCCCTCCCAGCTGTCGGGCGGACAGCGGCAGCGGGTGTGCCTGGCGCTCGCCGTGGCCGCCGCTCCGGACCTGCTGGTGGCCGACGAGCCGACCACGGCCCTGGACATGATCAGTCAGCGCCAGGTGGTCGAGGCCCTGCGCCGCTGCACCGGCGAGGGCCGCGGCGGGCTGCTGTTCGTCACCCACGACGTGGCGGTCGCCGCCGACCTGTGCGACGACGTCGTCGTCCTGGAACGGGGGCGGGTGGTCGAGGCCGGGCCGATCCAGCAGGTGGTCGAAGCGCCGCAGGCGCCCTTCACCGCGGCCCTGGTCGAGGCCGCCCGCGCCGGTCTCCGTCCCACCGCGGCCCCGCTGGGCGTGGCCTCGTGATGTGGCAGGCAGAACCGGCGACGCTGCACGGCGTCGGGCTCACCAGGACCTACGGCACGGGCTCCGGCGCCGTGGCAGCCGTGCGCGGGGTCGACGTCGCGGTGCGCGAGGGCGAGGCTCTGGGAGTGGTGGGACCTTCCGGGTCGGGCAAGTCCACGCTGCTGTCCCTGCTGCTGGGCGTGGAGCGCCCGGACCGCGGCGAGGTCCTCTTCGACGGCGTGCCCCTGATCGGCCGGCGGCAGATCCGGCGGGCCCGGCAGGCCGTCCAGTACATCCCGCAGGACCCCGCCTCCAGCCTGGACCCGCGGCGCAGCGTCGAACGCCAGCTGCGGGAGCCGCTGCGCCGCTTCCGCATCCCGGGCGACCACCTGCGCCTGGTCCGGGACGCCCTGGCGCAGGTCGGTCTCGGCGCCGACCACCTGGGCCGGCGCGCCCACGAGCTCTCCGGCGGCCAGGCCCAGCGCGTGGCCATCGCCCGGGCCCTGGTGACCCGGCCCCGGATCCTCCTGGCCGACGAGGCGGTCAGCGGGCTCGACCTGCCGCTGCGCAACCAGGTGCTGGACCTGCTGGAGGACCAGCACGTCCGGGGAGGCCTGGGGCTGCTGTTCATCTCCCACGACCTCACCGCGGTCCGTTCCCTGTGCGGCCGCGCGCTGGTGCTCGACCACGGACAGGTGGTGGAGGAGGGCCCCACCGACCGGCTCCTCGAGACTCCTCGGCACCCGACGACGCAGGAGCTGGTGGATGCGGTTCCGCGACTGTCCGCCTGAGCGCACCCTGCCGGAGCGGACGGTGCCGGTGACCGACCGGGACCCGTGGTGGGCCGGCACACCGCGGGTCCCGCTGATCCTGCTCGCCCTGCTGTCCGCCGTCGCCCTGCCCCGGGTGCTCCTGGCGCACCGGGCTCCCGGGATCCCGACTCCACCATTCGCGTCCCCGTCCATCCGTCACCGCACCGAAAGGGCCCCCCTGATGTCCCCTCGCCCCTCCGCTCTCCGCCTCGCCCCCCGCAGCACCGGCCTCGGTCTCGCCGCGGTCAGTCTGCTGCTGCTCACCGGCTGCTTCAGCTCCGGCACCTCCGCCGCCGGGGGAGCCGGCGGCTCGACCGACGCCCGGGTCCGGGCGGCCATGATGCAGCCACCCCGTTCGGCGCTGTCCCCGTTCAGCGACGACGCCTTCAAGCTCTCCCGCTGGTCGACCGGAGAGACCCTGGTCCGCCTGGACGAGGCCGGGGACGCGCAGCCGATGCTGGCCACCGCGTGGGAGCAGCTCGACGAGACCACCTGGTCCTTCACGATCCGCGACGGTGTCACCTTCCACGACGGCACCGAGCTCACCGCGCAGAACGCCGCCGATTCCCTGGCCCGGGCCGTGGCGGCCGAGCCGGCCCCGCGCATCCTCGACGGGGTGGAGATGGACGTGACGGCCGAGGGCGACACCGTGCGGGTCACCACCGCGGAGGTCGACCCGCTGGTCCCGCAGCGGCTGTCCAGCCCGCAGCTGTCGGTCCTGGCCCCGGCCGCCTACGAGGGGACCGCGGTGACCCCGGTGGGCCACGGCACCGGGCCCTTCGAGCTCACCGCCCTGGACGGCACCTCCGGGGCCACCCTGGAGCGCTACGAGGACTACTGGGGCGACCCGGCCGCCGCCGCCGGCATCGACGTGTCCTTCGTGCCCGACGGCACCGCCCGGGCCGCCGCGCTGCGCACCGGGGAGGCCGACGTCGTCGAGTCCGTCCCGGTCGGACAGGCCGCCCAGGTCGACGAGGAGCTGCTGACGGAGGTGCCGATGCCGCGCACCAACACGCTCTACCTCAACACCGAGGACGGCCCGTTCGCCGACCCCGCCCTGCGCGCGGCCGCCCGCCAGGCCCTCGATCCGCAGAGCCTCGTGGACGGGGTCTACGAGGGCCGGGCCGATGTGGCCGCCGGCCTGCTGGGTCCGGCGATCCCCTACGCCGCGGAGGGCCGGGACACCGACGAGTACCGTGAGCCGCTCGCCGCCCGCGCCGAGGCCGGGGACCCGGCCGGGGAGAAGATCACCATCGGCACCTTCACCGACCGCGCCGAGCTGCCCGAGGTCGCCGTCCAGCTCCAGCAGCAGCTGGAGGCCGCCGGTTTCGAGGTGGAGCTCGACGTCCGCGAGTACCAGTACATCGAGGCCGACGCCCTCGAGGGCGACTTCGACGCCTTCGTCCTCTCCCGCGCCACCGTGCTGGACTCCGGTGACCCGGTGGCCTACATGGTCAGCGACTTCGGCTGCGAGGGCTCCTTCAACCTCTCCCAGTTCTGCTCCGAGACCGTCGACGCGGCCCTGGACCGGGCGGAGCAGGCCACACCCGGCGAGGAGCGCCGCCGGGCGATCCTGGCCGCCGAAGCGACGATCCTGGCCGAGGACGCCGCGATCCCGATGCTGCACGAGCGCGTCATCCAGGGCGAGCAGAACGGTGTGGTGGGCGCCGCCCGCGATCCGCGCGAGCGCGAGCTGATCACGGCCGAGACCACCGTCGCCGAGTGACGGGCCGAGTGGCGGGCCGAGCGAGGGGCCGAGTGACGGGCCGGGGAGGGGTGGCGGCCCTGATCTCGCGCGTCCTGGCGTTCACCGCCGTGGTCGTGCTCACCGGGGCCCTGCCGTGGCTGTCCGGCAACAGCCCGGAGTACACGGTCCTGCGCGCCCGCTACGCCGACCGGCCGGCCACCCCCGAGGTGCTGGCCCAGGTCCGGGCCGAGCTGGGCCTGGACCGCGGCCCGGTCCCGGTCTTCGCCGACTGGGCGTCCGGCGCGCTCACCGGGGACCTCGGCACCTCCTGGATCAGCGGGCGCCCGGTCCTGCCCGGTGTCCTGGACGCCCTGGGGGTGTCCCTGACCCTGATGGGCGCGGCCCTGGCCGTCGCCCTGGTCATGGCCGCCCTGGTCTGCGTCCCCGCCGTCCGGAACGGGCTGGCCGGGCGTCCCTCCCGGGGGGCCGGCGCGGCGGCCGCCGCGCTGACCGCGCTGCCGGAGTTCCTGCTGGCAGCCGTGCTGCTGATCGTCCTGGCGGTGTGGTGGGGCTGGCTGCCGCCCTACGGGTGGCGCGGTCCCCAGCACGTGGTGCTGCCGGCCCTGGCCCTCGGCCTGCCCGCGGGCGGACTGATCGGCCGGCTGCTCACCACCGCGCTCGCCGGGGCGTTCGCCGAACGCTGGGTGCACACCTGGGCCGTGGCCGGGCACTCCCGGGCCCGGATCACCGCCGCCGCCCTGCACCGGGCCCTGCCCGGGGTGATCGGGCAGCTCGCACTGGTCGTCGTCGGGCTCACCGGCGGAGCCGTGCCGGTCGAGGAGGTCTTCGCGATCCCCGGTCTGGGCCGGACCCTGCTGGGCGCCGCCGCGTCCCAGGACGTCCCCGTGCTGCAGGCGGGGGTCCTCCTGCTGCTCGCTCTCGCCGCCCTGTGCGGTGGGTCGGCCGCCCTGGTCCGCCGATCGCTGCTCGGGCCCGCCGCCCGCTCCGGTGACCTGCCCGTCCCGGGGCCGCCGCCGGAGCGGCGCCGGTCGTGGTGGGCGGTGCCGGCGGGCTCGGCCGGGCTGCTGCTGGCCCTGCTCGCGGCGGGACTGTTCCGGGACCCCTACACCTCCGCCCACGCCCGGCTCGAGCCGCCCTCCTGGGCGCTGCCGCTGGGGGCCGACGCGTCCGGCCGCGACGTGCTGGCGCGCGTGGGCCACGGCGCGCTGGACACCCTGGGCCTGGCCCTGGTCGTGGTCGCCGCGTGCCTGCTGCTCGGCCTGGTCATCGGGGTGACCGGGGCGTGGTCCACCGGCCCGGTGGAGGTCACCAACGCGGCGCCTCCGATCATCGCCGGCATCCTCGTCGTCGCGGTGGCCGGCCCGTCGGCGGCCGGGGCCGCCCTGGCCGTGACCCTCGTGAGCTGGGCGCCCCTGGCGGCCCACACGGCCGCCCTGGTCGCCGAGATCTCGGCCCGCCCCTACGTGCGGGTGCTGCCCCTGCTGGGGGTGGGCCGCGCTCGCGTCCTGGCCGGCACCGTCCTGCCCGCTCTGCTGCCGGAGGTGGCCCGGCACGCGATCCTGCGCCTGCCCGGCACCGCCCTGGCCATCGCCGCGCTCGGCTTCCTGGGACTGGGGCAGCAGCCCCCGGCCCCGGAGTGGGGGCTGCTCCTGGCCGAGGGCATCGGCTACGTCGAACGGGCCCCCTGGACCGTGCTCGGTCCCGCCGGGGCCCTGGTGCTCGCCTCCGTCCTGGCCGTCTCGCTCTCCAGCGCCGAAGGAGCGCGGCGGACGGCGGGGCCCGGGGCGGGACCGGCCACCACGCTCCCCGCTCCCGGCCCCGGGACGGAGCGCGTGGGGAGCGCCGCTCCGGCGGGGCCGGTGCGGAGCTGATCCCGCCGGAACCACGTCGCCGCTCCACCGGCGTCGAATTGACCCTCGTTCTCATTTTCTTGAGAATGGCTCTCATGAAACTTCGATCCGGTCCGCCGGTGCCGGCTCCTGCGGACCGCTCGGCGATCCGCACCGAGGACCTCACCGTGGTCCTCGGTGCTGCTCCCGTGCTGCGCGGGGTGGACCTGGCCGTGGCCGACGGCGAGGCGGTGGCGCTGATGGGCGGCAACGGCTCCGGGAAGTCGACCCTGATCAAGGCCCTGCTCGGCGTCGTGCCCGCCGCGTCCGGCGAGGCCCGGCTGTTCGGCGCCGACGTCACCGGCGCGCGCCGGGCCGTGCCGTGGGCGCGCATCGGGTACGTCCCCCAGCGCGTCGGCGTCGGCGCCGGGGTGCCGGCCACCGCGCTGGAGGTCGTCGCCTCGGGGCTGACGGGGCACCGGCGCCTGCGCCCGGGCACAGGCGGCCGGCGCGCGTGCCTCGACGCCCTGGAGCAGGTCGGGCTGGCCGACCGGGCGCGGGAGAGCGTGGCGATCTTCTCCGGCGGCCAGCAGCAGCGCGTGCTGATCGCCCGGGCGCTGGTGCGGCGGCCCCGGCTGCTGCTGCTGGACGAGCCCCTGTCGGGAGTGGACCAGGTCTCCAAGGAGGCCGTGGCCCGCATCCTGGCGCAGCTGCAGGCCGACGGCACCACGCTCCTGGTCGTGCTCCACGAGCTGGGCGAGCTGGCGCCGCTGCTGGACCGCGCCGTGGTGCTGCGCCACGGACGCATCGTCCACGACGGCAGCCCTCCGCTGCCGGCACCGGGGCACGACGCCCCCGATCACGAGCACCTGCACCCCCACGGGGACGCGCCCTCCGCCGTTCCGACCGCCCCCGATCTCCACGGAAAGCCGCAGTGACCATGATCGAGACCCTCGCCACCATGCTGGCCAGCCCGCTGATGCAGCGCGGTCTGCTGATCGCGGCCCTGGTGGGCGTCTCCGCGCCGGTGATCGGCACCTACCTCGTCCAGCGGCGACTGGCCCTGCTCGGCGACGGCATCGGCCACGTGGCCCTGACCGGGGTGGCCATGGGCTGGCTGGCCGGTTCGGCCGCCGGCCTCACCCCGCACGACGCCCTGGCCGTGCCCGGAGCGGTGGTCGCGGCCGTCATCGGCGCGGTGCTCATCGAGGTGATGCGCACCAAGGGACGCACCAGCGGCGACGTCGCGCTGGCCCTGCTGTTCTACGGCGGCATCGCCGGCGGAGTGCTGCTCATCGGACTGGCCGGCGGCACGTCGGCGAACCTCACCGGCTACCTCTTCGGCTCCATCGCGACCGTCACCCCCCTGGACGTCTGGCTCACCGCCGGGCTGGCCGCGGTGGTCCTCGGTCTCGGGCTCGGCCTCCGCCCGGCCCTGTTCTCCCTGTGCCACGACGAGGAGTTCGCCCTCGCCACCGGTCTGCCGGTGCGGGCCCTGAACATCCTGGTGGCTGTCATGGCCGCCCTGACCGTGTCCGTGTCGATGCGCGTGGTCGGCGTCCTCCTGGTCTCCGCCGTGATGATCGTCCCGGTGGCCGTGGCCCAGCTGGTCGCCCGCTCCTTCGCCGGGACCATGGGGGCGGCCATGGCCGTGGGGGTCGGGGTCTGCGTGACCGGCCTGTCCGTCACCTACTTCCACCCGCTGTCCCCGGGGGCCACGATCGTGGTGCTGGCCATCGCCTGCTACGTGCTGGCCCTGATCGCCCGCCCCCTCCTGGGGCGCACCCGGCGCCACGGCGGACCGCACGGCGCGCACCGCCTCCACGACGTCGAGGACGACCTCCAGCTGCGAGGAGCATGACCATGTCCCGGACCACCCGTCAGCGCTCCGCCCTGACCGAGCTGCTCGAGCGGACCCCCGAGTTCCGCTCCGCCCAGCAGCTCCACGCCATGCTGGGGGAGCAGGGGGAGTCCGTCTCCCTCGCCACCGTCTACCGGAACCTCAACGCCCTGGCCGAGGCCGGGGAGGTCGACGCCCTCGCTGCCCCGGGAGGGGAGACCCGGTACCGCCGCTGCCGGCGCACCGAGCACCACCACCACCTGGTGTGCCGCCGCTGCGGGCACACCGTGGAGGTCGCCGAGACCCAGGTCGAGCGGTGGGCCACCCAGACCGCCCGCCGGCACGGGTTCACGGAGGTCTCCCACGCGATCGAGATCCACGGGACCTGCGACACCTGCCGGCGCGGCTCCTGAGCGGCCCCCTCCGCCGGTGTTTTGACAATGATTCTCAGATTGGCTGAGAATTGTTCTCATGACCCCGTCTCGTGCTCTCACCGTTCCGCTCTCCCTGACCGCCGCACTCGCACTGGCCTCCTGCGCCTCCGGCTCGGCCGATCCGACGGCCGCCACCGCGGGGAGCGCGGGGGAGGCGCTGAGCGTGCAGGCCTCCTTCTATCCGCTGCAGTACGTCACCGAACGCGTCGGCGGGGAGCTCGTGGAGGTGGAGTCGTTGACCCCGGCCGGCGCCGAACCGCACGACCTGGAGCTGTCCCCGGCCGCCGTCGACGGACTGCGCACCGCGGACGCCGTGGTGTACCTCTCCGGGTTCCAGCCGGCGGTCGACGACGCGGTGGCCCAGGCGGCTCCCGAGCACGTCCTCGACGCGGCGCACGCCGGGGTGGAGGGCGAGGAGTCCCACTCCGCCGAGGAGCACGGGTCCGCGGAGGAGGCGCACACCGGAGAAGCCCACGGCGGGGAGGAGCACGCCGGGGACGACCACGCAGCAGCGTCCGGGGAGGACGGCCACGACCACGGCGGGGAGGACCCGCACTTCTGGCTGGACCCGGAGCGGCTGGCCGCGGTGGCCACGGAGGTCGCCCACGAGCTGGCCGAGGTCGACCCGGGCCACGCCGCGGTCTACGAGTCCAACGCCGAGCAGCTGACCACGGAGCTGGCCGCCCTGGACGAGGAGTTCGCCGCGGGGCTGGCCACCTGCGAGCGGAACACCGTCGTGGTCTCCCACGACGCCTACGGGTACCTGGCGGACAAGTACGACCTCGAGCAGGTGGCCATCGCCGGGCTCGACCCGGACACCGAGCCCTCCCCGGCCCGGCTGGCCGAGATCGGCGAGGTCGTCGAGGCCGAGGGCGTCACCACGGTGTTCGCGGAGTCCCTGGTCAACCCGAAGGTCGCCGAGACCCTGGCGGCCGAGCACGGGATCGAGTCGGCGGTGCTGGACCCGGTGGAGGGCCAGGCCGACGAGAACGCCGACTACCAGCAGGTCATGCGCACCAACCTCGAGACGCTGCGCACCGCGCTGGACTGCGCGTAGGACGACGGGCCGCCGCCTCCCGGCCGAACGGCGGTACCCGGCATCCGCCGAGCGGAACCGTCCCACGACCGGGCGCCGGCGGCGTAGCGTAGAGCGTCCGGGCGCGACCGCCTCGTCGTCGTCCCGCCGCCCCGCCGCACCGCTAGGAGACATCGCCCGTGGAACCCCTGCCGCTGGAGCCCCTCACCCGCTTCCTGACCGTGGAGCACGCCGCGGACCTCACCGGGCTGGCCGCGCGCATCCCGGGCTCGGGCTTCCTCTGCTTCTACCCCAACGACGAGGAGTACACGGGCTTCGTCGACGCGACGGGCCGGCTCTGGCTGCGCGGCGACGACGCCACGCCCGCCCGGGAGCTGCTGGAGGTGCTCGAGCCGCCGTTCCGCATCGCCTATCCGGTGGCCCCGGCCGTCACCGGCGACGAGGAGGCGGTCGTCTCCGCCGGGGTGCTGCAGACCCCCGAGGAGCTGGAGGCCTACCGGGCCCGTTTCGCCGACGTCGAGGGAGAGGCGGACCTCGACCACCAGGCCCACGCCGTGGACGCCGCCGGCCAGCACTGGACGCTGATGGCCGGCACCGAGCCGGGGGAGGTGCTCGCCCTGTGCTTCGGCCGGGACGAGGCGGGCGTGCCGTTCTCCGAGCAGACCTCCTTCACCGCCGAGTCCATGCCCCTGCCGATCACCGTGGTCGAGCTCGACTGAGCTCCGGTCCCGGCGGCGGGGGTCGATGCCGCTTCTCGGACGTGACCGGTCAGGCGGCGTCCGGGACCGCGGCGGCCCGCTCCAGGGCGCCGGCGGCCGAGAGTGCCGCTCGCACGGTGCCGAGGTTCGCCGCCGTCTCCGCCAGGGCGCCGTCCACGGTGGAAGCGGGGTCCAGCTCCGCGGCGGCGTGCAGCCGGGCCTGGGCGCCGTGCAGGTGGACGCTGCGCAGGACCGGCACCCACTGGCCGTGCCCGGCGGCGTCGGTCCAGCCCACGAGACCCGCGAAGGCGCCGCGGGGCCGCGGCTCGAGCTCACGGATCAGGGACAGGGCATCCCGTGACGGGGCGCCACCACCGGCGGCGGCACGGTGCACCGCCACCGCCGCGTGCAGCGCGCTGGTGCCCCGGTGCAGCCGGCCGGTGAGGCGGGTCGCGAGGTGCCAGGCGGCGTCGGTGCCCAGCACGCTCGGCTGCCCGGGCACGTCCAGGGACGCGGCGTGCGGTGCCAGACGGCGGGACAGCTGCTCGACGACGTGCTGGTGTCGCCGGCGCGCGGTGGGGGAGCGCAGCAGGGACTGCTGGGCGGCCGCGTCGCCCGAGACCGTGAGGTGGCGTGCGGCGCAACCGGTGTAGGGATGGGCGGCGAAGCCGGTCGGCCGCACCTCGGCCGTGAGCTCCGGACCCGCGCCGAGGACCGGGCCGCCGTCCCGGGGGCGCACCAGGAAGGCGTGGCCGCCCGGGGCGCGGGCCACCAGCTCGTCCCACAACCGGTCCAGGTCCACGGGGGCGGGGAGCTCCAGGTCCAGGGTGCGGGCCAGCACCAGGTGCTGTGCGGCGCCGCGGCCGATGCGGTCCAGGGCCTCGGCGAGCGCCTCGCGGTGGTCGGGTTCCGGCGCCGGGGCGGCGGGCACGAGCTGCCGCGCCAGGGGCACCGGGGCCGCCGGCGCCGGGCGGGGCACCCACACGGGCCGCTCGGCGAGGAACAGGTCGGCCGGCTCGTCCGGGTCGAAGGGGATGGTGCCGCATACCACCGGCCGCGCGGCGCCGCGGGTCCGGGCACCGGCGTCGACCACCTCACGGGTGACCTCGCCCAGGCGGGCCAGGACCGCCTCCACACTGCCGTCCGTGATCCGTTCGGTGGGCAGATCCCGGTCGCGTCGGGCGAGGAGGATCCCGTGGCGGCCCGCGAGCGCGACGTCGCCGTCGAGGCCGGGAGCCCGTGCCGTGCCCCGGGGGAGGGGGACGGGCGTGCCGGCGGGGAGCGTGGTTCCACGGATCATGGGTGGGGCCTTCGGTCGAGCGGATCGGGGCAGGTTAGGGCACCCTCAGTAGTTCGTGGCTCGACTGTAACAGTCCGTTCCGGATTAGCTGACACATCTCTGCCCTAATCCGCTCGGCGAGGACGCGCTCTCGGCGAGGCGGGCGTCCCGCCCCGGGATCCCGGGGTTCCCGGCGGCCGCCGGGGACCTCCCCGGGCGGGTGCGCCTACGGGCGGCGGCGGGTCTCCGCGACGGCCAGGAGGCCGCCGACCAGGAACACCACGGTGGCGCCCAGCACGACCAGCAGGGGGACGGTCCACCCTCCGGTGCCGGAGTTCAGCGCGCCGACCAGGGGCGGGCCGACGGTCGCGGCCAGGTAGCCGCTGCCCTGGATGCGGGCGGAGGTCCCCGCGGCCTCGGCGTCGGTCCGCACGATGCGCGCGACGATCGAGAAGATCGTGGTGAAGCCCCCGCCCTGGGCGATGCCGCCGACGGCGGACCAGAGGAGATAGCCCTCGGGTGCCACCAGCAGGCCGACCGGCAGGGCCATCCACAGCGCGCCGATGACGGCCACGGGCGCCCACGCCGGGGTGCGGGCGGCCACCAGGGGCACCCCCAGGGCCCCCGCGATGGCGGCGACCTGGAAGAGCGAGGCGCTCGCCCCGGAGGCCGCCAGGCTCAGCCCGCGGGTGTCGGCCAGCAGCGTGGGCAACCAGGCGGTCACGGAGTAGTAGGAGAAGGCCTGCCCGCAGAAGGCGAAGGTCAGCCACCAGCCGGTCCGCCGGACCAGCGCGGTGCCCCGAGCAGCCCTCAGCACCCCGGTGGCGGTGGTGGGCTCGGCGGGGGTGGGGGCGGCGGGCGGCGTGCCGGCCCGGCGGCGCGCCACGCCCAGCCAGAAGACCAGGGCCGCCAGCGTCAGCACGCCCCAGGCGGCCAGCGCCCAGCGCCAACCCACCACCGCGGCCAGCGGCGCAGTGCCCAGGGCGGTGATCATCGACCCGACGTTGAGCGAGGCGGTGTAGGCGGCGGTCACCACGGGGACCCGGCGCCAGGAGACGTCCCGGCGGATGATCACCGGGACCACGATGTTGCCGATGGCGATCGCGGCGCCGATGACCACGGTGCCGGCCAGGACCACCGGGGCGGGGCCGGCCGAACGGACCACGGTCCCGGCGAGCACGCCCGCCAGGCATGCCAGGACCGCCGCCTCCGGCCCGAAGCGCCCGATCAGCTTCGACGCCAGCGGAGTGACCAGGGCGAAGAGCAGGACCGGCAGGCCCGTCAGCAGGCCCGCGGTCGCCGACGAGAGCCCGAGATCCGCCTGGAGCTGCGAGATCACGGGGGTCGGGGCGATGATCGGCCCGCGCAGGCTCAGCGCGACGAGCACGATGCCGACGACGATCCACGGCAGGCCGCGCGCAGGCACGGAGCCCCGGCTCATCCCAGCCCTCCCTGGGTGCGCAGCAGCGGCCGGCGTTCGCCGACGGCGCGGCGTCCGGCGATCTCCGGGCACAGCGCGGACGTGACGCTCATGGCAGCTCCTGGGACAGGGCGGGACGGGGGCACTCACCGGCGGGCGCGCATCCGGTGGAGTCAGGCCGGAGCGGCCGGCTCAGGGGTGCTGGTGCGCCTCCGCTCCCCCGTGGCCTCCGGCGGGCGGGGCGGGTGCTTCCGCCAGCTTGCCAGATCCGCGCCGCAGATCGGGACGGACGTGCGCATCACCACACCCCCCGGATGGTGTGCCGGAGTCCGGCCGCCGGTAGGTTCGTGCTGGTCACCCGGCGCGACGCCGGGCGGTCCCGGCGCGGGGGCAGCGCGCCACAGCCGTCACCGACGACGGACCCGGCGCTGCCCACGCCCCCGGGTCCCGGAGGCACGCACGAAAGGCTCCCCATCCCATGACCCACCCGACCTCCCGCGTGGCCGCGGCCGGTTCCGCCCTGCTGCTCGCGACCGGGCTGACGGTGATCGGCCTGTCGCCGGCCGCCGCGCACGTCTCGGCGTCCTCCACCACCACCGCGGCCGAGGGCTACGCCCGGATCACGTTCACCGTGCCCAACGAGTCCGACACCGCCTCCACCGACAGGCTCGAGGTGCGGCTGCCCACGGACACCCCGCTCGGGTCGGTGCGGGTGCAGCCGGTGGAGGGCTGGACCGCCGAGCTCACCGAGGAGGAGCTGCCGGAGCCGGTGCCGGTGGGGGAGGGCGCCGTCACCGAGGCCGTCACCACCATCACCTGGACCGCGGACGAGGAGCACGCGATCGCCCCGGACCAGTTCCAGACCTTCACGGTCTCGGCAGGGCCGCTGCCGGCCGAGGGCACCACCCTGGTGATGCCGGCGACCCAGTCCTACACCGACGGCCGCACCGTGGCTTGGGACCAGACCGCCGCCGAGGGCGAGGAGGAGCCGCAGCACCCGGCGCCCTCCCTGACCACGACCGCCGCCGAGACGGAGGGCCACGCCCACGGCGCGTCCGCCGAGCACTCCGCCGAGGCGACCGCCGCCGACGCGTCCCCGACCGGGCAGTCGTCCACGGACAACGCCCTGACCTGGGTCGCCGTGGTCGCCGGCGTGCTCGGTCTGGTCGCCGGGATCGCCGCCCTGCTCCGGACGCGCCGCAGGGGCTGACCCGGCGCTCCCGGCCTAGGATGGTCGACATGTCCGACCTCAGCCGTCTGCTGGATCTCGCGTCCATCCGCCTCGACGAACCGGCGGGCGACTGGCGCGAGGCCGTCGCCCGCGCCGGCGAGCTCCTCGAGCGCCGGGGCGCCGCCGGCGGCGAGTACACCCGGGCCATGATCGCCAACGTCGAGGAGAACGGCCCGTACATCGTCGTCGCGCCCGGCTTCGCCTTCGCCCACGCCCGGCCCACGGGGGCCGTGCACCGCACGGCGATGTCCTGGGTCCGGCTGGCCGTGCCGGTCGAGTTCGGGCACGCCACGAACGACCCCGTCACCCACGTGGTGGCACTGGCCGCCGACGACAGCACGGCGCACGTGCGGGCCATGCGGGACCTGGCCACTCTGCTGGGCTCACCCGAGACCCGGGCGGCCCTGGACCGGGCGAGCACGTCCGAGGAGATGCTCTCCGTGCTCTCCGCGCTCTCGGAGGACACACCGTCAGCCGGCGTGCCGACCTCGTCCGCGACGACCTCCGCGACCACCGCCACGGCGACGCCCGCGCGGACGGAGACCGCCGCCGAGAGCCGCAACAAGATCCTGACCGTCTGCGGCAACGGGCTCGGCACGAGCCTGTTCCTGAAGAACACCCTGGAGCAGGTGCTCGACCGCTGGGGCTGGAGCCGGTACCTCACGGTCGAGGCGACCGACACCATCTCGGCCCGCGGCAAGGCCCAGGAGGCCGACCTGATCCTCACCTCCGGGGAGATCGCCCGCACCCTCGGGGACGTCGGTGTCCCCGTGAAGGTGATCGAGAACTTCACTAGCACCACCGAGCTCGACGCCGCCCTGCGCGAGCTCTACGACGTCTGAGGCAGGCAATCCGTGAACTGGCTCGTCAGCATCCCCGAGTTCCTGGTCAGCGAGATCCTCGCCGTCCCGGCGTTCCTCATCGGCATCATCACCGCTGTCGGCCTGGCCGCCCTGCGCAAGAGCACCGGCCAGATCATCGGCGGCGCCATTAAGGCGACGCTCGGCTTCCTGCTGATCGGCGCCGGGGCCACCCTCGTGGTCGCCTCCCTGGAGCCCCTGGGCGCCATGATCCTGGGCGCCACCGGCGCCCAGGGCGTGATCCCCACCAACGAGGCCATCGCCGGGATCGCCCAGGCCGAGTACGGGGCCCAGGTCGCGTGGCTGATGATCCTCGGCTTCGCCGCGAGTCTCGTGCTCGCCCGCTTCACCCCGCTGCGCTACGTCTTCCTGACCGGCCACCACGTCCTGTTCATGGCCACGATGCTGACCATCATCCTCGCCACCGCCGGGTACGACGGATGGGTGACCGTGCTGCTCGGCGCCGTGCTGCTCGGCATCCTCATGGTGTCGCTGCCGGCCCTCGCCCACCCCTGGACCCGCCGGATCACCGGTGACGACAGCGTGGCCATCGGGCACTTCGGCACCGCCGGGTACATCGCCGCCGGGGCCGTGGGGCAGGTCGTGGGGAAGAACAGCCGGTCCACCGAGGACACGAAGCTGCCGGAGGGGCTGCGCTTCCTCCGCGACTCCATGGTGGCCACCGCGCTGTCCATGGCCCTGATGTACGTGGTCCTCGCCGTGCTCTTCCTCGCCCGGGCCGGGACCGAGGAGGCCTTCACCGCGTTCGAGGGCGGCGCCACCGGCGTGGGCAACTACCTGATGATGTCGATTACCCAGGGCCTGCAGTTCGGCGTGGCCGTCGCCGTCATCCTCTTCGGCGTGCGCACCATCCTCGGCGAGCTCGTCCCGGCCTTCCAGGGCATCGCCGCCAAGGTCGTCCCCGGCGCCATCCCGGCCCTCGACGCGCCGATCGTCTTCCCCTACGCGCAGAACGCCGTGCTGCTGGGCTTCCTCGCCAGCTTCGTGGGAGGTCTGCTCGGGCTGCTCGTCCTCTCCGTCTGGCTCAACCCCGCCCTCGGGCTCGCCCTGATCCTGCCGGGGCTCGTCCCCCACTTCTTCACCGGCGGTGCGGCCGGCGTCTACGGCAACGCGACCGGAGGGCGCCGCGGAGCCCTCGCCGGCGGCTTCGTCAACGGCCTGCTCATCACGTTCCTGCCCGCGTTCCTGCTGTCCGTCCTGGGCGCCTTCGGCGACGAGAACACCACCTTCGGCGACGCCGACTTCGGCTGGTTCGGGATCGCCGTGGGCTCCGCGGCCAAGATCGGGTCCGTCGGCGGCATCGTGGTCATCGCCCTGATCGGACTCGGGGTGCTGGCGCTGGCGATCGTCGTGCAGCGCAAGGTGGTCGAGACCCGCTGGGATCCGGCCGCCGGCCGCGCCTGGCCCGGGGCCTCGGGCGCCCAGGAGACCGCGGACGCGGCGGGCCCCTCCCGCACGTTCCCCAGGATCGCTCCGCCGAAGGGCGCGCCCGCTCCGCCGCCGCCGCCGCGCTGACGCGGCGGGGTCAGGAGTTGCGGCCCCGCGCGGCCACGGTCCAGCGCTCCAGCAGCGCCCCGCCGCGCACCACGGCCACGTCGTCGACGAGGTTCATGGTGAGGCACACATGGTTGGGGATCACGCGCAGTCGCTCGCCGAGAGCGGGCAGCGGGGCGTCCTCGGGCCAGACGACCGTGGCGTGGTGCTCCGACAGCGCCGTGATCCGGGCGTCCGGGTGGTCCATCAGCCGACCGTATCCCGTGGCCCAGGCCGGCCGGTCGCTGCCGAGGACCTTGCTGCCGGCGTCCAGGACGACCCGCCGCGGCACCGCGTCCCCGCCCTCGTGCCGGCTGACCACGGTCGCGGCCACGGTCAGGGCGATGTCCTCGAGGGCGCACCGGCCGAGCTCCAGCTGCTGGGCGTCGCCGAAGACGTAGACCCCCGGCCGCACCTCCGTGGCCGCGGCGCTGTCGGTCAGCAGCGCGCTGGGCGTGGACCCGCCGCTGCGGCGCAGCACCGCGAAGCCCGCGGCCTCCAGCTGCCCGGCCGCCCGGTCCAGGGCCTGCTGCTCCTGCGCGGCGGCCTCGACCGGCATGCCGGGGGCATAGCTGTGCCCCGGGAAGGTGAAGACGCCCTCGACGCGCAGGCCGGCCCGGGCCGCGGCGCGGGCGACGTCCGCGGCGGCCTCCGGGCGGACCCCGCTGCGGTGGTGGCCGCTGTCGACCTCCACCAGCACGGCGATGTCGCCCGCCGCGTCCCCCAGCTGCTCGCCCATGGCCGCGGCGGCCTCGGCCGAGTCCACGCCGACACTGATCCGGACCGCGGCGCTCAGCCGGCGCAGGCGCTCCGCCTGCCGCGGACCGACCCACAGCGGATACGCGATGAACAGGTCCTCGGCCCCGTGCGCGGCGAAGACCTCGGCCTCCCCGAGCGTGGCCACGGTCAGCCCGGCCGCGCCCGCGGCGAGCTGCAGCGCGGCGATCTCCGGGACCTTGTGCGTCTTGGCGTGCGGGCGCAGCCGCAGCCCCCGCTCGCGCACGGCCGCGGCCATCCGCTCGACGTTCCGCTCGAGCGTGTCCCGGTCGATGAGGACGTCCGGGGTGTCGACTTCTTCGGGGATGCGGTGCATGGGGCTCCTCGCCGTGGCACGTTGCGGTGGGTCCGGTCCATGGTAGGTCCGGTCGGGGCCCCACGGGTCGCCCCCCGGACGGCCTGCCGGACGGCGGTGCTGCCGGACGGTGGTGCTGCGGGGCTGGTCCTGTGCGACAGGGCGGCGGGACCCGGTCGGGCCCGGCGGTGGTCAGACGGCTGCCCGTGCCCGCACGGCGGCGGCCGCGTCCTCGGCCACGAGGTCCGCGTTGATCGCCGCGGCCGCGCCGACCCCCGCCCCCGCCGCGGAGGAGACCATGGCCGAGAGGTCGCCGGCGTTGCCGGCCGCCCACACCCCGGGGATCTCGGTGCCGCCCATCGGGCCCGCGGCGATCAGCGCCCCCGCGGGGTGGTCGGTCAGGGTGCCGCCGAGCTGCTCGTACAGGTCGGCCCGGGCCACGAGCCGGGGCGCCACGACCAGGGCGTCCACCGGGACCTCCGGACCGTCCTCGAGGACCACGGCGCGCAGGACGTCCTCCTCGAGGCGCAGCCGCTGCACGGGCCCCTCGACCACGCGGACCCCGAGGGCGGAGAGCTGCTCCCACGCCTCGGCACCGGGGTCCGGCATCCGGTCCGGGAAGAAGGTGACGTCCTCGCTGAGCTGCCGGAACAGCAGCGTCTGGTGGATGCTCATGGGCCCGGCACCGAGCACGCCGATGCGCCGGCCGCGGACCTCCCACCCGTGGCAGTAGGGGCAGTGCAGCACGCTCCGCCCCCACAGCTCCCGCACGCCGGGCAGGTCGGGGAGCTCGTCGACCAGCCCGGAGGCGAGCAGCAGCCGCCGCGCGCGCAGCACGCCGCCACCGGCGAGACCGACCGTGAACCCGTCTCCGGCGGCCCGGGCGGTGACGGCGCGGTCCCGCACGATCTCCGCCCCGTACTGCTCGGCCTCCCGCCGGCCGACGGCGAGCAGTTCGAGCGGCGGGATCCCCTCGCGGCCGAGGAGGTTGTGCGCACCGCCGGCCGGGGCGTTGCGCGACTCGCCGGCGTCCACCACGGCCACCGAGCGCAGGGAGCGCGCCAGGGCGACGGCGGCGCTCAGGCCGGCGGCACCGCCTCCGACGACCACCACGTCATGGGACGAGTTCCGGCTCATGGCACACCTCTGCTCTCCTGCGATCTCCTCCGGCCGGGAACTTCCGGCCACGGCACCACGGTAGACGTCCTATGCGCACAAGACATACCATCTTGCTCATGACGCAAGAACTTGACCTGGACGCCGTGATCCGCCGGCGCATCCGCGGTCTCCGGCTGGCGCGCGGCTGGTCCCTGGACTCGCTCGCGGCCCGGTGCCACCTCAGCCCGTCCACGCTGAGCCGGCTCGAGACCGGGCACCGCAGGATCGCCCTCGACCAGCTCGTGCCCATCGCCCGGGCCCTCGACACCTCGCTCGACCAGCTCGTCGAGTCCCCCGAGGACGAGGACGTGGTGATCCGCCCCCAGCCCAGCAGCACGCCGGGGCTGACCACGTGGCTGCTCTCCTCCGAGCGGGCCCTGCACGGGATGACCGTGGCCAAGATGCGCATCCAGCCGGGCCGGCCGCCCGCCCCGGCCCGGCTGGCGGTGCACCCGGGCCGGGACTGGTTCACCGTGCTCTCCGGAACCGCCCGCCTCCACCTCGGCGAGCGGGTCATCGTGGTCGAGGCCGGTCAGGCCGCGCAGTTCTCCACGATGGTCCCGCACGCCATCGTGGCGCAGGGCGGGCCGGTGGAGATCCTCACCGTCCTCGACCACGACGGCGAGCGCGCCCACCTGCACGCGGACGACTCGGCCGACGACCGGCGGGTGCCGGCCTCGGCCGACGGGCCGGAGGCCGGCGGGGCCGAGCGCGACCCGGCGGGGTGACGCACGTCCGGGACCAGGACGCCGGGGCCGCGGGCCGCCCGGCTCAGGAGCCCGGTGCCGCCGGCACCGTCTCGGCGCGCCCCGGCGAACCGCGCCGCGCGCCCGGGCCCGGGAGCTGCGGGATCAGTGCCACGGCCCCGGCGGCGACCAGCGCCACGGCGGTGAAGACGATGAAGTTCCACTGGAACGGCAGGGCCGCCGAGCCGATCCAGCCGCCGATGAGCGGGCCGGAGATCGCGCCCACGCGGGCGAAGGACAGGGCCCACCCGGTGGCGGTGGCGCGGGAGTGGGCCGGGTAGTACTCGGCCACCCAGCCGGTGAGCACCAGCGAGGTGGAGATCGAGCCGATGCCTGCCAGGGCCACGAACACGTAGTTGATCACGATGCTGTTGGGGAACATCAGCAGCAGGATGCCCACCCCGCCCAGCAGGTAGAAGACCACCAGGATCAGCTTCTTGCCGTACGCGTCCGCGGCGCGGCCCAGGGCGATGCCGCCGATGGCCGACGCCAGGCTGAAGACCACCAGGAACGTCAGCGCGGGGCCGAGCTCGTAGCCGGCCGAGCGCATGATCGAGGGCAACCACGTGTTGAGGCCGTAGACCAGGACCATGCCGCAGAACAGGGAGACCCAGAAGAACACCGTGGCGACCAGGTAGCCGCCGGAGAACATGGCCGCCAGGGACTGCTTCCAGCCCGCGGACCGTGCCTCCGCCTCCTCGGAGGACACCGGCGTCCAGTCGCTCTCGACGAACGGGACCACGTGGAGGCGCTCCGCCAGGCGGGCGGCCTCCTCGCGGCGGCCCTTGCCCACGAGGTACTCGAGGGACTCGGGCAGCAGCCTGGCGACCAGCGGCAGCAGGACCACGGGCAGGAACCCGACGCCGACCACCCAGCGCCAGCCCAGCGTGGGCAGCAGGACGATCGCCACGAGCGCGGCGGCCAGGATGCCGAGGGAGTAGCCGGAGTACATCACGCCGTAGTTGAAGGACCGGCGCCGCGGCGCCGAGTACTCGATGGTCAGGGCAGCGGCCACGGGGATGATCCCGCCCATGCCGAGCCCGCCGAGCAGGCGGAAGAGCCCGAAGACCTCCGGGGTGGGCGCCAGCGCGGCGCCCAGCTGCATGGTGGTGAAGATGGCCATCGAGGCCAGCAGCATCTTCTTCCGGCCGATCCGGTCCGAGAGCGTGCCGATGACCATGGCCCCGACGAGCATGCCGATGAGGGCGTAGGAGCCGAGACCGCCGAGCTCCAGCGGTGTGAGGTCCCAGGCCCGGTGCTCCGCCAGCGCGGGCAGGACGGCGCCGAGCACTCCGACGTCGTACCCCTCGGCCAGGATCGCGAGCCAGCAGGCGAGCAGCACCCGGTTGGTGGTCTTCTGCGGCACGGGCCACGCGGCGGAGGGGGAGCTGGTCATGCGGGGAAGTCCTTCGAAAGGCGGCGGGACGCCCGGGCTCCGGCGGGGCGCGGGCGCTCGCCGGGGTGGCCGGGACTCCTCGATTCTAGGGAACGCCCGGGGCGGGACGGGCCGCCCCGGGCGAGTCCCGGGTCCCCGCGAATAATTGCCGTCCCCGCCCGGTTGTACAGTCGAACCGGCGCCGCCCGCTCCAGGGCGCGCCGTCCGCGCCTCGATCCAGGACCGTGAGATGACCTGTGCCCTGCCGTCCGTCCGGACGCCCCCGACCGTCCCACCCGCCTCCGACGGCGACGACGCCCGCTGCCTCGGAGTGGACATCGGCGGGACGACCATCAAGTACGCGGTGGTGGACCCGGTCCGCGGGGCCACCGTCGGCCCGGTCCGCCGGGTGCCCACGCCCGCGCCGGCCACCCCGGCCGCGGTGGTGGCCGTCCTGCGCGAGGTCCTGGAGACTCTGGAGAGCGCGCCCGGGTCGGGCGGGCCCCTGACCGGCGTGGGCGTGGGCGTCCCGGCCATCATCGACCACGGCATCGCCCGCTCCGCCGCCCACCTCGACGACTCCTGGATCGGCACGGACGCCCGGGAGCTGCTCGCCACCGGGCTGGGGCGCGAGGTCGCGGTGCTCAACGACGCCGACGCCGCCGGGCTGGCCGAGGTGCGCTTCGGCGCCGCCCGCGGCGCGGCCGGCACGGTGCTGGTGATCACGCTGGGCACCGGGATCGGCTCGGCGCTGTTCCTGGACGGGGAGCTGATCCCCAACAGCGAGTTCGGCCACGTGTGGCTGGACGGCCGGGACGTCGACGGCTGGGCCGGCGCCTCCGCCCGGACGGAGGAGGCCTTGGACTGGCCGACCTACACGGACCGGCTCCAGCGCTACCTGTCCCACCTCGAGCGTCTGATCTCGCCGGACCTGGTCGTCCTCGGCGGGGGCATCAGCGAGCGGCACCAGGAGTTCCTGCCCCGGTTGCGGCTGCGCGCCCGCGTGGCCCCGGCACAGCTGCGCAACGCCGCAGGCATCGTCGGCGCCGGACGCCAGGCCCACGTCGGGGCGGTGCGGGCGACCAGCCTGGTCGGCAGCCGCTGAGCCGGCCCGGGGCGATCAGCCCCGGGTGTGCTCCGGCGTCGGGGGAGCGGCCTGGGGCCTCGGGACGGTCCCGCGGGTGTCCAGCGGGCCGGTGCTCCCCGCGGTGGTCCTCCCCGTGGCCTTCCGCTCCGGCAGCGCGCCGTGGCGCGTCCGGTCCTGCTGCTCCAGCCGGCAGAGCGCGGCGTTGTTCATGTTGATCGTGATCACGGTGTCGACCCCTTGTAGCCCATGACAGCGAATGTATGCGGACCGCGGGGCCGCGCCGCCGCCCTCGGGGCGTTCCGTGCGTCACACTCGACCGGTTCGCGCATCAGCCCTGGTGAGAAGGGGGTCGGTGGCGCAGCGGGCGGGGCTTTGTGACGCCGGGCGACGCTCCGGGGCGCCGGCACCTGAAAATTCGTGCGCCCGGGACCGCGGACCCTGGACCGATGAAAAGGACGCTTCCCCTGTGTGACGCATCTCTCTATCATGGAGACCGACAGCGTCGTCGAGCACCCCGCCCGGCACCGGGACCCCCTGCAGGTCCTGATGCGCTCGCACGACTGGAGATCCCCGCCATGAGCATTTCTGAACTGACCTCTGTCCCCGACGACACGGGACCCCTCGACGTCCTCCACGGCATCGGCGTGGGACCGGTGGTCGACCCGGTCTCGTCCATCACCGTCTCCCACGTGGCGCGCTACCGCATGCGCACCGACCGTGCCGGGCTGGACCTCCGTGCGGGCGAAGTGGTGCTGTGCTCGCCCTACGACCCGGTCGAGCTGGGCATGGTGGTCCTGGTGCGCTGCGAGGCCGACGGGTACAGCCCCGGAGCCCTGATTCCGGCGGCCGACGTCGAGTACCTCGAACCGGCCGGCTTGTCCTTCGGCCCGTTCGTGTGGGACACGCCCGGCGTCCGCGGCTGAACGCCGGTCCCGGCCCTCCTGCCACTGGGCCTGTCCCCAGGCAGGCAGCTAGGCCTCGGTGAGAGCGTCCGCCTTGTGGGTCGCGCGCGCCCCGGAGCTGTCGGACTCCACGATGTAGTGGGGATCGTCCGTGCTGGCGCGGTACGTGCGGCCGTCGAGCTCGAAGTCCTCGGTCTTCTTCTCGACCACGGTGCCCTCGGTCGTGCCCTGAGGGGTGTTCCACGTGACCTTGGTGCCCTTGCTCAAGCTCATCTGCTGCTCCTCTGCTCGTTCCGGTGCGCGTGCGACCTCGTGCGGCCGCCGGTGCGGGTGCCCGGCCGTGCCCGAGCACGGTCCTCAGCCTACGGAGCGAACCGTGGTCCGGCGACCCCCGGCTGAGCGGCGTGCGGCCGGGCCGGTACGGCTGCGCCGTTGCTGCCGGGCCCGGGGTGCTGCGCCGGTGCTCCCCGGCCGCTGTTGCCGCCGCTTCGGTGCCGGGGTGGTGCTGCCGCGCCGCAGCTAGCGGGTCGCGGAGGCCGGCTCCAGGACGGCCGGGTCCTCGCGCGGATCGACGGCGTCCCGGTCCGCGCAGCCGGCCCGCCGGCCGGCCGGCTCGTCGGCGGAGACCGCGAGGCGGCCCTCGGCGAGCGCCTCGGACTCGGTGTCCGTCTCGACCGTCGTGGCCAGCGGCTTCTCGGCGACGAAGCACAGCACGGCGGCCGCCAGCAGGCCCAGGGGCATGATCCACAGGTAGATGGGGGTCAGGGCATCGTTGTAGGAGCTCACGATCAGGTTCCGCAGCGCCTCCGGCAGGGAGGCGACCACGGCGGGAGTGAGCGAGTTGGCGCCGCCCGCGCCGCCCTCGAGCGCGGCCGCCGGGAGGCGCTCGGCCATCATGTCGGCCAGTCGGCTCGCGAAGACGCTGCCCACCACCCCCGAGCCCAGGGTGGCGCCGATCTGGCGGAAGAAGTTGTTCGCCGCGGTGGCCGTGCCGACCTCCCGCAGGGGGAAGGTGTTCTGCACGATCAGCACCAGCACCTGCATGGACAGGCCCAGTCCCAGGCCCAGGACCGCAATGTAGAGGCACACGTGCCACACCCCCTGCTCGGCGGTCAGGGTGGCGAGCAGGCCCATGGCCACGGCCACGATCACGCTGCCGGCCACCGGCAGCCACTTGTAGCGACCGGTCCGGCTCACGGCCTGTCCGGCCAGCACCGAGGTCACGAGCAGGGTGCCCATCATCGGCACCATCAGCAGTCCGGACCGGGTGGCGTCGACGCCGAAGACCATCTGCAGGTAGGTGGGCAGGTAGCCGAGAGCCCCGAACATCGCGACGCCGGTGAGCAGGCCGGCCAGGGTGGTGAGGACGAAGTTGCGCTCGCGGAACAGGTGCATCGGGATGATTGGCTCGGCGGTGCGCCGTTCGACGGCCACGAACGCCGCGGCGCTCACGAGCGTCCCGGCGACCAGGCCGAGGATCAAGGGGTCGGTCCAGGCGTACTTGCCGCCGCCCCATGTGGCGAACAGCACCAGGCAGGTCGTGGCCGCGGCCAGCAGCACCATGCCGCCGACGTCCAGGCGCGCCCGGCCGCCGTGCCGGGGGAGCTTGAGGAACAGGACGGCTCCGGCCAGCGCCAGCAGGCCGAGCGGGATGTTGATCCAGAAGACCCAGCGCCAGCCGGGCCCCTCGGTGAAGAACCCGCCGAGCAGCGGACCGATCACCGAGGACACGGCGAACACCCCTCCCATGACGCCCATGTACTTGCCGCGCTCCCGGGCCGGGACCACGTCGGCGATGGCGGCCTGGGAGAGGATGATCAGCCCGCCGCCGCCGAGTCCCTGGATCGCGCGGGCCGCGATGAGGACCTCGATGGTGCCGGCGAGCGCGCCGACGGCGGAGCCGGCCATGAACACCAGGATCGCGGCCAGCAGCAGGGGCTTGCGGCCCATGAGGTCCCCGAGCTTGCCGTACACGGGCATCATGACCGTCGAGGCCAGGATGTAGGCCGTGATCACCCACAGCATCTCGTCGACCCCGTTGAGCTCGCCCACGATCGTGGGCAGCGCCGTGCTGAGCACGGTCTGGTTCAGTGCGGCCAGCAGCATGGAGAGCATCAGGCCGACGAAGAGCAGCGCGAGGTGCCGGGAACCGGTGCCCGGTTCGGCCCGGTGGGCGGGAGTGCGGGTCATGGGAGCTTCTCCTGGAGGCGGTGGAGGAGGGTGAGCGCCGACTCGTGGTCCTCGGCCGGCAGGCCGTGCGCCGGGGAGTAGCCCTCGGCGGTGATGGCGAAGCGCAGCGGGACGCCGCCGAGGATGACCAGCATCCGGGCGACCTCGTCCACGCGGTGCCCCCCGATCCCGGCCGACCACTCCGGGTCCCGTGACAGCAGGTCCGCGAGGGTGCGGCGCACCAGGGCCTCGGCCTCGAGCATCAGCTCGTGCCGGCGGCGGCCCAGGCCCGGGTGGTCCTGCAGCAGCTTCCGGCGCCGATCCGCGTCACGTCCCGCGTAGGCGCTGCGGGTCACGGCCAGCAGCAGGCGCGAGACCTGGCCCAGCAGGTCGTGCTCGAGGGAGAACCCCTCCAGCAGCTCCGGGTCCAGCGAAGGGGCCCGCATGCCCAGGACGGCGTCCTCCTTGGCCGGGAAGTAGTTGAAGAACGTGCGCGGGGAGACACCGGCCGCGGTCGCGACGGCCTCCACCGTGGTGCCCTCGACCCCGTGCTCGATCGCGAGGGCGGCTGCCGCCTCGTGGATCGCTGACCAGGTCTCGGCCTTCTTGCGGGCGCGCAGGGTGGGTGGGGAGTCGTCGTTCACCCCCACATTTTTGCACCTCTGCACGTTTTGCACAACTGCAATGTCATGGATGTGGGCCGCCCGGCTCGCCCCGTCGGGCCGGGCGCAGCGCTCCGGCTCAGTCCTCGAGCGGGTCGTGGCCCCAGTTCATGAGGGAGTAGCGCCACCGGGTCTCGCGCACGTCGCCGTCGGGCCGCTGCGCCAGGTGGCGGTGGACGTAGCCGACCACCTTGCGCATGTGCTCGTGGTCGGCGTCGGTGCGCTCGCTTTTCGGCTTCTGCAGGATCTCCACGATGCGCCGCCCGGAGCGGTGGCCCACCGACTCCCCGCCGTCGTCCTGGCCCACCGAGGTGGACTCGTCGGTCTCCAGCCACGTGGACAGCTGCCCGGCGGTCATGTTGACGGCCTCGTCGAAGTCCTTGCCGGTGGTGTCGTCGCTGCTGCTCATGCCTCGCTCCTCAGGACCAGCTCGGTGTACTCGTCTTCCTGGATCCTCACGTGCGCCCGCGCCCGCGACCCGGCCGCCTCCGCGTCGTGCCCCAGGACGGCCTCCGCGATCGCTCGGTGCTCGTCCAGGCTCCTGGCCGTGCGGTCGCCCACTCGCAGCCGGAGGCGGCGGTAGGCCTCCAGGTCCGCCATGACCTCGGTTCACGCGAAATACCCTACAGTCCACCCATATACACAACAGCGTTCTCGATGTACACATCGTTCCGGAGCTGGTCATGAACGCCGCATCCCCTGCTGAGGAGACGGACCGACGGGGCCGGGGGACGTCCGGCCGAGGAGGCGGACGCAGCCTGCCGACAGACCACCCTTGAGGAGACGACATGAGGACCATCCACCAGCTGTTCGAGGACGCCGCGGCGAGGCACGGTGACAAGGCGCTCACCGTCGAGCCGGACGGGCGCCGGCTGACCTACGCCGCAGTGCACGAGCTGACCGAGCGGCTGGCCGGGACCCTGACCGCCCTCGGCGTGCGGCCCGGTGACCGGGTCGCGGCCAAGGTCGAGAAGCTGCCCGAGGTCATCGCGCTCTACCTGGCCACCCTGCGGATCGGCGGGATCTACCTGCCGCTGAACACGGCGTACACCGGCAGTGAGCTCCAGTACTTCGTCGAGGACGCCCGGCCGGCGCTGTTCGTCTGCAGCCCCGGGGAGGAGGAGGGGCTGGCCGGGCGCAGCCCCGACGGCGTCTCCTTCGTGTCGCTGGGCCCGCACCGGACCGGCACGCTCTTCGAGCCGCAGGACGCCCGCCCGGCGCCTCCGGTCGACGTCGAGCCCGACGCACCGGCGGCCATCCTCTACACCTCGGGCACGACCGGGCGCTCCAAGGGCGCCGTGCTGACCCACCGCAATCTCGCCAGCAACTGCGCCACCCTGACCGGGGCCTGGCAGTACGGGCACGACGACGTGCTCATCCACGCGCTGCCGATCTTCCACATCCACGGGCTCTTCGTGGCGGTCAACATGTCGGTGACCACCGGGGCCACCATGCACTTCCTGTCCACGTTCGACCCGCAGTCGATCCTCGACCTGATGCCGGAGTCCACGGTGCGCATGGGGGTGCCCACGTTCTACACCCGGCTGCTCCGGCACCCGGACCTGACCGCCGAGCGCACCCGGACCATGCGGCTCTTCGTCAGCGGATCGGCGCCCCTGACCGCCGAGACCCACCACGAGTGGCGGGACCGCACCGGCCACGCGATCCTCGAGCGCTACGGCATGACCGAGACCGGCATGATGTCCTCCAACCCCTACCGCGGCGAGCGCCGGGCCGGAACCGTCGGTCCGCCCCTGCCCGGCATCAGCATCCGCGTGGCCGAGCGGGGGACGAACACCGGCCTCCCGGCGGGTGAGATCGGCTCGATCCAGGTCTCGGGCCCCAACGTCTTCCGGGAGTACTGGAACCAGCCGGAGAAGACCGCCGACGAGTTCACCGACGACGGGTACTTCGTCACCGGGGACCTGGGCGTGTTCGACGACGACGGCTACCTCTCCATCGTCGGGCGGGACAAGGACCTCATCATCTCGGGCGGCTACAACATCTATCCCAGGGAGATCGAGGAGCTCATCGACGAGCACCCCTCGGTGCGGGAGTCGGCGGTCGTCGGTGTGCCGCACCCCGACCTCGGGGAGGTGCCCGTCGCCGTCGTCGTGCCCCAGGGCGACGGTCCCGCCGATCCGACAGCGATCCTCGAGGCCGTCCGGCCGCGGCTGGCGCGGTTCAAGCAGCCGCGGGCGGTCGAGTTCGCCGACGAGCTGCCGCGGAACGTGATGGGAAAGGTCCAGAAGGCCGCGCTGCGCCAGGAGCACGCAGGCCTGTTCCAGCAGGCACCGACCGGACCGGAGAGCTGAGGAGGAGCGGGAAGGGCTTCAGGCCGCGACGCCCACCTGGATCAGCGTGCTCCAGGGGTCCTCGAAGCGCAGCACCGCGCCGTCGTGCCGGGTGGCGATCCGGTGGTCCGCGAGCCGGGACTCCAGGGCCGCCACGTCGTCGGCGCTCGGCAGGTCGATGTTGACCTGGCCCAGCCCCAGCGACGCCGCGCGCGGGCCGGCCCCGGCGCTCCGCCAGGTGTTGAGCGCGATGTGGTGGTGATAGCCGCCGGCGGCGATGAACAGGGCGGAGCCGATGTCGCTCATGACCTCGAAGCCCAGGACGTCCACGTAGAACTGCCGGCCCAGCGGGATGTCGCCCACCTGCAGGTGGACGTGGCCCAGGGTGGCCGGCGGTGCCGCCGGGAGCCGTCCGTCCTGCTCCGCCAGGTGCTCCTGCAGGAAGCCGTTCGGGTCAAGGGGGTTGGAGGCCAGGGTCAGCAGACCGCTGGGCTCCCGCCGCCACGTGTCGCGGGGCCGGTCCGTGTAGAGCTCCACCCCGTTGCCCTCGGGGTCGTCGAAGTAGAAGGCCTGGCTGTAGAGGTGGTCGGCGCTGCCGGTGAAGGAGCGGGGCGCCATGGTCGCCACGGACGCCAGGGCCGCGGCCAGGGCGGACTCGTCCTCGAAGACGACCGCGGTGTGGAACAGGCCGGCCTGCCCGCGGCGGGCCGGGGGGAGCTCCTCGACCCGGCGCAGCCGCACGACCGTCCGGCCGTCCCGGCCCAGGACCGCGGTGTCCCCGGCGTGGGCGAGCACGTCGAGGGTGACGGCGTCCGAGTAGTAGGCGACCATCGTGTCCAGATCGGAGACGAGCAGCTCGACAGCACCCATCCGGGTGCCTGCGGCCAGCAGGTCCTCGGCGGGGCGCTTGGTCAGACTCCGCGGGTCGGGGTTCTGGGGAAAGATCGGCATCTCGGGGTTCTCCGTCGGCAGGGACAGCACATTGGTTGATGTGTCCCCAAGACTATCCCGATAAGCTTTCCGTTGCAAGTAAATGGGGGTCCGGGGGACCGGGACCCGCGAGCGGACCGCCGCGAGGTCCCGGTCTGTCCGGGGGCCGCCGGGGCCTGACGGTCAGAGGATGAAGATCAGCGCCGCGATGACCGCCAGGATGCCCAGGAAGACGAATCCCCACGCCTTGAGGTTGTCGGAGTCGTCCTCCTCGGGCTCGGCCGGGCGCGGCGGCCAGCCGCCGGGGCCGGGGCCGAACACCGGTCCGGAGGCCCCCTGCCCGCCGGCTCCGGGTCCTCCGGGCGGCTGCTGCTCGACGCCGTACCCGGCAGCTCCGTACCCGGGGGCACCCTGTCCAGGTGCCCCCGGCCCGGGGAACTGCCCCGGGAACTGTCCGGGCGGCGGGGACGGGGTCGCGGGGCTCACGCCCCACTGCGGGTTCTCGGGCGAGCCCGCGGGGGGAGCGCCCGGCGGGGGCGTGCCCGGCCGGACGTCGCCGGCCGCCGCCGGTGTCGATCCCGCGGGCGGTCCCGGCACCGGGGGAGCCGCTGGGGGCAGGGTCTCGCCCGAGAGCACGGGCCCGTCCTCGCGGTGGCCCTTCTCCGCCTCGGTCAGCAGGGTCACGAACTGCTCGAGCTGCTCGGACCCGTCGTACTCCCGCGCCAGGAAGCGCTCGGCGCGGCGGCGCACCACCCGGTAGACCCTCCCGTCGTCGGGAATCCCGAGGTCCCGGGCGGCCCGCGCCACGGCGAGCGGAGGCTGCTCCGGAAGGGGGTTGGTGCCCCACTCCAGGAGCCCGGTCAGCAGCGGGCGCTCGAGCACGGTGGCCAGGGCCGCCCGGGCGCCCGGCACCCGGGTCAGCTCCAGCAGCCCGCTCGGCGGCGCGGACGGGCACCCAGGCACGTCGCTGGGCAGCCGGGCGGCGCGCTCCAACCAGAAGGTGTCGCCGAAGAGGGTGGCGAGCAGCACGGCCGCGGCGAGCCGGTCGTCGCTCGGCGCGGCGTCCTCCGGTGCGCCCTGCTCCCAGTGGGTGCCGAGGGCGCGGCGGGCGGGCTCACCGGCCAGACGGACGCGCAGCTGCGCGTCCTCCGGGCCGCGGGCGGTCTCTGCGGGACGCTCCACCGCGTGCCGCACCTGGGGGTCGAGCTCGGGGTCCATGGGCCACCTCTCCGTCGTCGTCCTGGGTCCATGCTCTCAGAACGTGCTGGGCGGCGGCGGGGAGCCGACGGTGAACAGGGGTCGCGAGCCGCCCCGGGCTCAGGCGGGGAGCAGGCTGCGCAGCTGCCCCGCGGCGACTCGGGGGTCGGAGGCCTCGGTGACGGCGCGGACGACGACAACGCCGCGCGCCCCGGCCGCCAGCACCTGCGGGAGCCGCTGCTCGTCGATGCCGCCGATGGCGAACCACGGCACGGGCGGGGCCTCCGCGTCCGCGTCCAGCCGGGCCTCCGTCAGCCCGGCGACCGCGCGGACGAACTCCAGCCCGGTGGCCGGGCGCCCCGGCTTGGTGGGCGTGGCCCAGACGGGACCCGTGCAGAAGTAGTCGACGTCCGGGTCCTCGAGCGCCGCCCGGGCCTGTCCGAGGTCGTGGGTGGAGCGCCCGATCAGCACGTCGGGGCCCAGCAGCTGCCGGGCCTGGGCGGGGGCGAGGTCGTGCTGGCCCACGTGGAAGACGTCGGCGCCCACCAGCGCGGCGATGTCGGCGCGGTCGTTGACGGCGAACAGGGCACCGTACTCGGCGGCGACCCGGCCCAGCAGCCGCAGCGCGGCGATCTCCTCGTCCGCGTCGATGCTCTTGTCCCGCAGCTGCACGATGCTCGCGCCACCGGCGTACGCGGCGTGCAGGAACTCCTCGAGGTCGCCGCGGTCGCGGCGGGCGTCCGTGCACACGTACAGCCGGGCGGCGAGGAGCTTCGCCGTCCGGGCGTCTCGCAGGGAGGACTCGGCAGGGGCAGAGGTGTCACGGGTATGCTGGGCCACACGCTGATGATAGGTCAGCGGTTCTGCGGGAGCCCCATCGAGGGCTGAGAGGGCGTCCAACGCCGACCGCCACACCTGATGCGGATCATGCCGCCGTAGGAAAGGACGTTCCGTGTGACTTCCGCGCACCCCGCCCCGACGACCGCACCGCACGCGCTGGTCGGGCAGCCCGAGCACGTCCGGGCCGACGTCGCCGTGATCGGCGCCGGAGTGATCGGCCTGGCCACCGCCTGGGAGCTGCGCCGCCGCGGCCGCTCGGTGGCCGTGGTGGACCCCGAGCCGGGCTCCGGCGCGAGCCGCGCCGCGGCCGGGATGCTCGCCCCGGTGAGCGAGGTCCAGTACCAGCAGGAGCCCCTGTACCCCCTCATGACCGCCTCGGCCGCCGAGTACCCGGCGTTCGTGGCAGCCCTCGAGCAGGCCGCCGTGGGGTCGGTGGGCCACCGGGCCACCGAGACCCTGGTCTGCGGCGTGGACGCCGCCGACCGGCAGGCCCTGGCGGAGCTCCGCGAGCTGCAGGGCCGCCACGGCATGACCGTGGAGCAGCTGACGCTGCGGGCCGCCCGGGCCCTCGAGCCCGCCCTGAGCCCGCGGCTGTCCGCCGCGTTCCGGATCCCGGACGACCACCAGGTCGACCCGCGCCGCCTGGTGGCCGGGCTGCTCGCCGCCCTCGTCACCCCGGCGCTCCCGGAGCCCGCTGAGGACTCGGAGCCCGCTGAGGACTCGGAGTCCTCGAGGCCTCCGGAGCTCTCCGAGCCCTCGGCCGCTCGTGACGGCGGACCGGCCCGCCTCGTCCACGACCGCGCCACGGGGCTGCGCCGCAACGCCGAGGGCGCCGTGACCGGCGTCCGCCTGGCCGGCGGCGGGATGGTCTCCGCGACCTGGACGGTCCTGGCCCCCGGCGCCGACCTCGGTGACCTCGAGGGGCTGCCGGAGGACTGGCACCCGCCCCTGCGGCCGGTGCACGGGGACATCCTGCGGGCCCGGGTCCCCGGCGGGGCGCCCGAGCTGATCGAGCGCACCGTCCGCGGCCTGGTGCACGGGGCGCCCGTCTACCTGGTGCCCCGCACCGACGGCACCGTGGTGATCGGGGCGACCTCCCGCGAGGACGGCCTGACCGGCCCCAGCGCCGGCGGCGTGTTCCGGCTGCTGCGCGACGCCCAGGCGCTCGTGCCCGGCGTCGCCGAGCTCGAGCTGATCGAGGTGCTGGCCCGCGCCCGGCCCGGCACCCCCGACGACATCCCGTACCTGGGCCGGGTCCGCGACCCGGACGGCTCGCCCGTGGCGGGGCTCGTGGTCTCCACCGGCTACTTCCGCCACGGCGTCCTGCTCGCCCCGCTGGCGGCCCGGCTCGCCGCGCAGCTGGTGGCCGGAGGCACCGGACCCGATCCGGCCGCCGACGCCGAGCACCTCGCCACCACCGATCCGCACCGCTTCGACCGACCGGTCGAGGCCCGTCGAGGGGATCCCGGGCCGGCCGCCGCCGGACCCGGACCCCGGAGCAGGAGCTCCCGATGACCGCCATCACCCTCAACGGCCGCCCGCGCCACGTGGCGGAGGAGACGACCGTCGTCGACCTCGTCGCCGAGACCGTCGGCCGGGCGCTGGGCCCCGACGGCGCCCCGCTGGACGGCGGGCGCCTCGGCGTGGCCGTGGCCGTGGACGCCGCGGTCGTGCCCCGCAGCCGCTGGCGGCGGACCCCCGTGGCGGAGGGCCAGGCCGTCGAGATCATCACCGCCGTCCAAGGAGGCTGACGTGACCGTCCCGCATCCCGACCCGCTCGTGCTCGACGGCACGGAGCTGTCCTCCCGGCTGATCATGGGCACCGGCGGCCTCAGCTCGCTGCACACCCTCGAGCAGGCGCTGCTGGCCTCCGGCACCGAGCTGACCACCGTGGCCCTGCGCCGCTACGCGCCCGGTCAGGGCGACTCCCTCTTCGCGCTGCTCGAGCGCAACGACATCCGGATCCTGCCCAACACGGCCGGGTGCTACACGGCCCGGGACGCGCTGCTGACCGCCGAGCTCGGCCGGGAGGCCTTGGAGACCGACTGGGTCAAGCTCGAGGTGATCGCCGACGAGGACACCCTGCTGCCCGACGTCGTGGAGCTTCTCGACGCCACCGAGCAGCTCGTGGCGCGCGGCTTCACGGTCTTCGCCTACACCTCCGACGACCCCGCCGTGGCGCGCCGGCTCGAGGACCTGGGTGCGGCCGCGGTGATGCCCCTGGGCGCCCCCATCGGCACGGGCCTGGGCATCCTCAACCCGCACAACATCGAGCTCATCGCCTCCCGGGCGTCCGTGCCCGTGGTGCTCGACGCCGGGATCGGCACCGCCTCCGAGGCCGCCCTGGCCATGGAGCTGGGCTGCGACGCCGTGCTCCTGGCCAGCGCCGTCACCCGCGCCCAGGACCCGGTGGCGATGGCCACCGCGATGCGGCACGCGGTGGTCGCCGGCCGGCTCGCCGCCGGTGCCGGTCGCATCCCGGCCCGCCGCCACGCCCAGGCGTCCTCGCCGATGGCCGGGCGGATCGATCCGGACGTGCCGGAGGCCGGACCCGCCGCCGGCCCGGTGGACGTGCCGCGCGGGGACTGGGCGCCCGTGGGAGAGCGGCCGTGAGCCCGCTGCCCCCGCTCGTCGAGCCCGGCCCCGAACTGACCCGCGAGGAGCTCGAGCGCTACGCCCGGCACCTGACCCTGCCGGGGATCGGACCCCTGGGCCAACGGCGGCTGGGCAGCGCCCGCGTGCTCGTCGTCGGCGCCGGAGGACTGGGCTCCCCGGCCCTGCAGTACCTCGCCGCGGCGGGGGTCGGGACCATCGGGATCGTCGACGACGACGTCGTGGCGGTCTCCAACCTGCAGCGCCAGGTGGTGCACACGACCGCCGACGTCGGCCGCCCCAAGGCCGCCTCGGCCGCGGAGTCCGTCACCGCCCTCAACCCCCTCGTGCGGGTGCGCACCCACCCCGTCCGGCTGGCCGCCGACAACGCCGTGGACATCCTCCGCCAGTACGACCTGGTCCTGGACGGCGCCGACAACTTCGCGACCCGCTACGTGGTCAGCGACGCCGCCGCCCTGACCGGCACGCCGTGCGTGTGGGGCTCCATCCTGCGCTTCGAGGGGCAGGCCAGCGTCTTCTGGGCCGGGCACGGGCCCACCTACCGGGACCTCTATCCCGAGGCCCCGCCGGACGGGGAGGTGCCCAGCTGCGCCGAGGGCGGGGTCTTCGGCATGCTCCCCGCGACCATCGGCTCGGTCATGGTCACGGAGGCCGTCAAGCTCATCACGGGCACCGGGGAGCCCCTGCTCGGGCGGGTGCTGCTGCACGACGCGCTCGCCATGACCTGGCGCGAGATGCGCCTGGCGCCGGACCCCGACGCCGCCCCGGTCACCGCGGTGGCCCAGGCCGCCGCCGGCTGCGCACTGCCCGGGACGGACCCTTCCGGGACCGTCGGGGCGGCCGAACTGGCCCGGCTGCTCGAGCGCCGCGCGCGCGGGGAGGCGTCCTTCGCCCTGGTGGACGTGCGCGAGGACTGGGAGCGGGAGCTCGTAGCCATCGACGGCGCCGTCCCCGTGCCCCTGCAGGACATCCTGGACCGGGGCGCGGACGCCCTGCCGCCCGAGGCCCGCGGCGCCGACCTCGTGCTGCACTGCAAGGCCGGTGCCCGCTCCGCGACCGCCCTCGCCGCGCTGCGGCCCTTCTTCGCGCAGCGGGAGGAACGGGTTCGGCACCTCGAGGGCGGGGTGCTCGCCTGGGTGGAGCAGGTGGAGCCGGACAAGCCGGTGTACTGAGCCGGACCACTCGGCCGGACCACTCGGCCGGCAGGAGCACGCGCCGCCATGAGGCGCGGCACCCTCTCTGCTCGGGGAGGCCCTCGGAGGAGGTCACTATGCCGTCGGGGTGACGAGCTGCCAGCTCCTGCCGTGCGGGAAGACGTCCTGGGCCACCTCCAGACGGGTCCACGCGGCCATGTCACTTCCGGGGAGCAGCTCCCCGGGCAGGTGGCGGGAGGTGTTGGACGCGATCACGCGCCGATCGGCGTTGATGAGAGTGGCAGGGCTCCGGTCCCGGTCGACAGCGAGCAGGAATCCCTCGAACCTGTCCGCCAGGATGTCGGCTCCGGTGACGCCGGCGAAGCCGTGTGCGGTGCTGATCGGAACGGAGATCGTCACGGTGTAGGTGTAGGAATTGATGCCGCTGACGTCGACGTACGGTCCGATGACGGAGGTGGTCCCCAAGGTCGCAGGGACGGAGAACCAGCTCCGCGAAGAGTAGTCGTAGAAGGTGTCCTGTCGCGGGTTGAGGCTGTGGCCGACGTACTCCAGGTCCCCCTGGCCGTCGTAGCCCCACCACTCCATCCAGTAGGGACTGTCCACCAGGTAGTCCACGGCGGTGGCCACACCGATGCGGTCCATGGGATGGTCCGGATGCCGCAGACAGGCCTGCAGGCTTCCTCGGATGCCACCGAGGTGGGCGCGGGACGGCCGGTGCCCTTGTCCTTCGCGTTCCACGACGTCCAAGAGCGCGAGCACGTGGGTGCGGATGCGGAACAGGTCCGCCAGCGCCCTGTGCAGGTGATCCGTGATGTCGGCCGCCACCCGGTTCAGGTCGTCGAGCTGTGCGCGCATGCGATGTGCCCCTTCCGTCACGCTGACGCCAGTGTGAGGTGCCGATCGATCAGGACGCGGGTCTCCCCGGAACAGTGCGCGATCGCATGGCGGTGCGCAGCATCCGCGTCGTGGTCGCGAAGGGCGGTCATGATCAGAGCGTGTTCGTGTGCCGTTCCGGGAGGTGCCGGCCATTTCGGTGCCCAGAGCAGCGGGGCCAGGTGCCCCTGGGTCTGGACCATCAACGTGGTCAGATGTGACGACTGGGCCGCCAGGCCCAGTTCGATGTGGAAGCGGCTGTCCGCGCGCCGTCGAGCATCCGCGTCAGCGGCATCGGCGAAGTGCCGAGCCAGCTCCTCCAAGCGGTCGACGTCCTCGGGCAGAGCTCGCAGGGCGGCGAGCCGAGCCGCCGCGCCCGTCAGGGCCTCGGCCAGATCCCCGAGATCGCGCAGCTTCTCCGTGCTCATCGCACGGAGCCGTGCCTCCGCTCGTGCGTGGCTGACGGTGCCGGAGTCCTGGACGTAGCTGCCGCCGCCCCGGCCACGTCGTGTCTCGATCAGCCCCCGGTCACGCAGAATCGTCAGTGCTTGGCGCAGGGTGACCGTCGAGACGCCCAGTTTGCCGGCCAGTTCCGCCTCGGTGGGCAGCCGCTCCCCGTCGGTCAGCAGCCCCACCGCCATGGCCATCTCCAGGTGCTGCACGACGCTGTCCGCCAGTTTCGTGGCGGAGTCGTCCGGCAACCCGCCGAGTCCGAACGAGAAAGCGCCCTTCTCCACAGTATTCATATCCTTGCCGACGCACCGGAGGCGGGGAGGCTCCACGGGTAGTTTCGCAACATCATATCCGCCGCACCCCGGACGCCGGCTGCACGCCGGCCGTGCCGGGGACCGAGGTGCGGAAGCGGGGGCCGATGCTCTTGTCGGTGGGATCCGGTGCACGGCGGAAGGGTCCGCGCCGAGGACCGGTCCCCGCGCCGTCGCGACCGTTCCTGCGGCGCGACGGTGACGGATGGCGATCCGACCGACGTCCCGAGTCGGTGGTGGACTCGGACGACGTCCGAGCGGCACTCGTCAGCCATGACGTCCTCTCCGGGTGCTCTCACCGCCAACGGATCAGGTCCGGGCGATCTCCTCGGGGATCTTCTCCTCCATCAGCTCACCGCTGGTGGGAACGTGCACGTGTGCGTGGGCGAGGTACTCGGTGGGGCCGATCACCCCTTCCTGCCGATCCTTGGCCTCCAGGACACGTGCGTAGGGCAGAGCCAGCCAGATGGCCAGGAGGACGCCGACGACGCCGCAGGCGAGCTTGCCGACGATCACCGGGAAGACCATGTTGGGCTGGAAGTTGGCGGTGAAGGCCAGATGATCGCCGAAGGTGAAGGCCGCGCAGACCGCGAAGGCGATGGACAGGACCTTGTCCCGCGGGGGCATGTACTTCACCACGCGGTACAGCGCCAGGATGTTGGCCGACCCGGCGAGAATGCCGGCCGCGCCGTCCTCGCTGAACCCGAGCCGCTTGCCGACCTTCTCCAGCGGAACGGCCAGCCAGGTGCGGATGGCGTAGACCATGGGGAAGGCTCCGGCGAGCATCACCCCGACGTAGCCGGCGACCTCGAGGGCGCGGAACTGGTCGTCGGCGTCAGCGATGAACGGGGCCAGGGGCCAGGGGCCGAAGACGTCGAAGACATTGGTGAAGTACTGGACCACGGAGACCGCCAGGGCCAGTTTGACCAGCGCGTCCAGGCCTCGTCCGAAGCCGATGAAGATGCGCACCATCACGTCGGTGAAGAACCGCAGTCCGACGGCCAGGAGCACGACGACGACGACCAGCGGAACCAGGTTGAGCAGGATGTCGCTCAGGGGCAGGTCGAACGGCGTGGTCGAGGGGGAGGTCGTGGAGATGTCGCTGCGCAGGGTGGTGGGACCGACCTTCAGGAGCAGGGTGATGACGAAGGCGCAGAGGGGAATGGCCAGCAGCCCGGCCATCATGCCCAGGGCCATGTACTTGTGGTCGCGCTTCTCGAGCATGGCAAGACCCACGGGGATGGCGAAGATGATGGTCGAGCCGGCAAGAAGGCTGACGACGTAGGCCATGATCCAGTCCCCGTGGCTGCCCGCGGTGGCATGGGCCAGGTGGTAGCCGCCCAGGTCCCCGGCGATGAGGGTGGTGGGGGCCAGGGACGGATCCGCGTGCATCCAGGCGTAGACGGGGGCGAGATAGGTGTTGATCAGCTCGCTCAGGACCGGGATGAAGACCATGATCCCCGCCACGGGCAGGAAGATCGGACCGATGGAGTAGATGCCCTCCTTGAACTCCCTGCCGAAGCCTTTCTCGTCGTCGATGACCGCGCACACGGCGCCGATGAGCAGAAAGCCCATCATGATGTAGATGATGACCTGGCCGATAACTTCCATGTCTGGAACCTGTGACTTTCAGGCAGGGCCGGTGACACTCTCGGGTGTCACCGGCGGAGGTGCAAGGGATGGTGTGTCAGCCGAGCAGGGCTCGGGTGCGGGTGTCGAGGAGGACCTCGCGCGGGTCGACCACACGGTGTCACCGGAGGACGGTGTCCAGCCGCTCCGCTACATGGACGTCAGTCCTCCGTCGATCGGAAGCAGCTGTCCGGTGATGTACCGGGCCCAGTCCGAGGCGAGGAAGACCACTGAGGGGGCGATGTCCTCCGCTGTCCCCTGGCGGCCCAGGGGCACCTGTTGTCCCACGAGCTGGTCCAGCTCCTCGGAGTCCAGGTGGCCGAGCACGGGATCGTTGAACCCTGTTTCGATCCACCCCGGGCAGATGCCGTTGACCCGGATGCCGTGCTCGGCGTACTCGACCGCAAGCTGGCGCGTGAGGTTCACCAGGGCACCCTTGGAGGCGTTGTAGGCGGCGAGATCCGGCTCCCCGATGAGCCCGGACACGGACGCCGTGATGATGATCGCCCCGGACTTCTGCTCGATCATCTGCGGGAGCACGGCCCGCGCCGTGAGGAACGTGCCGCGGACGTTGACCGTGAACGTCTTGTCCCACTCGTCGAGAGTCTGAGTCAGGGCGGTGCCCGCCATCAGCACGCCGGCGTTCGCGTGGACGATGTCCAGACGACCGTGCGTGCCGACGATGTCGTCGACCACCGCGCGCATCGCGTCCTCGTCCGTCACATCGGCCGCTGCGGCGACACCGGCATGGCCGGCGCTCCTGATGAGCCGCTCTGTCTCGGTGGCTCCCTCGAGATCGAGGTCGGATGCCACCACCAGGGCACCGGCCCGGGCCAGCGCGAGTGCGCTGGCCCGGCCGATCCCGTGACCAGCCCCCGTCACCAGGGCCACTCGGCCCGTCAAGGACAGGGGCGTCGCGGGGGCTTCGGCAGTTTCGGTCATGGATGTCTCCAGGTGAATGCGAGGCGATGGACGCCGGGATGGGACATGACGGGCGGAGCAGAGGAGCAGTCCTCCGGCGTGCGGAGGACAGGTCCCGGTCGGACCGCAGAGTCTCGAGACGTCTCCGGGGACGTCGGGGAATCGGCGGAGTCGTCCGTGTGATGTCGGTCACGACATGGTGGCACGTCGGGGATGCTCGACGCAATGAAAACTATCTTTATATCTTTGCGGGACCGAGTCGTGCTTGTGAACTTGCGGTGACATCACTGCCCGGCACGTGCAGCGTCATGCGGACAGGATGATCAACGCTGGGAACTGTCCGCATCGGCTCGCCTGCGGTCTCCGGCGCTGGTCGACCCGGACGGCTGCCGGCGGGACATCAGCGATCCTTCGCAGCGCGTCGTCGAGGCAGATGGGGACGCAGGCCGCACAGCAGCACCACGGATCCTGCGGCGAAGACCAGCCCGGTCAGCGGCAGCTGAGCCACACCGCGGGCGTCCACGGTGAATCCGCCCAGGACCGCGCCCAGCGCGATGCCGATCTGGAGGACGACGACGGAGATGCTGGTGACGGTGTCAGGGGCGCCACGGCCCACGATCAGGAGCGCCTGCTGGTTGAACAGCAGCGCGGCGGCGTAGCCGAGCCCCCAGGCCCACAGCAGCACGAGGGTGGACACCATGCCCAGGGGGAGCACTGCCAGTCCGAGGAAGGTGATCAGCATGAGCATCGGGGCGCCCAGCATTCCGGCGTAGAGGGCCCTGGGCCGTACCCGACCGGCCACGATGATGCCCAGCAGGGCCGAGAACCCGAGCACTGCGATGGCCGCGCCCACCATGGAGACGCCGACACCGAGATCTGCCAGGAACGGGGAGATGTAGGTGAACACGGCAAAGTGGGCCAGCATCAGCATCGCCCAGCCCGTGATGATCTGTGGCACCCCGGGAAGACGCAGGGCCCGGACCAGGGACAGAGGACGGGCGCTTCCCGCACGCACGTCAGGAAGGGTGAGGAAGGTCAGTGCGGCCAGTGTCGCGCTGATCCCGGCCAGGATCAGGAACATCGTGCGCCACCCCAGTGCCTGACCGAGCAGGGTGCCCAACGGGGCGCCGACGGCCAGCCCGAGACTCGTGCCGGCGAACACGATGGCCATGGCGCGTCCGACCCGGTCCGGGGCCGTGAGGTGGGCGACGGTGGGTGCCACGACCGCCCACAGGAGCCCGTGGGAGATCCCGGACAGCACGCGTCCGGCGATGGCCACGGTGAGGACGGGGCTCAGCGCCACCAGGACGTTGCCGGCAGCGAACGTGCCCAGCACCGCCGTGAACAGCACCCGGCGCGGGATGTGCAGGGTGAGCCGGGTCAGGGGCAGGACGGTGACGACGATGGCGACCGCGTAGACCGAGGTCAGGGTCCCGGCCGCGGGGATGCCGATGTCCAGGTCGGAGGCGATGCGGGTCAGCAGCCCGGAGGGCAGGAGCTGGGTGGTGACACTGATGAAGCCGCACAGGCCCAGCACCACCAGGGGCAGCAGGGATGCCTCAGCGGCCCGGGGCGCGGTGGCAGCGGTGGTCGCCATCAATGGATCCAATCGCTTGCGGCCGCGGTTCCTGTCTACCCACGGTGCTCGAGGGACACGACAGCCAGGAGGCCGTCGCCGGTGATGACCGGGGTGCCGGACGCGGTGCCGCGGACGGTGTCGTGGATGTGCAGCTCCGATGCTGTCACGTCGGTGCGCACGATGGCGTGTCCGGAGAGGAGGACGCCGAAGCTGTGGGGCGCCAGCCGGTGGGCCCCATGATCCGACAGCTCCTGGACCACGACGTCCGCTCGCACCGCATCGCGGCGTGCGATGACGTTGAGTGCGCGGATCGCCCCTGCAGGCAGCGTCGCCGTTGCTGCGACGTCGCCCGAGAAGTGGAAGGGCCGGCCTCGCTGCACGGCGTGCTCGTGTCCGTCCATGGTGAGGAGCATCCCTTCTCCTTCGGTCACGGTGAGGATCCGATCGGTGCCCGGGAACCGGGAGAACGGGCCGGGCTGCTCGACATCGGCCAGGCTGAGCCGCCACGCGAAGTTCCCCGTGCGACTGCCGCTGCCGGCGATCTCCCGGGTGATGCCGCCGCCGTTGCGCCACGGCTCGGGGCGCAGGTCGGCGAAGCGCAGGACGGTGGCCGTGCTGGGCCCGCGGGGCCGGGAGGAGCTGTCCGCGCCGTGGCCGGACGGGTGATCAGCACTCACGGCACGTCCCCGCCACGGGGTGGACGACGACCTTCCCCCCGGTGCTCCGGGTGATGTTCCACGCCCACTCGATCGCCGTGCGCCTGGTGTCGGCGCAGAGAACCGTGGCCGAGGCGTCGGGCGATCTCACTTCCCAGGTCCCGCCGTCACCGGGTGCCACGAGGCGGTCGACGGGCCGGTGCACGTCTGTCCTGGGTTCGCGCCCGAGAGCTCTCGAGGTGCCCATCGGTGATCAGTCGCTTTCCGGGCCGCAGCAGTACGGGCAGGTCACCGCGAGGAATCCGTCCGAGCAGACATCTGTTGCGGCGGCGAACAGTCCCCACCGGTCGGCGGCGTGGTGTGGTGCGGTGTTCCGTCGTGAGTTGGGAGCGGATGTGGTCGGAGCGGCAATGGTCTTCACGGGATGTTCTCCTCTGTGGACGTGGCGAGGGGGAGGCGGGGCGCGGGGCGGCGGCGTGCTGGTCGGGGCTCGGGCGGCGGGTCAGGGGTAGAGGCCGCGGGTGCGGTGGGCGTCGGCGACGCGTTCGACGGCGGTGACGGTGGCGGCCTCGCGCAGGGTGAGCTCGCGGGCGGCGGCGACGTCGAGCAGGTGGTGCCAGGCCTGCAGCATCCGGTGCTCCAGGCGGGCGTCGACCTCGGTGCGCGACCACCAGTAGGCCTGGTTGGACTGGACCCACTCGAAGTAGGAGACGATCACCCCGCCGGCATTGGCGAGGATGTCGGGGACCACCAGCACGTCCTGGTCCTGGAGGATCCGGTCGGCGGCCGCGGTGGTGGGGCCGTTGGCGCCCTCCACGATGATCTTCGCCTGCACGCGGTGGGCGTTGCCGGCGTGCAGCACGCCTTCGACGGCTGCCGGGACCAGCAGGTCCACCTCCAGGGTCAGCAGCTCCTCGCCCGGGATGTCCTGGGCCCCGGGGAAGCCCGCCACTGAGCCGGTGGCGGCGACGTGGGCCTGGAGGGTCCGGATGTTCAGGCCCTCGGGGTGGTGGACGGCCCCGTACTGGTCGGAGACGGACACGACGCGCACCCCGGCCTCGGTGAGGAACAGAGCGGCGTCGGCCCCGACCTTGCCGAAGCCCTGCACCGCCGCGGTGGCCCCCGCGGCGGGGATGCCCCGGTGCTCCAGGGCTGCCAGCGCGATGTGCACCACCCCGGCCGAGGTGGCCTGGGCCCGGCCCAGGGACCCGCCCAGGGAGACCGGTTTGCCGGTGACGACCCCGGGGACGGTGTAGCCGGAGGCCACGGAGTAGGTGTCCATCATCCAGGCCATGGTCTGCTCGTCGGTGCCGATGTCCGGGGCGGGGATGTCCTTGTCGGGGCCGATGATCGGCAGGATCTCACTGGTGTAGCGGCGGGTGACCCGCTGCAGCTCTCCCCGGGAGTAGTTCCGAGGGTCGATGGTGATCCCGCCCTTGGCCCCGCCGTAGGGGACGTCGAGCAGGGCGCACTTCCAGGTCATCCACATCGCCAGGGCCCGGACCTCGTCGAGGTCCACGGCCGGGGAGTAGCGCAGTCCGCCCTTGGCCGGGCCGCGGGAGAAGTTGTGCTGGACCCGGTGGCCGGTGAGCACCTCCACGGACCCGTCGTCGCGGCGCAGGGGGATGGACACCGTCATCTCCCGGCGCGGGGAGGCCAGCAGCTGGTGCAGACCCGGTTCGTAGCCCAGCGTCGCGATGGCGGAGGCCAGCTGCGCCTGGGCATCCACCAGCGGGCTGTTCGAGTCCGTGACGGCCTGGTGCGATGGTGTGGGCGGAGCGGAGGTGTCAGCGGTGTCGGTGGTCATTGTTCGACGGACCCTTGGTCGAGAGGTGGCGTGGTACCTGCAGTGGGACGGCACGGACCGGGACGGCGATCTCTGTTCCGCGCCGGGCCTCGGAAATATCTAGATATTTGATCAAATCAACGACGAGAATCTGACGCGCTGCTCCGGCGGGGAGTCGCCGGCGGGCGGTCCCGGGGCGTCAGGGCGGAGACGCCGCCTCGGGACCCACCACGTGGTGGCGCGAGGGCTGAACCGCAGCTTCTGCATTTCGTCGTCCGGGACCAGTAGGCCACAGCGGGCGAGCAGGGGTCCAATCCTTTTTCGAACCATATTGTTCCGGAAGTCAGAATGATGCCGGGGTGGGCGCGTTCGGTGCCACGCCTTTTCCACCTGCGGCTCCATCTGGGGGCTCCGGGCTCACAAGCCGGGCAGCCGGCGTTGCACCACGTCGTGAAGGCATTCCAGGAAGGCCTGGACGGCCGGGGTGGGTGCGGAGGCGGGCCTGACGATCATCAGCGACGTCCGTGGCGCGGTGGATATCGGCCGAGTGATGACGGTGCCGGCGTGGAACCCTGATATGGATTGCGGAAGAATCGAGATCCCTACCCCTGCGGCCACCAGGCCCATGACCGTCTCCTGGTGCACCGCCCGTTGCACGACGGCGGGGATCTGCCCGACGGGTTTGAAGATCGTCAGGACGCGCGAGACGAAGCCCGGCATCATCCGGTAGGGGAACAGGATCATCTGTTCCTGGACCAGCTGGGCCGGCGTGACCGACGTGCACCGGGCCAGGGCATGGTTCTCCGGCAGGATCGCCACGAGCTCCTCCGAGATCAGTTCCTCGAACACCAGGCCGGCATGCAGCTCGGGATCGCGGATGAGGCCGAGATCGAGTTTTCCTTCGTAGAGGTTCTCGATCTGCTCCCCGCTCGTGAGGGGGTGCAGGACCAGTTCGATGCCCGGCTCCAGTTCGCGAAAGCGACGCACGGCGAAGGGGATGAGCGTGTAGTTGGCGGAGCTGACGAATCCGACCCGCACCCGGCCGCGCCGTCCGGCGCGCACGTCCTGCAGCTCGGCGACGGCCTCGTCCAGGCCCTCGAGCAGGTTCTCGACGTGTCCCTTGAACAGATCGCCGGCCTGCGTCAGGACCACTCGGCGGGTGGACCGGTCGAAGAGCTTGACGCCCAGTTCCTGTTCGAGTCGTTGGATGTGGACGGTCAGCGGGGGTTGGGAGATGTGCAGGCGCGCTGCCGCCCGGCCGAAGTGCAGTTCTTCGGCCACGGCCAGGAAGTATCGGAGCTGACGCAGTTCCATGAACCCGATTATTCCGCTTCCCGGAATGACGTCAAGGAAATAAATATTGGACGGCTCATGGACGGTGATGGCTTACTGAACACAGGGAAAGGTGCACCGTCCGCCCGTGGCGGCCTTCTCCCGCTCGTCCGGACCGCTGGAGTGCCGCCGCGGCGGCACCTCGGTGTTCCGAGGCCTCCGCGGCGTGCGGCACACCGACCGCAGGAACCGACGGGCGTCCCCGCAGCATCGACCTCGCCAGAAGATTTGGAGCATCACCAGCCATGCACACCTCGAAATACGTTGTCGTCGGCGCAGGCCTGGCGGGCGCGGCCACCGCGTGGCGCCTGGCCGGCCGGGGCCACGAAGTGACCGTGCTGGAGCGATCGACCCCGGCCAATGAATGGGGCAGCTCCCACGGCTCGGCCCGCATCTTCCGCTACGCGTACCCGGAGCTGGAGTACACCCGGATGGTGGTCGATGCCAAGGAGGGCTGGGACGAGCTGGAACGGCTCGGCGGGCGGCGGCTGATCACCCCGACGGGGGCGGTCGACCACGGTTCCGTGCGCCACCCGCGGCAGCTGGCCGAGGTCCTGCAGGCGGTGGGGGTGGAGCACGAGGTGCTGCCCCCCGAGGAAGCCCAGCAGCGCTGGCCGCAGCTGGCGTTCGACACCGAAGTGCTGTGGCACCCCGGCGCCGGGGTCATCGATGCCGAGACCACGGTCAGCACGATGATCGAGCTCGCCGTCGCCCACGGGGCGCAGGTCAGGACCGGGTGGGAGCTCCGCGAGGTGACGCGGTCGGCGAACGGCTTCCGCCTGTCCTCCTCCACCGGTGAGGTCGTGGAGGCCGAGCGCATCATCGTGTGCGCCGGTGGGTGGCTGCCGGCCCTGCTGGGCGATCTGAGCCTTCCCGCCGCCCTCCGGCAGCAGATGCCCTCCTTGCAGGTGCGCCAGGAACAGGCCTACCACTTCCCCTACCGGGAGGTCCCGGAGCCCTCGGCAACGCCGTGGCCGACGTTCATCCACAAGAGTGAGAACATGCAGGCCTACGGTCTGCCCGGGGGCCGCGACGCCCAGTTCCACGGTCAGAAGGTCGCCCAGTTCAACGGCGGGAAGATCCTGTCCTCCGCGCAGACCCAGGACCAGCTCATGGACGAGGCCAACCGGCAACGGGTGGTGGACTACGCCGAGCGCTACCTTCCCGGTGTGGTGCCCGAGCCCTACGCGGAGACCACCTGCCTGTTCACCAACACCCCGAACGAGGATTTCGTGCTCGACACCGTCGACAACATCACGGTGGTCTCCCCGTGCTCGGGCCACGGGGGGAAGTTCGCCCCCCTCATCGGGGAGATGGCCGCCGACCTGGCCACCGGCCGGGCCGGTGTGCCGGAGATCTTCCGGGTCTTCAACCGCGATCTGCAGACCCAGTAGGCACACCGCAACCACCGATCAGGACGAGGGAAGTCACTCCATGACAGAGACCGTATTCACGCAGGACACCGTCACGGGACTGCTGGGCCAGATCGCCGACACCGGGCGGGACTCCGGACGTGGGGGCTACACCCGGCCGGTGTTCTCCCGCAGCGAGCACGAGCTGCTCGACTGGTTCGTCGCCCAGGCGCAGCAGCGAGGCCTGGACGTGCACACCGACCGCAACGGCGTCACCTGGGCATGGTGGGACACGCCCGACAGGACACGCCACGATGCCGTCGTCACCGGCAGCCATCTCGACTCGGTGCCCGGAGGCGGCCCCTTCGACGGGCCCTTGGGTGTCGTCTCCGCCCTGATCGCCGTGGACCTGCTCAAGGCCCGCGGCGTCGTTCCCCACCGGCCTCTGGCCATTGCGGTGTTCCCCGAGGAGGAGGGCTCCCGATTCGGACGGCCCTGCCTGGGCTCTCTGCTGATGACCGGCTCGATCGACCCGGACACAGTGCGCAACCTGCGGGACCACGACGGCAATACCTTCGCCGACCTCGCCGCCGCCAACGGCGTGGATCCCCGGTTCGTGGGTCGCGACGACGAGGCCCTGTCCCAGATCGGGATGTTCGTCGAGCTCCACGTCGAACAGGGACGAGGCCTGATCGACCTCGACCGCCCCGTGGCCATCGGTTCGTCCATCGTCAGTCACGGCCGGTGGAAACTGAGCGTCCACGGGCAGGGCAACCATGCCGGGACCACGCTCATGCTCGACCGCGCGGACCCGATGGTCGCGGCGGCCCGTGTCGTCGTCGACATCCGCGACACGGCGAAACGGCAGTCGCAGGCGCGCGCCACCGTTGGCAAGCTCCAGCCCGTTCCAGGCGGGTCCAACGTCATCGCCTCGAGGGTCGATTTCTGGCTCGACGTACGCCATCCGGACGACGCCGTCACCGCAGCTCTGGTCGAGACGATCCTGCAGCACGCCCAGCAGGTGGCTGCCGAAGAAGGATGCCGGGTCGAACTGCACGAGGAGTCCGTGAGCCCGACCGTGCACTTCGACAAGCCCCTGGAGAAGCAGCTGCGCCAGTGGCTGCCCGAGGCCCCCGTGCTGGACACCGGAGCCGGCCATGACGCCGGCGTGCTGGCGGCGTCCGTGCCCACCGCCATGCTCTTCGTGCGCAACCCCAGCGGCATCTCCCACTCCCCCGAGGAGCACGTGGAGGATGCCGATGCCGAGACCGGGGCCGCCGCGCTGGCGAAGGTCCTGGGTGAGCTCATGGGGCAGACGCCCTGAGAATCCGCTTCGCGCCCCCGCGCCTCTGTCGTCCATTCTTCCCGCCCTGTGGAAATCCGGCCTCGCCCGCAGGCGCGCGCCCCTCGGGTCCCCGTCATCGACGAGGGGCCTCGGGTCAGCGGGTCCGGGGGGGTGACCTTCTGGGTGCCCCGGGCTGCGAAGTCCGCACAGGTCTGCGGGGGAGCGGGCCCCTTGCCGGCCGGCAGGGCGTCCAGGACGGTGCGGTGGGGCTTCGTCCTGATCGGTCAGCATCTGGGGGCGACGACGCCCCGAGCGGGGCCCACGGTGCGTCGTCGCACCCTGGGCTCCGTGTAACAGCTGGATGTCGCGCACAAGAAGTTCCCCGTACCCCCTTGCCTGATATTTGATCAAAAAGTACGGTGGGAGCATTCCGTTTGAGAGGCGGATCACACACTCGGGTTCTCGGGGCTGGCCTGCCACCACAGCAGTCCCATTCCAGAGGCCCGACATCCAGCGAGGAACCACCATGCCTAATCGTGTTCTGCTCCACGCGGCAGAGAACAAGAAGTTGGAGACTCTCGCGTCCTCCAACCCCCTCACCCGACCGCTCGTGGAGCGCTATGTCGCCGGCACCACCTTGGAGGAGGCGCTGCTCGCCACCGAGAAGCTGAACCAGCTGCAGATCGATGTCAGCCTGGACCTGCTGGGTGAGCAGGTCGCCGACTTCGCCCAGTCGGAGCAGGCCACCGAGGAGTACATCGAGGCCCTGCGGGCCATTCCCGGGCGCGTGCCGGGGTCCACGGTGTCCGTCAAGCTCTCTCAGCTGGGAATCATGATCGATCCGGCGAAGTGCGCCCAGAATCTGCGACGGCTGCTGGAAACCGCCCAGGAGGAGGGGACCGAGGTCGAGATGGACATGGAACAGAGTTCCGTGGGCCGCGACACCCTGGCCATCTTCAAGGACATCCTGCCCGAGTTCCCCCGCACGCGCTTGGCGATCCAGGCGAACATGCGCCAGACTCCCGAGGACCTGCTCTCCTTCACCGAGATCCGCCCCCGGATCCGTCTGGTCAAGGGGGCGTTCGACGAATCCGTCAGCGATGCCCTGCGCAAGCCCGAGGAGGTCACTGCTCAGTACGACTTCCTCGCCCGGTGGGCGCTGGAGAACCTGCCCGACCCGGCGTTCGGCACCCACGACGACCAGTGCATCGATCTCGTCAAGGACACCGCTCGGAAGCTGGGGCTCGACAAGAAGAGCTTCGAGTTCCAGATGCTCTACGGGGTTCGCCGTTCGTTGCAGGAGCAGCTTGTCCGCGAGGGCTACCGGGTCCGCGTGTACCTGCCGTACGGCACCCAGTGGTACCCCTACCTCATGCGACGGATGGCCGAGCGGCCGGCCAACCTGCTGTTCTTCCTCCGCTCGCTCGTCGGAGGGTAGTCGCAGGGTCCAGCGCCGATCGAGCGACGTGCCGGGGAAGGGCCAGACGCAGGGAGTCGAAGGATCATTGATCAAAAAACGGCTTCGCGGGGGATGATGACCTCAGGTCCCCTGGTGGAAGCCCTCCCGGTTCTTTATCCCAGAAAGAGCACTGACATGGCACGTCAATCGAAGTTCACGGTCACGCCCATGCTGATGGCCGACCAGGTCTACGAGGCACTGCAGCAGGCCATCTTCGCCGGGGATCTGGCGGCAGGGACCCCGCTGCGGAACCAGGAGCTCGCCGACATGGTGGGCACGAGCATGATGCCCGTGCGTGAGGCCATCCGGCGCCTGGAGGAGGCCGGACTGGCCACGCGCGTCCCCCACAAGGGGGCGGTGGTGAAGAAGTTCACCGTCGAGGAGCTCATCGACATCTACGACGTGCGAACCACCCTGGAGGTCGAGGCCACCCGCCGCGGTGCCGGCAGGGTCACCGATGAGCACGTCCGGCAGATGGAGGAGGCCTGCGCCCTGATGCAGCAGGCCGTGGCGGAGCACCGGGTGTCGGAGGCCTTGGACCAGGACGAAGCCGTCCTGGGGACCCTCTACCGAGCGGCGGGCAACGCCATGGCGATGACCATGATGGAGACGCTGTGGAGGCAGTGCCGGCCGTACAAGGTCATCGGCGCGACCGAGGCCCTCGAGCACGACGACTCGTCACTGTGGTCCTTCCAGCCGCAGCTCGTCGAAGCAGCCCGCTCGCGCGACGTCCCGGCAGCCGTGGCCGTCACCGAAGCTTCTCTGGCCAGCGCTCGCCGCCGGCTGGAGAAGCGACTCCAGTCCCAGGACGACCTGAAGACCGCCGACCGGGCAACGTCCCGGGAGGACGTCTCGAAGGCGGTCACCGGACGGATGCCGGTACGGCCGTCCTGACCCACCACCGATCATCCTCCGTGCCATCCGTTCGGCATGGAGATCCACCAGCCGGTCCGCTGACCCACAGCGGACCCCACCCAAGAAAAGGAAAGAACTTTGACTCAGCAGTCTGTCAGCATGGCCGGTAACTTCCGGGTTCCCGCCCCGCACAACGAGCCGACCCGCGACTTCGCGCCCGGCTCCCCGGAGTCGAAGGCGGTGCAGGAGGAGATCGCCCGGATCAGCAGCCAGGTGCGGGACCTGCCGCACTACATCAACGGCAACTGGACCACGAGCGAGGAGACCCAGGACGTCGTGTCCCCGCACGACCACGCGAAGGTGCTCGGCCGGATCTCCCTGGCCGACGAGGCCACCACGCGCTCGGCGATCGATGCGGCTCTGGCAGCCCATCACGACTGGTCGCGCACCCCCTGGTGGGACCGGGCTGCCGTGTTCCTGCGCGCCGCCGACCTGGCCGCGGGCAAGTACCGCGACGAGCTCGTGGCCACCACGATGCTGGGCCAGTCCAAGACCTTCCACCAGGCGGAGATCGACGCGGCCTGCGAGACCGCGGACTTCTTCCGGTACAACGCCCACCTCGCCCAGCAGATCTACCAGGACCAGCCGCCGGCCCTGCAGGGAGAGACGAACCTCATCGACCAGCGGCCTCTCGAGGGCTTCGTCCTGGCCGTCTCGCCCTTCAACTTCACCGCCATCGGCGCGAACCTCCCCACGACCCCTGCCCTGCTGGGCAACACCGTGGTGTGGAAGCCCTCGGAGAAGGCGGCGCTGAGCAACGACGTGGTCATGCGTCTGCTCGAGGAGGCAGGCCTTCCGCCCGGTGTCATCAACATGGTCCACGGCTCCGGCCGGGACGTCTCCGACACGGCCATGTCGCACGAGGACTTCGCCGGACTGAGCTTCACCGGCTCCTCCGAGGTCTTCCGCTCCCTGTGGAAGACCGCGGCCGGCAACATCGACCGCTACAAGGCCTACCCGCGTCTCGTGGGAGAGACCGGCGGCAAGAACGCTGTGCTGGCCCACCCCACCGCGGACGCTCAGGCGGTGAAGATCGCCCTCGTGCGCGGTGCCTACGAGTACCAGGGGCAGAAGTGCTCGGCGACCTCCCGGGCCTACGTGGCACGCAGCATCTGGAACGAGATCAAGGACGACCTCGTCGAGACGGTGAAGTCCCTGCCGGTGGGCGACACCACCAAGCACGAGACCTATGTCGGCGCAGTCATCGACGAGAACGCCCTGCGACGCCTGGAGGGCGTCATCGAGAAGGCGAAGGGGCTGGACAGCCACACCCTGCTGGCCGGAGGGACCGTCCGCCCCGAGACCGGCTGGTTCGTGGACCCGACCCTCTTCGAGACGACGGATCCGGAGGCGTTCACGATGTCCGAGGAGTTCTTCGGGCCGCTGCTGAGCGTCTACGTCTTCGAGGACGAGGAGTGGGACAGCATCCTGGAGCTGGTCGACAGGGCCAGCCCCTACGCCCTCACCCTGGCTGTCTTCGCCTCCGACCGGGTCGCGATCTCCCACGCGCTGGACGTGCTGCGCAACACCGCGGGGATGACCTACATCAATGACAAAACCACCGGCGCCCTGATGGGCCAGGTCTCCTTCGGCGGCGGGCGGGCCTCGGGAACCAACGACAAGACCGGCTCCCGGCTGGCGCTGCAGCGCTGGATCAGCGGTCGGTTCGTCCACGAGAACATGACTCCCGCCCAGGACTGGCGCTACCCCTACCTGAGCATGGGTGAGATGTAGCACCATGGGCGAGATGTAGGTCGCAAGCAATCCGTCGCGGTCCCTGCGGCCAGGAGTGCACGTCGCTCCTGGCCGCAGGGACCGCGCGAGACGAGAAGGTCCGGCAGTCACCACACTCGGTGCCCGGTCCGCAACCTCGCCTCACTCGTCCAGTGCTTCGCTGGTCCCTGAGTACCTGGCAGGGAGTGGTCGTTCAGACCGCCGTCGTCCGCAGGCTTCGGATCTCCGTATTGATTTCGCCGTCGACCGTCCGTGATCAACCATCCGCACCTCGAGGAGCACCGCCGTGAAACCTGCCGTCCTTTCCCTGCCTCTCACCTCGGAGGTGCTCACGTGAGTGTTCACTCCGCCCTGCCCGTCCTGCCTCAGGTCTCCGTCGACCAGGCACTGGACAGTCTCCTCGGCCCGGTCGTCGACGTGCTGGAGGCGATCGTCTTCTTCGCCGTGCCCATCGCCGGGGTCGACGTGCCGCTGCTGGTGATCTGGATCCTGAGCACCAGCATCTTCTTCACCATCTGGCTGGGCTTCAAGCCCCTCAGCGACCTGCGGCACAGCTTCCAGATCGTGCGCGGTCATCACAACCGTTACGACGACCCCGGACAGGTCACCAGCTTCCAGGCCCTGGCCACCGAGCTCTCCGGCACGATCGGTCTGGGCAACATCGCCGGTGTGGCCGTGGCGATCTCCCTGGGCGGACCCGGTGCCGCAGCGTGGATCGTCCTGGCGGGTCTGCTGGGCATGGCGGTCAAGATGGCCGAGGCGACCCTGGGCCAGAAGTACCGCCACGTCCACGAGGACGGCACCGTGTCCGGCGGAGCCATGTACTACCTGCGCGACGGCCTGGCCGAGCTCGGGCTGCCGCGGCTGGGCAAGGTGCTCGCGTTCGCGTTCGCGATCTTCATGATGCTCGGCGCCCTCGGTGCCGGCAACCTCTTCCAGGCCAACCAGCTCGCCGCCCAGGTGATCAACGCGACCGGCGGGGAGAACAGCTTCTTCGCCGGCTCCGCGTGGTTGATCGGCGTGATCGTGGCGTCCGCCGTCGCGGCCGTGATCTTCGGTGGCATCACCTCCATCGCCAAGTGGACGAGCAAGCTGGTCCCGCTGATGGCCATCCTCTACGTCGGCTGCGTGCTCGTGATCCTCGCCATGAACTTCACCGAGATCCCCGAGACCGTCCTCCTCATCATCACCAGCGCCTTCACGGGCGAGGGCGTCGCCGGTGGCTTCCTGGGCGTGGCCATCATCGGCATCCAGCGGGCACTGTTCTCCAACGCCGCGGGTGTCGGCACGGCCGGGCTCGCCCACGCGGTGACGAAGAACCGCCGTCCGGCCCAGGAGGGCTTCGTGGCCGCCTGGGAGCCGTTCATCGACTCCGTGGTCGTCTGCACGATGACTTCGCTGGCGATCATCATCACCGGTCAGTACCAGAACACCACCGCCGACGGTGTCGGACTGACCTCTGCCGCGTTCGCCACCGTGAACTCGGTCTTCCCGTATCTCCTGACCCTGTGCGTGGTGCTCTTCGCCTTCTCGACGCTGCTGAGCTACTCCTACTACGGCAAGAAGGCCATGGGATACGTCTTCGGGGACAGCCCGGTGGCCGAACGGGTCTACGACGTCCTGTGGGTGCTCGGGATCGTGGTCGGTGCCGCCATCTCCCTGAACACCGTGATCCGCCTCGCCGACGCCACGTTCTTCCTGATGACCTTCCCCAACATCATCGGGCTCTACCTGCTCTCGAAGGTGGTCCGGCGGGAGATCTTCGGCCACCGGGAGGACGTCCGGACCGGCCAGCTGAAGGTCGTGCCCCGCGCCGACCGCAGCACCATCATGGGCCACAGGATGAAGTAGTCCGCGTCTCCGGCCGGCATGCGGGCACTCGGCTCCGAGCGGGCCGGGTGCCCGCAGACCGCACCGCAGCGCAGCCCGGTCGAGCGGGTTCAGCACAGGGAAACCCCACGCCGACGGACGTCAGCGCACCGCACAGTTGTCGACACCACAGCACCGAGAGGATCGTTTCCCCATGGTCACCATTCACCGTGACGCACTCACCGAGCTCTGTCACGACGCGCTCCTGCGCGTCGGCGTGGACTCCCGGGACGCCCACGTCCTGGCCGAGGCCACCGTCGAAGCCGAGCTCGTCGGCAACCGAGCCGTCGGGGTGGGGCACCTGTTCGACTACCTCGACGGCTACCAGCACGGACGCATCGAGACCGTCTCCCGGCCCGTGGTGCGGCGCGCCGCGCCGGCCGTGATCGATGTCGACGCCGCGCAGGGACTGGGCCAGACGGCGTTCGTCGAAGCATCCGAGCAGCTGCACGACGCTACCCGAGAAGCCGGCATCGCCGCCCTGTGGATCAAGAACTCCTTCACCTGCGGTGAACTCGGCTACTATGCACGCCGACTCGCCCAGCAGGGCTTCCTCGCCCTGGCGATGGCGAACAGCCCGGCCCTAATGTCGCTGGGCGGTGCGCCCCACCCCATCCTCGGCACCAACCCACTGGCCTACGGGATCCCGCGGCCGGGACAGCTGCCGATCGTGATCGACCAGGCCTCCTCCGCCACCGCGTTCGTCAACATCCGACGAGCCGCTGAGACCGGCGAGCCCATCCCGGCGGGCTGGGCGCTGGGCCCGGACGGTGAGCAGACCCAGGACGCGGCCCTGGCGGTGCAGGGCACCCTGCTGCCGTTCGGCAGCCACCGCGGGGGGAACATCGCCCTGCTGGGCGAGATCCTCGCCACGCTCTCGGGCGCCGCCTTCTCCCTCGACGCCGCACCGTTCGACCATGGTGACACCTCCCCGGGCATCGGCGTGTTCCTGCTCAGCATCGATCCTGCGCTGTTCCCCGGCTCGGTGGAACGGCTGTCCCGCCAGTTCGAGTCCTTGCGCCACGATCACCAGGTGCGCCTCCCGGCCGTGGAGCTCACCTCGCTGCCGGACTCCGTGGAGATCACCGCCGACCTGCTCGAGCAGCTGCGCACGGCGGTCGCAGCGCAGTAGGCCCCACGGGTCACCGGCCGGCACCACCGCATCCCCTATCAGCGAGCACAGCGCGACCCACCGTCACGAAGGAAGAGCACATGTCAGTCCAGCGAACGATCCAGACTGTCGAGACCCACTCCGGTGAACCCATGCGCGTCATCACCGGCGGTGTTCCCCCCATTCCCGGCAGCACCGTCTACGAGCAGATGAAGTGGTTGCAGGAGAACGACGACCAGCTGCGCAAGCTCATGCTCCGTGAGCCCCGCGGCTACCCGCCGCTGTGCTGCAACCTGATCGTCCCGCCGAAGCACCCCGAGGCGGCCGCCGGGTTCATCATCATGGAGCAGATCGAGTACCCGGTGATGAGCGGCGGAAACACCATCGCGGTCGCCACGGTCCTGCTGGAGACCGGGATGATCCCGATGCAGGAGCCCGTGACGGAGTTCACGCTCGAATCCCCGGCCGGACTGATCGCCATCAGCGCCCGATGCCGCGACGGCAGGGTGCAGGAGGTCACCTTCGAGAACGTGCCTGCCTTCTCGGTCTACCAGGACGCTGTCATCGAGGTGCCCGAACTCGGCCAGGTCACCGTCGACGTGGCATGGGGAGGCATGTTCTACGTGATCGCCGACGTGAACCAGTTCGACTCCCTCGAGCTCGTCCCCGGCCGAGGACGCGACATCACCCGCACCGCCGCCCTGATCCTGAAGGCGGCCCAGGACCAGCTGCCGGTAGAACATCCGGACTACCCAGGCATCGGCATCACGATCGCTCAGCTGTCCGGGCCCACCGACAACCCGCACGCGGACCGGAAGAACGCCGTGATGGTCGCCAGCGGCCCGATCGACTTCGACACCCCCGCCTCCTGGACCGGTGGCGTGGACCGGTGCCCCTGCGGCACCGGCACCTGCGCCAAGATGGCAGCCCTGCACGCCAAGGGGGAGCTCCAGCTCCACCAGCCCTTCCGGCACGAAGGCATCCTCGGCCACGTCTACACGGGCGAGCTCGTCAGGGAGGTCCGGATCGGCGACCGCGTCGGCGTCGTCCCCACCATCAGCGGCCGGGCATGGATCACCGGCTACTGCACCTACGTGCTCCAGTCGGACGATCCCTTCCCGGACGGGTTCACCGTCGGGGACATCTGGGGAGCCCAAGAGGACACGACCGGCGCCCTGCACGCTCCCGCTCTCAAGCTCTGACACCGGGCCGGTCCGTTCCTGTCGGGCGCGGCGGCCGGATCAGGGGCGGTCACGGTCGCCGGCGGGAGGGCCACTGCAGCGGTCCGCGCACCGTGGCTCGCGCGCGTACCGCTCAGGAGGCGCTGTCCACCGCAGCCGCGGTGCAGTGCGGGAGATGGTCCATGGGTCATCCGGATTTACACATCGTTAACGCCGCACCATTGACTGATACTTGATCAAATATTAGATTTAGCGTGACGTGGGACACATCCTCCGGAGCGGATGACGCCGAGAGAGCCCGTGGACGAACTGCTCTGCCTGTACATGCACCCTGGAGGGAACCGTCCGATGAACGTCCAGCAGCCCTTGCCCCGTACGGCACGCAAGCATCGATCCGTGCCCGTCACGACCGAGAAGAAAGCGGACCCTGTTGTGAACAACAGCGCACCCACCCCGGCACCACCGACACCGCAGCTGGAGCTCCGGGACATCCACAAGGAGTTCAACGGGGTCACCGTCCTGAAGGACGTCTCCGTCCAGGTCGCCCACGGCGAGGTCGTCGCGTTCATCGGTCCCAGCGGGGCCGGCAAGAGCACGCTCCTGCGATGCGTGAACTACCTGGAGGTCCCCTCTTCCGGTGAACTCCTGCTGGAGGGCAAGCCGGCGGTGGCCGTGGCGTCGAAGCCCACCCGTCAGGAGCTCATAGCGCTGCGTCGTCAGGTGGGCATGGTGTTCCAGGGCTTCAACCTCTTTCCGCACCTGAGCGTGCTGCGCAACGTGGCGTTGCCGCAGGAACGGGTCCTGGGGCGCTCGAAGGCGGAGGCGGAGACCCGGGCGATGGAACTGCTGGAGCGGGTGGGCCTGGCCAACAAGGCCGACGCGCGCCCCACCCGGTGCAGCGGTGGCCAGCAGCAGCGCATTGCCATCGCCCGCGCGCTGGCTCTGGACCCGTCAGTGATGCTCTTCGACGAGCCGACCTCGGCCCTCGACCCCGAACTCGGCGGTGAGGTCCTGGCCGTGATGCAGGAACTCGCCTCCATCGGAATGACGATGCTGGTGGTCACCCACGAGATGTCCTTCGCCCGCAGGGTCTCCAACCGCACGGTGTTCATGGCCGACGGCGCGATCGTGGAACAGGGTCCGCCCGAGCAGGTCTTCGGGGCGCCGCAGCACCAGCGGACCCAGCGTTTCCTCGAGGCGGTGCTGGAAAGGTGATCGACGCGATTCCTTTTCTTCTGCAGGGCCTGTGGACCACGCTCATCATCACCGTGGCCGCCTTCACCATCGGCGCGGTCTGCGGGATCCCCGTGGCGCTGATGCGCCTGTCGCAGGTGGCACCGCTGCGGTGGCTGGGGACCGCCTACGTGGAAGTGGTCCGTGGCATTCCTCCCATTGCCTGGATGCTCCTGCTCTTCTACGGCCTGGGCCGGTACGTCAACCTGGAACCGGTCCTGGCGGCGTCCGTGGCGCTGGGAGCGGTCGCCACGGCCTTCCTGGCCGAGAACTACCGGGCGGGCATCCAGTCGGTGGCGGAAGGCCAGTGGGAGGGCGCAGGTGCCCTCGGTCTCAGCGGCCGTGACACCTTCTGGCGGATCATCGCCCCGCAGGGCATCGGTGTGGCACTCCCGCCCTCCGCCAGCTTCGCCGTGGGCCTGATCAAGGACTCGGCCATCGCCTCCGTGATCGGGGTCACCGACATCGCGTTCCAGGCGCTGACCCTCAACCAGCAGGGCAACCCGGGCCTGCCGATCTTCTTCGCGGCCGGCCTGGTGTATCTCATCATCAGCATCCCGGTCGCGCTGCTGGCCCGGCGGGCTGACAGCTTCATCCGAACCCGAAGCGCGGTGTAAACATGTTGGATCAATGGATCACCTGGCTCCCGACCCTCTTCTCCGGACTCCAGGTCAGCCTCGCCGTCACCGGGCTCAGCCTGCTGGTCGGTCTGCCGTTCGGTCTGCTGCTGGCCTTCGGAATGCTCGCCTCGTCCAGGGTCGTCAGCCTCGCCACCATCGTCCTGGTCGAACTGGGGCGGGGCATTCCCCTGCTCGTGGTGCTGTACCTCGCCTACTTCGGTCTGCCGGACGCAGGCCTGACCCTGTCCTCCTACGCCGCGGCCGTGGCGGGCATCGCCTTCAGCACCGGCGCCTACACCAGCGAGATCTTCCGGGCCGGCATTCTCAACGTCCCCCGCGGACACATCGAGGCCGCCCAGAGCATGGGCATGAACTGGCGTGACGAAGCACGGTTCATCGTGCTGCCCCAGGCCATCCGCGCCATCACGCCTCCCCTCATGTCCTACAGCGTCATCATCTTCCAGGCCACCAGCCTCGGATACGCCATTGCCCTGCCCGAGCTGCTCAACAGGGCCTACCAGATCGGCTCCGTGACCTTCGAGTTCCTGAGCGTCTTCCTCCTTGCCGGCCTGATGTACGCCGCGATCTCCATCGCGGTGTCCCACCTGGTCAACACCGTCCAGAACCGTATGAGCTAGCCCAACACCTGAATGAGGATCACCATGCACCGCACCCGTTTCGCAGCCTCGGCACTTCTCCTGACCACCGTCGTGCCCCTGGCGGCCTGCGGCGGAGGAGGAACCTCCACCGTCGCCGAGGACTGCGAGCCCATCGTGGCCGACGTCCAGACCGCCGAAGAGGGCAAGCTCACCGCAGCCGTCCAGGAGTATCCGCCGTACGTGTCCATGGCCGGTGACGAGCTCTCCGGAGTGGACGGAGTCCTGATCGCCGAGGTCGCGGAGCGACTGTGCCTGGAGCCGGAAGTGCAGGTCACCAGCATCACCGCCGTCGTCGAATCGGTCCGCAACGGCTCGGCCGATCTCACTGCCGGCAACTGGTACATCAACGAGGAGCGCGGCCGGGAGTTCGAACTCAGCGATCCCGTCTACATCGACCAGATGGCGCTGCTGACCGCTGACGGGGCGACCTCCCTGGACCAGCTCGAGGGCAAGACCGTGGGAACCCCTCAGGGCTACCTCTGGGTGGAGGACCTGCAGAGCGTGCTGGGCAGCCAGGTGAAGCTCTACGCCAGTGAGCAGGCCGTCTACCAGGACGTGCGCTCCGGCCGCACCGACGCCGGGGTGGTGACCTACGGTGCCGCCAAGCACCTGGTGGAGTCCAACGACGACTCCGAGCTCCAGGTCGAGCTCATGGAGCCCGACGAGCGCGTCGAGGCCTCCGTGGGCCAGGCCCGCACGGCCGTGCTCGTCCACAAGGGCCGGACCCAGCTGCGCGACGCCGTCAACCAGGTGGTCGAGGAGATGCGCGCCGACGGCTCGCTCGAGCAGGCCCTGGAGGAGGCCGGCCTGCCGGCCTCCGCCGCGGACGTCCAGGCCGCCTCGTAGAGACCGGGGGATGAATGCCCGGTGCGTGGTGACGCCCGGGCATTCATCCCCCTACCACTCCTTACCGTCGACTCCCCGACGACTCGGCCCGGGGAGCGGGGCTGGAGAGGACGTGCACATTCCCGGGCACCCGGTGGAACGTCTGCCCAGGGAGTTCCTGGGCTCCGAGCCATGTTCCCCAGCTCCTCCAGACACTGTCGGATCGCTACCCTGATGAGGCGCACCCATGAGTGAAACGCACGACGTCGTGGTGGTGGGCGGAGGGCCCGCCGGCCTCGGCACGGCCTACTTCTTGCGCGAGTCCGGGCTCGACGTCCGCGTCCTGGAGTCCGGCGCCGAGGTGGGCGGCCGGACGAAGACCGTCCCCGTGGCCGGCGTGCCGGCCAACACCGGGGCGCTGTTCGTCTACAAAGACACCATGGCCGAGACGCTGGCCACCGAACTGGGCCTGGAACTGGTGCCGTTCCGCCCCACGACCTACGGGATCCACTTCGGCGGGACCACCGCGGTGTCCACCGACAACGACAGCGTCGTGGACGCCCTGCCGCTGCCGGCCCACGCCCAGCAGCAGCTGCGCGCCTTCCTGGCCCGGGCCGTGGAGGAGTACACCGCCTTCACCGCCGACGGATCCATCGGTTCGGAGGCCGACGAGCTGGAGCACCGCACGGTCGCGGAGTCCTTCGCCGGCCTGGACCCCGAGGTCGTCGCGATCCTGGCAGCGGCCGTCCAGGGCGGTTCCGTGGGCCGGCCCACGGAACTGTCGGCCAAGTATGCCCTGCGGTACTTCGCCAGCTACCTCGCCCGGGAACAGAACAACCGCTTCTATCCCGCGCAGGGGATGCAGGCCATTCCCGCAGCCATGAGCCGACGGCTGCCGGAAGGCACCGTGCACCTGGACACCTGCGTCACCGCCGTGGAATTCGATGCCGATGCCGAGCTCTACCGGCTCCGCGCCACCACGGCGAACAAGGATGTCACGGTGAGCGCCCGCCAGGTGGTGATGGCCGTTCCGGCGCCCGTGGTCGGCCGCCTCTGCCGTGAGCTGCCGGACTGGAAGACCGAGGCCCTGACCCAGGTCAGCACCCCGGGGAGCACCACCCTCAACATCGTGGCCGACGCCGGTCAGGCCCCCCAGCTCAAGGAGTGGTCCTTCCTGACGACCGTCGGCACCCGGTTCGACGCCGTCATCAACCCCGTGCCCGGCCCCGCCACCGGTCCGGACATCGTCCGGTTCGTCTGCTACGGCAATTCGGCGGGGTACCTGCCGGGCTTCGCCCAGGACCCCGCACTGATCGAGGAGTGGGTCGAGGACTTCCTCACGGTCGTCCCCGAGCTCCGCGGTCACATCCTCGGAGTGCACGGACAGTCCTGGGAGCACTGCTTCTCGCTGCTCACGCCTCAGCGAGCGCGGGCGCTGCCGGCCCTGCAGCGCCCGGTGGGGGCGATGCACTTCGCCGGCGACTACACCTCCTCCACGGCAGGCACGCACGGGGCCTACGCGGAGGCACACCGGGTCGCACAGGCCCTGCGCCGCTCCTGAGATCCGCGACGCCGGACCGGCTGGAGCGCTCGGTGCCGCGGACGGAGGCGTCGCGAACCTGCCCTCGGCGGGCGGTCTGACGGGTGTTCGTCCTCACCGTGGTTGATCGGGTTCGGTCCGGCCGGCCCAGATACCCCGGACGTGCCGCAGGTGGGTGGCCATGATCGATGCCGCTCGTTCCGGGTCCTGAGCTTCCATGGCATCGAGCAGCAGCTCGTGCTCCCTGGTGGATTGCAGGAAGTGGGCCGATCCGGCCATCTTGTCCAGACCGAAGAGTCGGCTCTGGTCGCGCAGGGAGCCGACGATCTCCAGGAGCTTGGGGTTGTCGAGGGCGGCGAGGATCGCCAGGTGGAATTCCCGATCGGTGTCCAGGAATCCGATCCACTCCCCGGCCCGTGCGGACATCTCGGTCTTGCGACTCAAGTGCCGAAGGGCAGCGAAGTCCGCGATGAGTGCCCGTTCGGTGATCTCGCGCACCGAGGAGACTTCGAGCATGGCGCGGATCTGCACGATGTCGTCGAGTTCCTTGTTGGAGGGCGTGCGCACGAGGAAGCCACGGTTGCGCTTCATCTCGATCAGGCCTTCCCGGGCCAGGTCGTGCAGTGCCTCGCGCACGGGGGTGATCGAGACATTGAGCTTCTCGGCGATCTCCCCGATGGAGTACATGGACCCCGGCTCAAGTCGCCCCGAGACGATCTGAGCGCGGATGATCCGGGCGGCCTGCTCCCGGAAGCTCTGCGTCGCAACAGCCTGTGCTGGACTGTCGTTCCACGTCAGAGGAACGCCCACATCTTCTCCCCATTTCTCGTGTGCAAGGTTTCACGCCCACCATAGCCGGGGGGTGGTCAGGGGCGGGATGCCTGTCCAGCCGGCCGGCGACGGCAGCGTCGCGCCGCAGGTCAGAAGCGGTCGGCGGCCAGACTGGCTCGATGGCGGCCCGGAGCGTGGCCGGTCGCCATCTCGGCGATCAACCGTCCCGTGGGCGGGGCGAGACTGATGCCCAGCATGGCGTGGCCGGTGGCGACCAGAACGTGCGGCCGGCGCCGCAGGGGGCCGATGATCGGCAGCCCGTCCGGGGTCATGGGACGCAGTCCGGTCCACGGCTGGGGCTTCTCGGAAAGGTCCGGCCACGCCGTGAAGTAGGACGGGAGGCTGGTGAGGATGCCGCCGGCCCGGACGGAGTTGATGCGTTCGTCGATCCCGCCGAAGCCCATGGTCCCGGAGATGCGGACCTTGGTGTCCAGTGGGGTGATGGCGACCTTGGCCTCGGCGAGGTACAGGGGGTGCGTGGGGCCGTCGGGCTGCAGCGGCAGATCGTAGCCGTAGCCCTTGCCCGCCTGGACGGCGACCTTCTCGTGGATGCCGGCCAGGACCCGGTTGGTCCACACACCGGCGGCCACGACGATCCGGTCGGCGTGCAGCACCTCCCCATCGACGACAACCGAGACGGAGGAGTCCGGTTCCTGCTGCAGGGCCGCTGGGCGGCCGAGGCGGAACTCGACGCCGTCGCGCGTGCAGGCCGCGGCGAGTCCGGCGGTGAACGAGGCGGGATCCAGGGAGCGGTCGCCGAAGCTCTGCAGCCCGCCGGCGACCCCGCCGGAAACGAGAGGCATCTCCCGGGCGAGGTCCTGGCGGTCCAGGGCCCGCCAGGAGAAGCCGGGAATGCGCTCGGCCACGGTCTCGAGCTCCACGGCGTGCGCCTCCAGCTTCTGGGGCTCCTGGAACAGCATGGTCAGGGGGTCGGCGTGGGTTTCGAACCGGATTCCGTCGGCGGCCAGGTCGTCGAACAGCTGGAGGGTCTCTGCGCTCAGGTCCGACAGGACATGCAGGCCGGCCTCGAACCGGGCGGTGGTGCAGTTGCGCAGCATGAGCGCCATGAAACGGACGAACTGCGGGCTGAAGGTGGGAGTGACGTAGAGGGGGCTGTCCCGGCGCAGCATCCAGCGCAGGGCCTGGAGCATCATGCCCGGGGCCGGGACCGGGGCCGACATGCTCGGCACGATCCATCCGGCGTTGTGGCTGGAGGCCTTGGAGCCGGGGGGTGCCGGGTCGACGACGGTGACCTCGACCCCGTTCTTGCGCAGGTAGTAGGCCGCGGAGAGCCCGATGGCTCCGGCGCCGATGACGATCGTTCTCATGACTTCCTTCCGGGGTGCATGCCGTGGTGCGGTGGCGCACGGGTGGTGCGAACGTGCTCAGGCCTGGGACGGGGCGAGGTTCTCGTAGGCGACGCGGGCGGTGATCAGGTCCTGCCAGCCCATGCCGACGGACTTGAAGAACGCCGGGCCCGAGCGTGTGGGCGGCCCGTTGCGGATCAGCGAAGGAAGGTCGTGGAGATCCTCGCGCGTGATGGTGCCGTGCTCGATGCCGATGATCACGTCACCGGCTTCACGCAGGGCGGTCTCGACGTCCTCGACGTAGACGGTGCTGCGGGTCAGGAGTGCGTCGTCGACCTCACGGGCATCCGGTTCGTGCGACCCCATGGCGACCACCACCGCGTCATCGCGCACGAGGGAACCGTCGAAGAGGGGTTCCCGGGCACTGGTGCAGCAGGTGATCAGCTGGGCTTCGGCCACGTCGGCGGCGGTGCCGCGGTGGGCGACGTGACCCTCGGCGCGCAGCTGCCCGAGCAGACCGTCGGTCTTCGCCTCCGACCGTCCCACCACGGTGACCGACTTCAGGTCCCGCACGGCCGCTACGGCGCGCACGTGGTAGAGCGCCTGGGGTCCGGTGCCGAAGACGAGCAGGGAGGTCGCCTCGGCCGGGGCGAGGCGGTCGATGGCCAGTGCGGAGATGGCCGGGGTGCGGATGGCGGTGAGGACCACGCCGTCGATGAGTGCCAGCGGCCGCAGGGTGTCGGCGTCGAAGAGCAGATAGTTGCCCTGGATCTTCGGCAGCCCTCGGGCGGAGTTGCCCGGCGCCACGGTCAGGACCTTGACCCCGGCGTAGGCACCGTGCTCGCCGGGCATGAGCAGGAAACTGCCGTTCTCCAGCGGAACGCTGCTGCGCGCGGGAGCGTCCTGCGGGTTCAGCCCGGACTGCAGGGCCTCTTCCAGGGCCGTGATGGCCGTGCCCATGGGCAGGTGGTCGAACACCTGGTCGGCGGTGATGACGGTGATGTCGCTGGACGTGGTGCGGGGCATGGTGGTCTCTCCGGAGTGGTGGGGAAGCTGCGGGTCGGTACGGCCGGGGCGATGTGCCCGCCCGGTGTGCCGGGCGTCAGTGCGGAGCGCAGGTGGACGGCGTCACGGGGCCGGGGTGCGGGCGGTGGTCCCCGCCTCGGGGTCCGGTGTTCGGTTGCCCATGATGGTACTGCGATCGGCAGGGGCCACGAGGGGCAGCTGGCCGGTGCGGAGGTCTTCCCGGTGGCCGAAGATCTCCTTCCGGATGACCCCCGAGAGCAGGAAGACGCCCAGGAGGTTGGGGACGGTCATGAGGAAGAACATGGCATCGGAGAAGCGGATCACGGTGTCCAGGGAGACGGCGGCGCCGACCACGATCATGACGACCCAGACGAGGTCGTAGAGGCGTTCGGCGATCCTGCTGTCGCCGAAGAGATAGCCGGTGGCCTTCTTGCCGTAGTAGGAGTAGCTCAGGATCGTCGAGAAGGCGAACAGCACCACGCAGACGGTCAGCAGGTACGGGAAGACCGAGTTCACGGTGGCGAAGGCCGCGGTGGTGATGCCGACGCCGTCGCCTGAGGTGTTCAGGTACTGCCCGGTGACGATGACGGCAAGGGCGGTCAGCGTGCAGATCACCACGGAGTCGATGAACGGTTCCCAGGCGGCCACGAAGCCTTCCTGGGCCGGGCGGCGGTTCTTCGTGACGGAGTGGGCGAGCCCGGCCGTGCCGACGCCGGCGGCGTTGGAGAACACGGCCCGCTGGATGCCGATGATCGCCACGCCGACGAGGCCACCGGTGACCCCCTCCCCGGTGAAGGCACTGGAGAACATGAGACCGATCGCCGCGGGCAGCTGGGTGATGTTCACGGTGAGGATCACGAGCACGCACCCCAGGTAGAGCATGGCCATCAGCGGGGTGAGCTTGCTGGTCCAGCGGGCGATCGAGGTGATGCCGCCGAGGATCACGACGCCGGCGATGACAGCCACACCGAGGCCGATCAGCCAGGCGGAGCCGGCGAAGAAGCTGTCCTCCCCGCCGGTCGCCAGGGTCACCTGGGCGGCGAGCTGGTTGGCCTGGAAGACGTTGCCGGCCCCGAGGGCACCGATCATCATGAAGATCGCGAAGGCGTAGGAGAGCACCTTGCCCAGCCGCGGCATCCCGCGGGCGGCCAGTCCGTCGCGCAGGTAGTACATCGGTCCGCCGGAGACGGTGCCGTCGGTGTGGACCCGGCGGTACTTCTGCCCCAGGGTGGCCTCGGCCATCTTGACGGACATGCCCAGCAGGCCGGCCAAGATGATCCACAGCGAGGCGCCGGGGCCACCGATGGAGATGGCCACGGCCACGCCGGCGATGTTGCCCAGGCCCACCGTGCCGGACAGTTCCGTGGCCAGGGCCTGGAAGCTGGTGACCTGCCCGGGGTCGTCGTAGCGGTTGTAGTGCCCGCGGATGATCCGCAGGCTGTGCGGCATGTCGCGCCACGGCTTGAAGCCCACCAGCACGGTGAGGAACACGGCTCCGCCGAAGAGCCACACGACCAGCAGCGGCAGCTGGGCCTCGCCGATCGGAACGGCGAAGAAGACGATCGACTCGAGCACGTCGACCAGTGGCCCGAAGAAGCTCTCCAGCGCCTCGTCCACGCCCACGCGCGGAACCAGGGGAACGGCCGTCGGCATGGTGGGGGAGGCGCTCATGCCGGCCTCACCACAGGCGACTGGGCAGGCAGGGTGGTGGAATTCATGGCTGTGCTCCTGGGTGCAAAAGGTTGGTCATCGACAGCGGGCGATGGGACACGGACGGGGAGAGCTGCCACCCGCAGGGGCCGCAACCGTCCTGCGTGCGCCCGGGAACGGCGGGCAGAAGAGATCCTGCCATCGCCTCCGGACCGGACGTCGACGCTCCGGTGTGCCGGGTTCTCGCCGGCGCCGCTCGGGCCGGCCATCGCGTCCGGTGGCGCGTCCAGCTCGATCTCCCGGAGGATCATGCGCTGACCGACGTCGTCGGAGACGCCACGCAGGATGACCACGTGCTGCCACCGAGGAGAACCGTCCGTGCTGCGTCCTGCCGTCGTAGTGGCCTGCGGAGCCCCGCGAGACTGGGACGTCCATCTCATGCGGGCCAGCGTAGCACTCCAGGGTGTAATACCTCACTCTCGGTCCACGGGCTTCTCGGTCCTGCAGTGCCGCCGTGACCTGGGCGGCCGGCCCGACGTGGCCGTCTACGACGGATTGGTCACCACGGCCGGACGACGGGACCTGCTGCCCTTCCTGCGCGAGCAGCCGATCAGCATCACCGCTCACCGCTTCGGCACCCCCGGCCACCTCACCGATCACCTGATCTGACCCTTGTGGAAGGAACGGGGCGAGAGGCCGGAGCCGCTCGCCCCGTTCCTGCCGTCGACCCCAGAGGGCCCGCTGCCCCATGGCCACTGCCCTCCTCACCCTTCCGACACCGGTGCCTCGTGGTGCCACCGAGCACACGGTGATTCGCGTGGACCTCCGGCCCGTACCCCGGGCCGGTCCTTGTCCGGTGGCCACCCCGGACGGGGGCTGCCCCTACTGCGCCGGTCCCGTGACCGGCCGAGTGCTTCGCTGCGTCCCTTCCCAACCGTCCCTGCCCCAGGTCTTCGCCGACGCCCGCGGCCGGGCCGAGGGCGGAGGGACTGCGCTGCTCCCCGGCCGTGGACCTCTCGCACGGGGTGCGCGGTGCGCTGAGGGAACGGCAGCTGGTGGACCCCGTCCTACCACCAGATCCACCGGTGCCCCTCCGCAGCGGCTGCGGTGTCACGGTGGCGTGGGAGGGCCCCCGGTCGCGTGGCGGCCGGGGGCCCCGGGGTGGGGTGGGGTGGGTCAGATGA